>NZ_JAAUVM010000002.1:0-490260 GCF_012030485.1 Pseudomonas sp. B14(2022)
GGCGAGTGTCACTGCCTGGGCTTTGAAGTCGTCGGTGTAACTGCGGCGGGTTTGCTGTGCCATAAGTGCCTCCAAGGTTACGATTAAAATATCGCTTCTTGGCGTCCGCTGCGAGGGAGCAAGTCCATGGTTACTTTTGGCGCTCTTCCAAAAGTGACCCGCTGTAAGAGCGGAACCCTAAGCAGCCGTTACCGCAGCAACGGATATGTACTCAATCAAATCCAACGACATGGTCGGCCCGAAGGCCGCCACGGAAACAAGCCCCCTCCCACATTGACTGCGTTCTTACTCGGAGTAAGTGGGGTAGTCGATGTAGCCAACCTCACCCCCACCATACATCCCCTCTTCCCGCAGCGGGTTCAACGGCCAGCCCTTGAATAGCCGCTGCGGCAGGTCCGGGTTGGCAATGAACGGCCGTCCGAATGCAATCAAATCCGCCAACCCGGCTTCCACCAGTTTCGCGCCGCGTTCAGCGGTATAACGACCGGCATAGATAATGCGGCCGCTGAAGGTGCTGCGCACGGCTTCACGGAAGCTGTCGGGCAGCACGGGGGCGTTGTCCCAGTCGGCTTCGGCGATGGACACGTAGGCGATGCCCGATTCCTCCAACACCTTGATCGCTTCGATGTAGGTGTGGTGCGGATCTTCTTCCACCAGGCCGATGTACACACGGTCCTGGTCGGTGCCGCTGAACAGCGGCGAGAACCGCACGCCCAGGCGCTCCGGCCCGACTACCTTGCTGACGGCTTCGACGATCTCGCGCAAAAAGCGCAGGCGATTATGCAGCGAGCCGCCGTATTCATCGTCGCGCTGGTTGGAATGGGCCGAGATGAACTGGTTGACCAGGTAACCGTTGGCCGAGTGAATTTCCACGCCGTCGAACCCGGCGTCCAGGGCATTGCGTGCGGCCTGGGCGTAGTGCCCGACCAATTCTTCAATCTCGAGCACGCTCAAGGCGCGAGGCACCGGCGGTTGCTTCAATTCACCCTCGCCAGGCCCGGTTTCGATAAAGGCCTTGGCTTGCTGGGCTTGAATGGCCGACGGTGCCACCGGTGCGGCGCCTTCAGGCTGCAAGGCGTTATGGGACACACGGCCCACATGCCACAGTTGGGCAAAGATCACCCCGCCTTCGGCATGCACCGCGTCGGTGACCTTGCGCCAGCCGTCGATCTGCGCCGGGGTGTAGATGCCCGGCGTCCAGGCATAGCCCTGGCCACGCGGTTCGATCTGCGTGCCTTCGCTGACCATGAAACCGGCCGTAGCGCGCTGGCGGTAATACTTGGCCATCAGGTCGGTCGCGATGTCGCCGGGTTGTGCGCTGCGCTGGCGCGTCAGCGGCGGCAATACGATACGGTTGTTCAAGGTGTGATGACCCAGTTTTACCGGGGTACTTAAAACGCTGTTAGTCATTGGGGTAATCCAAATTCGGGACGAACAAAAGCATTGGCGACTGTTGCAAGTCGCCAATGATTAGCAGGGTTAATTAACTTATGCGGTGAGTTTCAGCAGCGCCTTAGCCACGTCACTGGAACTGGCAGGGTTCTGTCCAGTGATCAGCAAACCATCTTCGAGCACGAAGGATTGCCAGTCGGCGCCCTTCTGATAGTTGCCGCCCAGTGCTTTGAAATCATTTTCAATCAGGAACGGCACCACCTCGGTCAGGCCCACCGCCGCTTCTTCCGAGTTGGAGAAGCCGGTGACGCGACGGCCCTTGACCAGCGGCTCGCCATTGACGGCCTTGACGTGACGCAAGGCGCCCGGTGCGTGGCAGACAAAACCAACAGGCTTGCCGGCCCGTTCAAAGGACTCGATCAGGGCGATGGACACCGGCGACTCTGCCAGGTCCCACAGCGGGCCGTGGCCACCTGGGTAGAACACGGTGTCGAAGTCGTCCGCGTTGACTGTGTCCAGCTTGACGGTGTTGGCCAGGGCCTGTTGCGCGGCAGGGTCGGCGGCAAAGCGGCGGGTCTGCTCGGTTTGCGCGTCGGGCGCGTCACTCACCGGGTCCAGCGGCGGCTGGCCACCGGCCGGGGAAGCCAGCACCAGTTCGGCGCCGGCGTCCTTGAACACGTAATAGGGTGCAGCAAATTCTTCGAGCCAGAAGCCGGTCTTGCGGCCGGTGTCGCCAAGCTGGTCGTGAGAGGTCAGTACCATTAATACTTTCATTTTCCAGTGCCTCGATCAGTGAATGTCAGTGTGTCCAGGGCAACCCAACAGCTGTCGGGTCAGCAGCAACGCCTCATCAAAAGGCGCGGATGTACGGGTGATCTTGCTCATGACGCTGGTCCCCAGCCACAGCGCGTACAGGCGCCGGGCCAGGCTTGCAGGGGCTTGATCGACGTTCAGGGAACCGTCCTCAAGGCCGCGCTGTATGGCGATGGCGAGTAAATCGATAGTGCGCGACGTGCCACGTTCCAGCGCCAGGCGCATGGGCTCTGAAAGGTCTGACACCTCAGCACCCAGTTTGACGGCAAGGCATTTGCCCGCATCGGTGCAGCCGGTCTGGTTGTCGATCCAGGCTTGCCAATAACGCATCAACTTGGCGTGCTGGGATAAGCCGGGCTGGTCGAACAGTTGCTGCATGCCGTGCAGGTAGTTGTCGAAGTAGGTATCGAGCAACACGACACCGAAACCATCCTTGGAGTTGAAGTAGTGATAGAACGAACCTTTAGGCACCTGGGCGGCTTGAAGTATTTCGTTCAAGCCCACCGCAGAGAATCCTTTACGGCCAACAATCAACTGCGCCGTGTCGAGAATGGTCTGCCGTGCACTTTTAGTTTCGCTGTTCATGCTTCACTCCGTCCGATTAGACCAGTCGTCTAGTTCGTTGAGGGAATGTTAGGGGCGGCGCCAAACCCTCACAATGTCATATGCGCAAGGATTCCGGACATGACCCGAAGTGGGTTGCCGTTTACCGGGCACGCGCCGACAATCCACCCTCCCACGCCCCTGGAGACATGCGATGCACAGCGTTGCGCTGATGGTTTACCCGAACTTCCAATCCCTGAGCCTCAGCCTCGGCTCGGTGTTCGAGTGCGCGAACCTGCTGCGCGGTGAACCTGCCTATGAGTTTCACCTGGTGTCGGAAAGCGGCGGCGCGGTGATGACGTCCCAGGGTTTCTCGGTGAACACCTCGCCTCTGCGGCCACAAGGCTATGACACGCTGATTGTCAGCGGTTACCTGGAGTTTCGCCTGCCGGAGGCCAACCTGCTGGAACTGGTCAAGGCCGCCTCGGCCCAATCGCGGCGCGTCGCCTCGTTGTGCATGGGCATCTTCGTGCTGGCCGAAGCCGGCTTGCTCGACGGCAAGCGCACCACCACCCACTGGATCCACGCGCCTGCCTTTCGCAAGCGCTACCCGGACATCCGCCTGGAAGAAGACAAGCTGTTTATCGTCGACGGCCAGCTATGGACCGGCGCCGGCATGAGTGCCGGGGTGGACATGGCGCTGGCCATGGTGGAGAACGACCTGGGCAGCGACCTCGCCCGGCGCATCGCGCGCAAGCTGGTGATCGCCCAGCGTCGGGGCAGTGAGCAATCGCAGTTGTCTGCACTGTTGGAGCTGGACCCCAAGTCCGACCGCGTGCAACTGGCCCTGGCCTACGCCCGTGAAAACCTCACACACGACCTGTCGGTGGACGCCTTGGCCGACGTGGCCCGGCTGAGCCCGCGCCAGTTCAGCCGGGTATTCCGCGAAGAAACCGGGCAAACCCCGGCCAAGGCCATCGAATCCCTGCGGGTTGAGGCTGCGCGGGCGATGATGGAAACCAGCCGGCACCCGGTGGAAGTGGTGGCCCGCGAAACCGGCTTCGGTGACCGCGAGCGCATGCGCCAGGCGTTTTTAAGGGCGTTCGGGCAGCCGCCGCAGGCGATGCAGCAAACCTTTAATGCAACACCGCCCGCGTAACCAGGTAACTCATCAACTGCGGATCATCCGCCAGTTCAAGGGCCTGCACCGGGCGCGGCAGGTTATCCAGCACCGAGCGCCAGAACGCCTGGGACACTTCGTCCTGGTCATAAAACCGCACCAGCCAATCCGCCGCGCCGCTGCACAGCACCTGGGTGGCGATGGCGCGGCCAATGCCTTTGCGGCGATAGCGCTTGAGGATAAACAGGTCGGCCAGTTCCAAGGCGTCGATGCCCGGCAACTCGCTGCCTTCGATCAGCAGGAAGCCGGCGATATAACCATCGACCAGCAACAGGTTGGCGCTCCACTGCGGGTCTTGCCAGTAGCGCGTCAGGTGTTCGTCATGGATGTAGAAACGGCCGTCCGCCTCGACATCTTCCTGCTCCCAGTCCGACGACTCATAGGCGTAGTACTGGTAGAGATTGCGGATCAACTCGGATTCTTCAGGGCCGGTCTGGATCAGTTCCACGGTAGTTTCAGGCATTGGGCTCTCGGTCAAAAAACGCAGGGCGCCATTGTTCACAAAACCTCGGCGCAGTCCAATAGCGCCACGAACCTTTCTACTTGCTGAACCGATTGCAAATAGCGGCGGCCCCTGCCAAAGCTCTGAAACATTTCGAATAGAATTCGCCGATCTCTACCTTTCCTCAAGGACACGTATTTTGACGAACGTCTGTTCCGCCGGCCTGGATGTGGGCTTCGCCTCCCTGGACTACTTGCAGATCTTCATCCTGGGCGTGATCCAGGGCATTACCGAACTGTTGCCGGTCTCCTCCACCGCCCATATGCGCGTAGTGCCCGCCCTGCTCGGCTGGCAAGACCCCGGCTCGGCGTTTTCGGCGGCCATGCAGTTGGCGGCACTGGCGGCGGTGGTCAGTTACTTCTGGCGCGATGTGCGCCAAGTGACCACGGGCAGCATCGGCGCGGTGCGCCGGGGCGACTACAACGATCAATGGTTCAAGCTGGCCGTGGCGATTGTGTTGGCGACTATCCCGATCGGGATTGCCGGGCTGGCCTTGTCATCGACCCTGAACGCCTGCAATTCGCCGCTGCGCGGGCTGATGGTGATCGGGATTTCCTGCGTGGTGATGGCGGTGTTGCTGGCGGCGGCCGAGCTGCGTGCACGGCATACCCGCGAGGTCAGCCAGATGCGCCTGCGCGATGCGCTGATCGTCGGGGTCGCGCAGATCGGCGCGTTGATTCCGGGCGTATCGCGTTCGGGTTCGACCCTCACCGCCGCCCTGTTCCTTAACTTCAAACGCGAAGAAGCCGCACGCTTTTCCTTCCTGCTGGGCCTGCCCGCCATCGCCCTCGCCGGCTTGAAGGAGCTGTGGGTGCTGCTGCATGCCGATATGCCCGCCCATGCCTGGCCGCATTTGCTGTTCGGGCTGTTGGTGGCCAGCGTCTCGGCGTTCTTCGCGATCTGGGGCCTGATGAAGTTCCTGGAGCGGTTCTCCACCTGGCCGTTTGTGATCTATCGCGCGCTGCTGGGGGTGTTCCTGATTGTGGCGGTAAGTACCGGGCTGCTGAGTTGATACAAACCCTCGTCTCAACCCAGCATAAATCTCATGTGGGAGGGGGCTTGCCCCCTCCCACATTTGAACTGCTTTGCCTTACAGCCCGCCCGTACGCTCCGCCAGTGCTTCGAGCAGGTCGGCCGATGGCACGAAAAACAACCCGCCGGTGACCGCCGTGCTGAAATCGAGCAAGCGGTCGTAGTTGCCTGCCGGGCGACCGACGAACATGTTTTCCAGCATCAATTCCAGCGGCTGCGGCGAGCGTGCGTAGCCGATGAAGTAGGTGCCGAACTCCCCGGCACCCGGGCGGCCGAAGGGCATGTTGTCGCGCAGGATTTTCACTTCTTCGCCGTCTTCGTCGGTGATGGCATAGGGCGGCGGGCCCAGTTCGCAGGTGAAGGACAGGCTGTGCGGGGTGTCGGGGCGGGCCAGCCAGCCTTCGATCCCGTAGCGCCACCACGCGGTAAAGCGCTGCACCCAGGCCTGGTGCTGGGGGAAGTCCAGCGACACCTGCACCTGTTCACGTGGGCCAGGACAACCACGTGGTCGGCCGCACCATGGGCTGGCTGCTCGCCCGCACCTGTGGCGCACGCAAAGGCAGCGTGGGGATCCTGCTCGGCGGCCATCGCTTTCTCGGTCACCAGGCACGGGTCGAAGGCCTGCACAGCTACCTCACCGAACACGCCCCCGGTCTCAAACCGCTGGAGCCGCTGATCAACCTGGACAACTGCGACATCACCGAAGAAGCCACTCTCGACCTGCTCACCCGCCACACCGACCTGCGTGGCCTGTGCGTGGTGGGCGGTGGCGGCGACGGCATCATCAGCGCCCTCGCGCAACTGCCCAAGCGCCCGGCGTTGTGCTGCATTTTGCAGGAGTCCACGCAGCTGTCACGCCAGGCGCTGAGCCAGGGGTTGATCGATGTGGTGATGGATTCACAGCCCAGGCAGACAGCGAACGCGCTGGTGCAGTTGCTGGTGGAATTGCAGAGTGCCGAGGGGTTTGATCCGGGGCGGCATCGGGTGTATATCGCGCCGCAGATCGTCACCTCGGAGAATCTTTAGAGCGCCCGGCACTCCACCTTCAACGCCCCCTCTTCCTGCTCATGGCTTTCGATCACTATCGGCAGAAAGCGGCGAATCACCGCCATATTGCTGTGCAAGTGCTCGCTCATATGCGCCGTGGTGAAACTGCCACCGCCCGCCAATGCCATCGGCAACAGCAGTTGGTCCGCCAGGTGTTCGCCCACCGCCGTGTCGCTGCCCTGCCATTCCACTGCCTGGTTGATTGCCTCATCGGCGACGGTTTCAGCACGGACCCTGGCCATGCCAAAGGCGCTGAACACTTCAGTGACGTGCTCGTGGGCGTACTCCAGCATCAGCACATTGCCCGGGCCATGATCGGGATCTATCTCGACCGTAAACAGCTGTGCCGGGCTGAACCCCAAACGCTGGCGTACACGCTTGAACTCGCGCTCGCCGACCTGAGCGGGCAAGCCGGCGTTCAGTGTGGTCGCCCGAGCCTCCAGCAATTTGCCACGCTGCATCAGGTGCAACGGCGCCAGTTCGCCGGGCTGGATAAACGCCTGCAATTCGCCGCCACCTGCCGGGACAAAACCATGCCGGACCAGGCTCAACTCAACGCGTGCGCCCATGCGCCGTAACAGCGGCAACCAGGCGCGTTGCAAGAAGTCCACCGGCGGTGCCAGCGGGTTGTGGGTGCCGCCGCAAATGGTCACTCGGCTGGCGGCCGTGGCCCGCAACAGCGCCGGCAACAGCGTTTGCAGCACCAGGGTGCAACTGCCCGCGGTGCCGATCACAAAGCGGTAGTCGCCGCCCTGAATCGGCCCGGGTGCAAAGAGCAGCGTTTGCGACCCCAGCTCAGCGCCTTCCACCCGAGCGCTGCACACCTCGGCCGCTGCCAGCACGGCTGTCAGGTGTTGGCGCATCAACCCGGGGCGACTGCGCTTGGCGCGGATGTTCCTGATGAGCAATGTGCGCCCGGTCACCATCGACAGGCTCACACCACTGCGCAATACCTGGCCACCGCCAATGGCGCCATCCAGTTCAATCACGTCCTGCTTCATAGCCATCCTTATGCAAAGCGTTTGACCGTGTCCCGCAGATAGCGGTCCAGTCGTTGTGAGTCTTCCCGAGTGCTTGGCAATACCGGCACTTCGCGTTCCAGTTCAGCCTGGATAAATGCGTGTAGCGCCGGACGTCGCGGACCATAAGCCGCCTCACCGGCATTGCGCTTGAGCGTCAGCAACGTCGCCACTTCATCCAACAGTTGCGCGTCGTTCACCGTGCTCAGCAAGTCAGCGAAGGTCATCGGCGGCCGCCCCAGCCCCAGGTCGATCCAACGCACCGCCAGCAACGGCCGCAAGACGTAGAAGTATTTCTTGAAGCGCACCGTTTCACCTTGCAGGTGACCGCGAAAGGTTTTCCTGGCCATCGACAGGTAGTGATTGCGCGCGGCCGGCGGGCTGTAGAAAGCTTCGGCCAGCGCCCGTAGTTGCGCGGCGGCCTCGGTTTCCTGGCGATACACCAACGGCGAATCCAGCCACTCCAGCAACGTGGGATTGGATTTGCGCAGCAGGCCCAAGGTCTTGCTCAGTTCCCAGCCACTCACGTCCAATTCGTCATCCAGCGGACGTTCGATCACGTCACGCGGCGCGTCCACCTGCATGAACCAATCAGGTTTTTCCACGTAGACAAAGCGCACATCGTAATCGCTGTCGGTGGAGGCAAAACCCCAGGCGCGGCTGCCCGACTCACAGGCATACAGCACCTTCACATTGCGCTCGTGCTCTATCTTGTCCAGCGCCTGCACGACCCGAGCGCGCATGGCGTCGCTCAACGGGTGTCGTTCTTCCCTATGCATCTCGATTCCTCCGCTTATCCTTTGACGCACACCACCTGACGCAAGGTGTGCAGCACTTCCACCAACTCGCGCTGGGCGTGCATGACCTGGTCGATGTCCTTGTAGGCCATCGGTATTTCGTCGATCACATCCGCGTCCTTGCGGCACTCCACATGGGCGGTCGCACGGATCTGGTCGGCGACGGTGAAGGTGTTCTTCGCCTTGGTACGGCTCATGGTGCGACCGGCGCCGTGGCTGCACGAGCAAAACGATTCTTCGTTGCCCAGGCCGCGCACGATGAAGCTTTTGGCGCCCATGGAGCCCGGGATAATCCCCAGCTCGCCTTTTTTTGCGGAGACCGCGCCCTTGCGGGTCACCAAAATTTCTTCGCCAAAATGCCGCTCTTTTTGTACATAGTTGTGATGACAGTTAACGGCCTCCAGTGCCACTTCAAACGGTTTACTGATCACCTGGCGCGTCGCCTGGACCACCGCGCGCATCATCAACTCGCGGTTCTGCCGGGCAAAATCCTGGGCCCAGCCCACTGCTTGCACGTAGTCATCGAAGTGCTGGCTGCCCTCTTCGAAATACGCCAGGTCGCGGTCCGGCAGGTTGGCCAGGTGCTGACGCATATCCGCCTGAGCCAATTGGATAAACAGGTTGCCGATGGCATTGCCCACGCCCCGCGAACCGCTGTGCAACATGAACCAGACGCGGTTGGCTTCATCCAGGCACACCTCGACAAAGTGGTTGCCGGTGCCCAACGTGCCCAGGTGCTGGCGGTGGTTGCTGCGTTCCAGTTGCGGGTACTTATCGGTGATCGCCTTGAAGCGCGGATGCAACCTAGCCCATACCTGGTCAGCCTGTGCTGGCACGTCTTCCCAAGCGCCTTTGTCACGGCCTTTACGGCTGCGAGTACGGCCATGGGGTACGGCGGCTTCAATGGCGCAACGCAGGCCATGCAGGTTGTCCGGCAGATCCCCGGCCACCAGCGTGGTGCGCGCGGCGATCATGCCGCAGCCGATGTCCACCCCCACGGCGGCGGGGATAATCGCCCCCACGGTGGGGATAACGCTGCCGATGGTCGAGCCCTTGCCCAGGTGCACATCCGGCATCACCGCGAGGTGCTTGAAGATAAACGGCATCTTGGCGGTGTTCATAAGTTGCTGGCGGGCTTCGGGCTCAACCGGCACGCCTTCGGTCCAGAGCTTGATCGGTTTGCCGTTGGCGACTTCCAGCAGTTGGCAGGTGTTCTTTTGCATGATCTCGATTCTTTTTTGAAAGCCGTCGTTGCGGCGTTGATCAGGTGATAGCAGCAGACGTGCCAGCTTTTGCCGCACGCTTCTAAAAAATCTACAAACTATTGTTTTACATTGATATTTTTGTATTTTTTATTTTTATCCACTGAAAACCCATGACAAGCCGGTCACATCATTCATATCCTTAGATATCGTTACTTATATTTTGGTCCAGTCATGAAGTACAAGCGCACAGTCGCCATCGGATTTATCGGTTCCAAGCTCGATCGCGTCGGCAAGGGAGCTAATCGCTGGAACCACTGGCGCCCCAGCGTCGGGCTGTGCCAGCAAGAGGATGTGCAGATCGATCGCCTGGAATTGATCCACGACGTCGACGCTCGCGATACCAGCCTGGCCGAGCGGGTGCGCGCCGACATCCAGCAGATCTCCCCCCACACGGAGGTGCGCCTGCACCCGATGCCGCTGGTCAACCCTTGGGATTTCGAAGAGGTGTACGGCGCGCTGCACGATTTCACAAGTGCCTACACTTTCGACACCGAGCGTGAGGACTACCTGGTGCATATCACCACCGGCACCCACGTCGCGCAGATTTGCTGGTTCCTGCTGACCGAGGCGCGCAACCTGCCGGCACGCCTGATCCAGACAGCCCCTTCACGCCGCCAGGACGACATCGCGCCCGCCACCGGCACCCACACCCTGATCGACCTCGACCTGTCGCGCTACGACCGCATCGCTTCGCGCTTTGCCCACGAGCGCCTGGAAGGCCTGGCGTTTCTCAAATCGGGAATTGCCACGCGCAACCGTGCGTTCAATGCCTCCATCGAACAGATCGAACGTGTGGCCGTACGCTCAACGGCGCCGATGCTGTTGATCGGCCCGACTGGCGCCGGCAAATCCTTTCTCGCCCGGCGCATCTACGAACTCAAGCGCAGCCGCCATCAGGTGCAGGGCCGCTTTGTTGAAGTGAACTGCGCCACCCTGCGCGGCGATGGGGCGATGTCCGCGCTGTTCGGGCATATCAAGGGGGCCTTTACCGGCGCGCAAAACGCTCGCGACGGCCTGCTGCGCGCAGCCCATGGCGGCATGCTGTTCCTCGATGAAATCGGCGAACTGGGCCTGGATGAACAGGCCATGCTGCTCAAGGCCATCGAAGAAAAACGCTTCTACCCGATGGGCGCCGACACCGAAGTGACCAGTGACTTCCTGATCATCGCCGGCACCCACCGCGACCTGCGCGGGCGTGTCGCCGAAGGGTTGTTTCGCGAAGACCTGTATGCGCGTATCAACCTGTGGACCTTTGACCTGCCAGGCCTGTCGGGGCGCCGCGAGGACATCGAGCCGAACATCGACTTCGAGTTGCAGCGTCACGCCCGCGAGCACGGCCGTCGCGTACGCTTCAACCTGGAGGCACGGCGTCAGTACCTGGCATTTGCCTGCTCCGGCGAGGCGGCCTGGCTGGGTAACTTCCGCGAACTGTCCGCCTCTATCACACGTATGGCGACACTCGCCGACAGCGGGCGCATCGATGAAACCCAGGTTGACGAAGAAATACAGCGCCTGCGTTATGCCTGGGGGATCAACGCACCCCATGCGTCACTGCCGGCCGACCTGGATCTGTTCGACCAGTTGCAACTCAAGGCCGTCATCGACGTATGCCAGCAATCCGATAGCCTCTCCGACGCAGGCCGGCGCTTGTTTGGCGTATCACGCCAGGCCAAGGCACAACCGAACGATGCAGATCGGTTGCGCAAATACCTGGCGCGGTTTTCGATTGACTGGAAGCAGTTGAAGCCCTAGCTACTGCGAAAATCGCGGCGCGTTAGATCAACTGCCCCTGTGGGATTTCACCTCACGCATAAATTCGTCCGCCTGAGATTTGAGCCAATGAAACAACCGGGCGATATCGGGCTCTGACTTTCGTCCATTTCGGCAGATGATGTAGTACGCAGCGGGCGACATCATTACAGGCGCGTTCAGCGCTACCAAGGTCCCGTCCTTCAATGCGTCATAGACCAACGCCGTCCTGCCCAGAGCAATCCCACCCCCTTTGACCGCCAGACTGATCGCCAGGCTGGAATCCGGAAAGCGCGGCCCATGGTGATACGGCGGCGCAGTGAGGCCCTGGAACGCGAACCAGCTTTCCCAGCTTGGACACACTTGATCATCGACGCGATGAATCAGCGGGTACCGCGCGATCTCCGCCACCGCAATATTGCCATTCACACGTTGAAATTCCGCTGAACACACAGGGAACACTTCATCGCGCATCAACAGTTCAGCATGGTGATCCGGATAGTCTCCATACCCCATCACCACCGCGACATCGAACGGATGAGCGCTCCAGTTAGCGCTGCTGATGTCTGCGCTGGTCAGCACCAAGTCAAGGTTGAACGAGGCTTCTGCGTGAGCGTCATGCATCCTGGGGATCAGCCAGGTTGAACAGAGTGAAGAGGTGCACGAAAGGTAAAGCGGCTGGGATTTGCTCAGGCTGAGCGAGTGCAGCACAGCGTCCAGCTCTTTGAAAAAGCCATCGGTCACCGGCAACAGCGCCTGCCCCGCTGCCGTGAGTTTGACACCCCGTGAATGCCGCTCGAATAGCTGCACACCCCACCACTCTTCCAGGCCCGCAATTTGATGGCTGATGGCACTGGCGGTGAGATTCAACTCGGAGGCAGCACGCGCAAAACTGCCGGTCTGGGCGGCACTGACGAAGGCTTGAAGCATCGGCGTGGGTGGCGGGCGCTGGGCCATCAGGTGCTCACTTTGATCAGGATGATCCCGCAAACAATGACGAACGCCGAAAGCATCCGTCGCCAGCCGAACCGCTCATGGAAGAACAGCGCAGCAATGATGGCGCCGATAATAACACTGGTTTCCCGCAACGCTGAGACCTTGGCCACCGCGTCCAGCGATAGCGCAAACAGCACCAGACCGTAGGACGCCAAGTAAAAAACGCCGCCCATCACGCCCACCCGCCAATGACTGCGTACAGCCTGAGCGAGTGCCGACCGCTCCTTGAAAAACGCCAGCAACGGGATCGGAATGCTCTGGAATACCGTGAGATAAATGATGTACTGCAACACGGTCTCACTGGCTCTTACCCCTTTGGCATCCACCACCGTATAGGACGCAATAAACACCCCCGCACACACGGCCATCAGAATCGGCTTGAACATCTGCGCCGTCATCTTGCGCACAAACGTCAGGCTGATAATCCCCCCGCAAATCAACAGCACCCCCGCCATGGCCTGGACTGACAGTTGCTCATGCAGCAAGAAGTAGGAAAACAGCGCGACCAACACCGGCGGCACGCCGCGCATCACGGGGTAGACCTGGCCGAAATCGCCGGTTTCATAGGCCTTGATCAAGAACAATCGATAGACCGTATTGAGTACCACGGAAACCAGCACGTAGCGCCATACCTGCGGGCTCGGCACATTGACCAGCGGCAACGCCGCCAGGCAGATCAGCAATGCAGTGCCGTCGACCATGGCCAAGGTCATGAAGCGGCTGCTGCCGGCGCGGACGACGGCATTCCAAGTGGCGTGCATGAGGGCGGAGATCAAGACGAGGGTGATGGCGATGTCGGAGTTGTCCATGGGGCTCGGCTGTGGAGAGAAGCAACGGGCCGCCATTTAACGCGTCCCTGTGTACCGGCTAGAAGCGAAAGCTCGTCAGCTTTGCCGTCAAAATCCGTCATGGCAGACCGTTCCTACAGATAAAAACCAATCAATGGATGGCTATGTCAGCCCCCTACGTAGCCACCGCCCCTCCCACATTGACCGCGTTCCATTGGTGGGCGGGTGGCGTTTTGTCATGGTTTGTAAAGGGCCAGCAAGGCCGGTCCCTTTTAATTGCAGGACGTTTCCTAGACAATCCTGGCCGCCTTGTGCCTGCTGGAATCGGTGGCTAGTCTGCGGTCCGTCACTGCTCATCAGTGATCGGGTTTAGTCGCCCGTTACCAGTTTGCGCAAGCTGTCGCCATGTTCATGGTGGCTGTGCGCAGGGCACCTTCGGGTGCGCCGGGTTCAACTGGCCGGTCGACTAACCTGCGTACAGCCGCCACCCGACGTTTAGTCGCGAAAGGTTCGGTTCCTTACCTACCAGTTGGAATTACACCATGAACAAAGTCCTACCCGATCCACCCCACGATCCCGCCAAAGACCGCGCCGCCTTCAACCGCGCCATCGATCACTATCTCCCCACCCAAGGCTTTCACTCCGTCAACGAAGACCTGAGCTTTGAAGATGCCCTGCTCTACACAGCCAGTTTGCTCGACAGTGCGTCGGCGACTGCGCTGGATTGCGGGGAACAGCTGGAAAGCCCGGAGCGGGCGAAGATCTTGGCGGTGTGGCATTTGCTGGAAATTGCCAAAACCACTGTGGATCGCTCCATCAACTGCCTGAAACGCGGTTAGACATGTGGGAGGGGGCTTGCCCCCGATGGCGGTGGGTCAGTTAAGTGGATGTCAACTGACACTCCGCTATCGGGGCAAGGGTATCTACACAACTTTTCAGCCCCTGACAAATCTCCCTGTGGCGAGCGGGCTTGTCCCGCGTTGGGCTGCGTAGCAGCCCCATTCAAGAAGATCGCGGTGTATCAGATACTCTGTAGAGGCTGGTTTTGGGGCTGCTGCGCAGCCCAACGCGGGACAAGCCCGCTCGCCACACCAGCCCTATCTGCCGCGCTTTCAGCGTTGAGCCAACGTTGTGTAGATACCTATGGCTATCGGGGGCAAGCCCCCTCCCACATTTTGACCTTACGCCCCGCGAAAATCCCCGGCACTCAGCCCGAATCGACTCATCTTGTTGTACAGCCCACCGCGCGATACGTTCAGTTGCCGGGCGGCCAGGCGGATGTTGCCGCCGGTGCTTTTGAGTGCGGCGACGATGGCGTGCATTTCGTGGCTGCTCAAGTCTTGGGCGGGCTGGGGTTCGTAGTGGCGCAGCGTGGCGCGCGGTCTGGTTTCCAGGGGTAAGTCGGCCGCCTGGATCAGTTCGCCCGTCGCCAGGTTGGTGGCGCGCTCGATGCTGTTTTCCAGCTCTCGCACATTGCCCGGCCAGCCGTAGGCCGACAGCAGTTCCAGCGCGTCCGGGGAAAAACCCTGTACCGATTTGCGCAGCGAACGGGCGCAGCGCGTGAGGAAGTGCCGTGCCAGCAGCGGAATATCTTCACGGCGCATACGCAGCGGCGGCACGGTCAGGTTCAGTACGTTGAGGCGGTAGTAGAGGTCTTCACGGAACGCGCCTTCGGCCACCGCCTGGCTGAGGTTGCGGTGGGTGGCTGCAATGATCCGTACGTCCACTGGCCGTGAATTTTTCGCGCCGACGCGGGTGATCTCGCCTTCCTGCAACACCCGCAACAGGCTGACCTGAGCGTCGAAGGACATATCCCCAATCTCATCCAAAAAGATGGTGCCGCCATCGGCCAGTTCAAACTTGCCCGCCGACCCGCCCCGGGCCGAGCCGGTGAATGCGCCTTCGACATGCCCGAACAGCTCGCTTTGCACCAGATCGCGCGGGATCGCGCCGCAGTTGACCGCCACAAACGGGCCGTTGGCGCGGTCGCTGGCGTTGTGGATGGCCTGGGCGAACAGCTCCTTGCCGGTGCCGCTTTCGCCGAGGATCAGGGTGGTGGATTCACTGCGACTGGCGATGCGCCCCAGGTGCAGCGCGTCCTGGATCGCCCGCGACGTGCCCTGGATGGTGTCAAAGGTGTAGCGGGCCTGGGTGCTGATGATGCGGCGGGTGATTTCACGGATGCGGCGGTTCTCGCGCAGCGACACGATCACCCCGCCCTGCTCCAGCGGGCACACCGAGACCAGGCAAGCGAGCTGGCTGCGGTCGTGCAGGTGGAAGGTGCAATCGAGGTCACGCACCGGCTCACCGCCGCGTAAAAGAATGGCGTCACTCAACTCACTGCGGCCCAGGTGCTGGAAGGAGCTGCCGATCAGTTCCAGCCCCACCCCGAACAGTTGCCGGGCGTAACGGTTGAGCGCCTTGATGCAGCCATGCTCATCGAGCACCACCAGGCCTTCGTTAAGGACTTCGAGCACGGTTTGCTGCTCTTCCAACAGCGCCTGCAGGGCCATTTGGCGGGAGACCGCTTCGGCAGCCGCTTGCACGGTGCCGAGGGTGTGAAAGTGAAACCAGCCGGGTTCGGCGGTGAGGGTCAGCATCGCCAGGGTTTGGCCCTGGGCATTCCTGATCGGCGCGGCGGCGCAGTGCATGCGGCGTTGGCGCAGGCCGCTGCCGAAGTTCTCTTCGGCCAGCACGTACACCAGGCGGTCCTCGGCCAGGGCCAGGCCGGTGCAGTTGGTGCCCTGGACCGATTCGAGCAGGCGACTGCCGACGGGGGTGATGTCCAGCCCGCAGAAATACAGGGTGATGCCATCGGCGTCGGTGAGGTTGATATGGCCCCGAGGGTTGTAGGCCAACAAGCCGTGCATGACTTGCGCGGCGGCGGCGATCAGCACGCGATGGCTGGCCAGGGTGACCGCCAGCGTGTCGGCGGCGGCGAAGCGGTATTGGCTGTCCTGCGGGTCGATAGCGGCTTCGACGCTGCGCCGCCACGAGTCCCAGATTACCTGACGCACCTCGGCCGGCCGCTGCACCTGCCCGGCCAGGCACGCGCGCCACGCCTGTTCCAGCGCAGCAACGGGGCCGTCGTTCAGCGCCGCAGGCCCCAGGGCCGTCAGGTAGTCGAGGTCTTGTACGCTGAACGCCATGCTCATCGGGAGGTATCCATGTTCATGTTTTTGACATGTCAGTATAGGCATGTCATCAAAATGAACACATTTTGTTTATTGTATTTTATAAATCCTTAATTATCAGACACTTATAAATTGGCATAACCTTTGCTCCTGCCCCTTTGCCAGTCAGGACTGTCCTACGGCCAACAATAAAAAGGGGTCATTTCATGAGTACACAGAACATCCGCTTGGGTTTGATCGGTGCTGGTCGCATGGGCAGTTTCCACGGCCTGACCGCCGCGCGACACATCCCCGGCGCGACCCTCGCCGCCATCGCCGACCCCACTCCCGGTCAAGCCGCACGCCTGGCAGTCGAACTGGGCGTGAACAAGGTCTACACCGACCCGCAGCAGCTGCTCGACGACCCGGACATCGACGGCGTCATCATCGCCGCCCCCGCCCGCAGCCACGCCGAACTGGTGATCAGCGCCGCCCGCGCCGGTAAGGGGATCTTCTGCGAAAAACCCATGGCCATCACCCTCGACGAAGCCGACCGCGCCATTGCCGCCGCGGCCGATGCGCGCGTGCCGCTGCAGGTCGGCTTCAATCGACGTTTCGCCAAGAGTTTTCGCACTGCCCACCTCGATGTGGCGGCCGGCCGCATCGGCACGCCGCAATTGTTGCGTTCGCTGACCCGCGACCCGGCACTCAACAACCCGGCCAATTCGCCGCAATGGGTGATCTTCCTGGAAACCCTGATCCACGACTTCGACACCCTGCGCTACCTCAACCCCGGTGCCGAAGCGGTGCAGGTGTATGTGATGGCCGACGCACTGATCGCGCCGGAATACAAAAGCAAAGGTTTCCTCGACACCGCCGTGGTCGCGATCCGCTTCGACAACGGTGCCATCGCCACCGCCGAGGCCAACTTCCAGGCGGTGTACGGCTACGACGTACGCGGCGAAGTGTTCGGCAGCGCCGGCATGCTGAGCATGGGCAGCCTCAACGACTCCGACCTGGTGCGCTACCTGGCCCAGGGCATCCAGGCCGACACCCAGCGCATGGACACCGACCTGCTGCGCGACGCCTACATCGCCGAACTCAACCACTTTGTCGACTGCCTGCGCAGCGGCGCCAAGCCCATGGCCAGTGGTGAAGACGCGCGTGCCGCCCTGGCGATCGCCCGCGCCTGTATCGAGTCGTTCGAAACCGGCAAGGCCGTGGCCGTGCAGGGAGCCCGCTGATGAGCCCGTTCAAACTGGCGATCAGTGCCGAGATGGTGTTTCTCGACCTGCCCTTCATCGAGCGCGTGAAGCGCATCCATGCACTGGGTTTCAGCGCGGAGATCTGGAATTGGACCAATAAAGACATCAGCGCCCTGGCCGCCACCGGCGCCGATTTCACCTCGATGACCGGCTATATCAGCGGTACCCTCACCGACCCCGACGGCATCCGCCAACTGCTCGACAGCGCGCGCGAATCCATCGGCGTCGCCGAGCGCCTGAACTGCCCCAGCCTCAACCTGCACGGCACCGGCCTGGGGGACGGCGGCCTGCCGGTGCAGCCCGTGAGCCAGACCACCGGACGCATGTGGCTGAGCGCGTGCAAGGCGCTGGAAAAAATCGCGCGCCTGGGCGAAGACGCCGGTCGCGTGTTCCTGCTGGAAAACCTCAACACCGAGGTCGACCACCCCGGCACCCCGTTCGCCCGCGCCGACGACACCCTGGCGCTGATCGAAGCCGTGGGCAGCTCGCACCTGAAAATGAACCTGGACCTGTACCACGCGCAGATCGGCGAAGGAAACCTGATCGAGCTGATCCAGCGCGCAGGCAGCGCCATCGGTGAAATCCAGGTGGCCGACGTGCCCGGACGCAAGGAGCCCGGCACCGGCGAAATCCACTACCCGGCCATTGCCAGGGCCCTGCACGCCATGGGATACAACGGCGTGGTCGGCCTCGAAGGCTGGGCCAGCGGCGACAGCGAGTTGGCCCTGGAGCGTTTCCGTCAAGCGTTCACCCTATAACAATAAAAGGAACACCCTCATGCATCGCTATTCATTGCTTGTTGCTGCGTTTTTACTGCTGTTCAGCCAATGGACCTTCGCCGCGTATCGCATCGGCGTGAGCATCGCGCGGGTCGACGATAACTTCATGACCTACGTGCGCACCGGCCTGGAAAATGCCGCTAAACAACAGGACGTGCAGATCCAGTTCGAAGACGCCCAGGGCGACGTGGTGCGCCAGCTCAACCAGGTCGAAGGCTTTCTTAACCAGAAAGTCGACGCCGTGATCGTGCTGCCGGTGGACACCGCCGCCACCGCCAACATGACCCGCGCCGCCGTGGCAGCCAAGACGCCGCTGGTGTACGTCAACCGCCACCCGGATGAGCGCACCTTGCCCAAGGGCGTGGTCACCGTGGCGTCCAACGATATCGAAGCCGGGCAATTGCAGATGCGCTACCTCGCGGAAAAACTCGGCGGCAAAGGCAATGTGGCGATCATCATGGGCGACCTCGCGCAGAACGCCACCCATGACCGCACCGAAGGCGCCAAGCAGGTGCTCAAGGACTTTCCCGGCATCAAGGTGGTCGAGCAGCAAAGCGCCGAATGGCAACGCAGCAAGGGCATGGACCTGACCAGCAACTGGCTGCTGGCGGGCACGCAGTTTGATGCCATCGTCGCCAACAACGATGAAATGGCGATTGGCGCGGCCATGGCCTTGCAACAGTCGGGCAAGGCCAAGGGTGAGATCGCGATTATTGGCATCGACGGCTTGCCCGACGGTTTGGCGGCGATCAAGCGAGGCATGCTCACCGCCTCGGTGTTCCAGGACCCCAAGGCCCAGGCCACGCAAGCGGTGCAGTCGGCGATCAAGATGATCAAGGGCGAGCCGATCGAGTCGGAGGTGTGGGTGCCGTTCGAGCTCATTAAGCCGGAACAGGTGGCGGTGTTCGAACAGCGCTACAAGTAAATCGAAGATAAGGACATCCAAATGTGGGAGGGGCTTGCCCCTTCCCACATTTTTTACAGTGCAGGCCTTCAGTCCAGGTCACTTGCGTCATGCCGCTCGGGCAACTGTTCCTCGCCCGACACCCGATTCACCCGCCGCCCACGCTGCACCGCAGGCCGCGCATCAATCGCGTCGGCCCAGCGCTGTACGTGCTTGTACTCGTGCACCGACAGAAACTCCGCCGCCCCATACAAGCGGCCTTTGACCAGCCCGCCGTACCACGGCCAGATGGCAATGTCGGCGATGGTGTATTCATCCCCGGCAATGTATTCGCTCACGGCCAGGCGCTGGTCCAGTACATCCAACTGGCGCTTGGTTTCCATGGCAAAGCGGTTGATCGGGTATTCCATCTTGCTCGGCGCATAGGCATAGAAATGCCCGAAGCCACCGCCCAGGTACGGCGCGCTGCCCATCTGCCAGAACAACCACGACAGGCACTCCGCGCGGGCAGCAGGCTCGGTGGGGAAGAAGGCGCCGAACTTCTCGGCCAGGTACTGCAGGATCGCGCCGGATTCAAACACACGAATCGGCTGGGCGCCGCTGTGGTCCATCAAGGCCGGGATCTTGGAGTTCGGGTTGACCGCGACAAAGCCGCTGCCGAACTGGTCGCCGTCGCCGATCTTGATCAGCCAGGCGTCGTACTCCGCGCCGCTGTGCCCCAGGGCCAGCAGCTCTTCAAGGAGGATGGTGACCTTCTGCCCGTTGGGCGTGGCCAGGGAGTACAGCTGCAGCGGATGCTTGCCGACCGGCAGTTCCTTTTCATGGGTGGCGCCGGCGATGGGTCGGTTGATGCTGGCGAAGGTGCCGCCGCTTTCGGCGTCCCAGGTCCAGACTTTCGGAGGTACATATTCGGTCATGCTTACGGCTCCAGAAGCGTTTGCGATCAGCGAAGCGCTTGAGACTAAACCAAAGACGGGTGGTGCGTCACACTCCCCGCCGCAGCGTGCCGGGGCACCTGCACTCGCAGCGCGATCAACAAGGCCGCCAGCAGCATCAAGCAACCCGCGCCCAGAAACACCCCGTCGATGCCGGTGGCACTGAACATCGCGCCCCCGCCCGCCGCACCCGCCGCGATGGCCGATTGCACCGAAGCGACCACCATGCCACCGGCACTTTCGGCCTGATCCGGCACCGCACGCGCCACCCAGTTCGACCACGCCACCGGCACCCCGCCAAAGGCCATGCCCCACAGCGCCAGGAGCAATGCCTGACCCGGCAGTGACGCAGGCAGCAACACCAGGGCCAACGCAGCGACGCCCACCAGGACCGGCATCAACACCAGGGTTCCCCGGGGGTTGCGCACAAGCAACCACCCGGCCAGCAGCGTGCCGACAAAATTCGCCGCGCCGAACCCCAGCAGCATCAACGCCAGCCCCTGGGTGCCGACCCCGGTGGCGCTTTCCAGAAACGGGCGAATGTAGGTAAACAGCGCGAAGTGCCCGGTGTGCACCAGCACGCAGCCGAACATGCCGATGGCAATGCCGGGGCGCAGCAGTACATCAAGCACGGTGCGCAGGCGCGCGGTGCCGCTGGGTGCCAGGCGCGGCAGCGTGAACAGCTGGAAGGCCAGGGTCACCACGCCGACGGCGGCCGCAGCCACAAATGCACTGCGCCAGCCATACAGGTCCCCCAGGTAGCTGCCCAATGGCACCGCGACCACGGTACCCACCGCAATGCCGCTGAAGATGATCGACAAGGCACGCGGCAGCAATGCCGCCGGTACCAGGCGCATCGCAACGGCCGCCGCCATGCTCCAGAAACCGCCGAGGGCAATGCCCAGCAGGATACGCATCAACAACAGCACCAGGAGGCTGGACGAGAACGCCACCAGCAGGTTGGACGCAATCATCAGCGTGGAGAACCCCAACAGCACCAAGCGCCGGTCGATACCGCGCGTCAGGCCTGGCACCAGCAAACCGGCGAACAACGCCACCACCGCCGTAACCGTGACCGCTTGCCCGGCCAACGCTTCCGACACGCCCAGGTCCAAGGCCATCGGCGTCAGCAGGCTGGCCGGCAGGTACTCCGCCGTGAGCAGGCCGAACACGCCCATCGCCAGAGAAAACACCGCCATCCAGGCCGGCGTGGTCGGTTCTGCCCTGCCATCGACAGGGGCATGGGACACACAATCATTCATCACAGGACATCCTCAGGCATTTACGTGACCGCCAGTCTAGGTTTGCCCATCAGGATGATCTATGATTAAAACCCTTGATTTATTGACCGAAACCCCGAATATGCCAGCCGACAACGCATTCACCCTGTCCTCCGAGCTGATCAATGAGCTGCTGCGCAGCATGCGCCTGCGCGGCGTGCAGTACCGGCGCATCCAGGCCGGGCCGGTGTTCGGCATCAGCTTTGCGGCCAAGCCAGGCCATGCGTATTTCCATTTTCTGGCCGCCGGCTGCGCGACCCTGCGCCTGCACGACGGCAGCCTCTTTGAGTTGTCGGCCGGCAATGCGGTGTTTATCGCCCACGGTGGCGCCCATGCGCTGCTGTCCAACCCGGATGATCCCGTGCAGGACATCGCCAGCTTCGACGCTGCACCGCTGGGCGATACCGTGTGCGCGGTGAATGCCTCGCCCTTTGCTCCCTCCAGCACCCTGCTGTTCAGCGCCTGCATGGAGTTCGAGCTCGACAGCATCCAAGGCCTCGGCAACCTGATGCCGGCCTTGATGCTGATCGACGCCGGGGGCCAGCGTTACCCCGGCTTGATGCCGATCCTGGCGGTGATGGAACGCGAAGTCTCCAGCGCCCGCGTCGGTTATGCCGGCATCCTTGCGCGCCTGGCCGATGTGGTGGCGGCGATGATCGTGCGGGGCTGGGTCGAGTGCGCCTGCGCTAATGCGTCGGGCCTCGCGGCCGCGTTGCGCGACACCCGCCTGGCCGGCGCCCTGCTCGCCCTGCACCAGCAACCGGGACGCGACTGGAGCGTGGCCGAACTGGCGGCGCACTGTCATACCTCACGCTCGGTGTTCGCGGATCGTTTCCAGGCGACCCTGGGGGTACCGCCGCTGCGTTACGTGACCGAGCTGCGCATGCGCCTCGCCAGCCAGTGGCTGACCCTGGAGCGACTGCCCATCGAAGAAGTGGCATACCGCCTCGGCTACACCTCCCAGGCGGCCTTCAGTCGCGCCTACAAACGCATCACCGGGCAACCGCCGGGCGCCAGCCGCCAAGGCTTCAGGAGCCCGGCATGAGGACATCCTTGCCGACCGATTGGGCAGTGGGTGGAGACGTAACGGCCATTGCGCAGGATGACCGAGTAACCTTAATCTCTTGAGCCCATCACCCTGATAGCAATGGAGGCTTCATGAAACTGGTCGGCATGCTGGACTCGCCTTACGTACGCCGCGTGGCAATTTCCCTGGACCTGTACGGGGTGGATTTCGTGCATGAACCCTTGTCCGTGTTCCGCACCTTCAACGAATTTGCGCAGATCAACCCGGTGGTCAAGGCCCCTACCCTGGTGCTGGACGATGGCACGGTATTGATGGACTCCAGCTTGATCCTGGATTACCTCGAAGCCCTGGCCCCCGCTGACAGGAAGCTGCTGCCCCAACAACCGGCGGCACTGGCCAAGGACTTGCACGTTCTGGGACTGGCGCTGGCAGCCTGTGAGAAGAGCGTGCAGATCGTCTATGAACACAACCTGCGCCCGGCCGAGAAACTGCATGCACCGTGGCTTGAGCGCGTGACCGGCCAATTGCTCGCGGCCTATGGGTTGCTGGACAAGCAACTGGGCGACAGCGAAGCACTGACCCAGGCGTCGATTACGGCGGCGGTGGCGTGGTCGTTCAGCCAGTTCACCGTGGCGTCGGTGGTCAAGGCGGATGCGTTTCCCAACCTGCAACGGCATGCCGAAAGGCTGGAGCAGCATCCGGCGTTCAAGCGTTACCCCATCGAATAAGCGACACAGTTTCAAATGTGGGAGGGGGCTTGCTCCCGATGGCGGTGTGTCAGTCAGCAGATGTATTACTGAAAGACTGCTATCGGGTGCAAGCCCCCTCCCACATTGATTTGGGTTGCCTGAACTGACGTGTTCGGCTCAGACCCAGCCGCCATCCACAATAAAGTTCTGCGCCGAACACATCGCCGACGCATCGGAAGCAAGAAACAGCGCCATATTGGCGATGTGTTCCGGCAGTACGCTGCCGGGCAGGCACTGGCTGCGGCTGATCAGTTCCTTGGCGGCGTCATCCACCCACATGGCCAGCTGTTTTTCGGTCATCACCCAGCCCGGCACCAGCGTGTTCACACGGATACGGTTGGGCCCCAGCTCGCGTGCCAGCGCGCGGGTCATGCCGTGGGCGGCGGCCTTGCTGGCGGCGTACACCGGGTAGCCGGCGGAGGCCATCATCCAGCCGACGGAACCGAGGTTGATGATCGAGCCGCTGCCGGCACGTTTCATCATCGGCACCACGGCCTTGGCGGCAAAGAAGGCGTGCTTCAGGTTGACTGAGATCAGCTTGTCGAAGGTTTCCGAATCGACTTCTTCCAGGGTGTGGCGCACGTCATTGGCGGCGTTGTTCACCAGCACGGTGATCGGCCCCAGGGAATGCTCGAAGCGCCCTATCGCCGCCTTGTAGGCGATTTCATCGGTGATGTCGCAACACACGAACTCCACGGCATGCCCCTGGGAACTCAACAGCGCCGCCAGGCGTTCACCCTGGCTTTGCGCGCGGTCCACAAACCCGACCTTGGCACCCTGCACGGCGAAGGCCCGCACCATGAATTCGCCGATCCCCGAGGCGCCCCCGGAAATCAATACGGTCTTGCCCTTGAGGTCGGGATAAACGGCGTGTTCAGTACTCATAAAAGGATGCCTCGATCAATTAGTCTTATTTTATTTTACGAAACCGGGGTAAAAGGCTATAAATTCGCTGTCACAACGACAAAATATCGCTATTAGTAGAACTATTCCACTCAAAACAACAAAAGGAAGTTCGACCATGAAGCACCCTCGATACCTGCTGTCCGGCCTGGCGCTGTCCATGATGATCGCCAGCGGCGGCGCCCAGGCGGCCGGTCTGAGCAGCGAGCAAAAACCTTTCGGTAAAACCAACGACGGCACTGCCGTCGAACAGTACATCTTGCGCAACAGTCACGGCATGCAAGCCACGGTGATCACCTACGGCGGCGTGTTGCAATCGCTGAAAGTGCCGGACAAAAACGGCAAGGTCGACGATGTGGTGCTGGGCTTTGACGACGTGCAAGGCTATCAAAGCGGTACGGCGTTTTTCGGCGCAACCATCGGCCGCTTCGGCAATCGTCTGGCCGGCGGCGCCTTTGAACTCGACGGCAAGCGCTTCCAGGTGCCGCTCAACGACGGCCCCAACTCACTGCATGGCGGCGCCCAGGGCTTCGACAAGCAGGTGTGGAAGGCCGAGTCGGTCAAGGACAAGGACTCGGTCGGCGTGAAGCTGAGCTACCTGTCCAAGGACGGTGAGATGGGTTTTCCCGGTAACTTGAAAACCGAAGTCACCTACCGCCTCAACGACAAGAACGAACTGCACATCGACTACAAAGCCACCACCGACAAACCGACGGTGCTCAACCTCACCAACCACAGCTACTTCAACCTGGCCGGTGCGGGTAACGGCGACATCCTCAAGCAAGTCGCGACCTTGCATGCCAGCCATTACACCCCGGTGAACGCCACCTTGATTCCGACCGGCGAACTCGCACCGGTCAAGGGCACGCCGATGGACTTCCTCAAGCCCACCCCGATTGGGCAGCACATCAAGGAGGATCATCCGCAGCTCAAGTTTGCCGAGCCAAAACAGGGTGGGTTTGACTTCAACTGGGCGCTGGACACCAAAGGCGACGTCAAGCAACTGGCCGCCGAGGTGCATGACCCGGCGTCAGGCCGGCGCTTGCAGCTCTACACCAGCGAACCAGGGGTGCAGTTCTATACCAGCAACTTCCTGGATGGTTCGGTGAAGGGCAAAGGTGGCAAGACCTACCTGCACTGGAGTGGTTTCACCTTGGAGACCCAGCACTATCCGGATGCGCCTAACCAACCGACGTTTGCCTCGACTCGTTTGAATCCAGGGCAGACGTATACCCAGAACACCGTCTTCAAATTCACCGCCGATTAAAACCGCTTTACTGTGGGAGGGGGCTTGCCCCCGATTGCGGAGTGTCAGTCTGCATATTTGCTTCTGATACACCGCCATCGGGGGCAAGCCCCCTCCCACATTTTGAGCCTCACATGACAAGAAGTTCAGCGTTGTTTCATGCGGTCGATGACCACCGCCAGCAGCAGGATCGAACCGCGGATCACGTACTGGTAGAAGGTGTCGATGTTCTTCAGGTTCATCGCGTTCTCAATGATCGCCAAAATCAACACCCCGGCGATCACGTGGCGAATCATGCCGATGCCGCCACTCAGCGACACCCCGCCCAGCACGCAGGCAGAAATCACCGTCAGCTCGAAACCCTGGCCGATCATCGGTTGGCCCGAGGTCATGCGCGAGGCGAGGATCACCCCGGCCAATGCGCCGATCAGACCGTGCACGGCGAAGATCAGGATCTTGGTGCGGTCGACGTTCACCCCCGCCAGCAACGCCGCTTCCGGGTTGCCGCCGATGGCCATGGTGTTGCGCCCGTAGGTGGTGTAGTTGAGCAGCCAGCCGAAAAACAGGAAGCACACGATGGTGATCAGGATCGGCACCGGCACGCCGAACAACTGGCCATTGCCAAAGATAAAGAACTGATCCTGGGACACCCCTACCGCCTTGCCGTCGGCAAAGATATAGGCCAGGCCGCGCACGATCTGCATGGTCGCCAAGGTGGTGATCAACGCATTGACCCGCAGCTTGGCGATCACGATGCCGTTGATCAGCCCCACGACCAGGCCCATCAGCAGCGCCGCGCCGATGCCCAGCATGACGCTGTCGGTATCGCGCATCACAATCGCCGCCACCACGCCGGCGCAGGCAATCACCGAGCCTACCGACAAGTCGAAGTGCCCCGACGCCAGGCAGAACAGCATGGTGCAGGCGGCGATGCCCACCGTGGAGATCGCCAGGCCCAGCCCGCGCATGTTCAACGGCGAGAGGAAGTTATCGATGAGCAAGGCGCACAGGACAAAGATGCCCACCGCAGCCAACAGCATCGCCCAGTTGTCGAGCAGTGCGCGCATATCGAGGGGTTTGCGTGCCGTCGGCAGCGCGTTGTTTTGAGTCGTCATGGTCTTCTCTCAGTTCGCCAGGCCGCGCGGCAGGGCCAGTTGCAGCAGGTTGGATTCAGTCGCGTGTTCACGGGTTTGTTCGCCGCGCATCGCACCTTCGCACAGCACCAGGATGCGGTCGGAGATGCCCATCACTTCCATGAGGTCGCTGGACACCACGATCACCGCAATGCCCTGGGCCGCGAGGTTATGGATAATCTGGTAGATCTCGGCCTTGGCGCCGATGTCGATGCCACGCGTCGGCTCATCCAGCAGCAGCACCTTCATGGGCATCGACAGCCAGCGGCCAAGAATGGCTTTCTGCTGGTTGCCGCCGGACAGGTACATGATCTTTTGCGCGGCGGTCGGGGTTTTGACTTTCATTGCCTTGATCTGCTGGTCGGCATTGCCCTTCTCCCAGCCATCGCGCAGCAGCCAGCCGAACGAAGAGTGGGCTCCACGCGCGCTGATATTGATGTTCTCGGCGACACTGGACAGCGGAATGATGCCTTCCTTCTTGCGGTCTTCCGGGCACAGCAGCACACCGGCGGCGATGGCGTCGCGGGGTGAGCGCAGTTGCAGGGCCTCCCCGCATAACTCAAGGCTGCCGGCACTGGCGCGCTCCAAACCGCTGAGCAAACGGAACAACTCCGTGCGCCCTGCCCCCACCAAACCGAACAGGCCAAGGATTTCGCCTTTGCGCACCTCAAAACTGATCGGTTCACGCAAACCCGGGCCCAACAAACCGTCAACCTTGAGCGCCACCTCGCCGTGCTCGCGCGGGCGGTAGTCGTAGATGTTCTGGATGTCGCGACCGACCATGCAGGTCACCAGTTGGTCGTGGGTCAACGCACTCATGTCGTCAAAGGTACGCACGTAGCGGCCGTCCTTGAACACCGTGACCGCGTTGCAGATGCGGAACACCTCTTCCATGCGGTGCGAGACGTAGAGCACCACTTTGCCCTCGTCCCGCAGGCGCGTGATGATCGCCATCAACCGGTCGATCTCCCGCGCCGACAGGCTGCTGGTCGGTTCGTCGAAGGCGATCACATGGGCGCCACGGGACAGCGCCTTGGCGATTTCCACCAGTTGGCGCTGGCCCAGGGACAGGCGGCCGAGTTTTTCCTCGGGGTCGATTTCATCCGCCAGGCCCTTGAGACAAGCCAGGGCCTGCTTGCGCAGCAGGCCCCGGTTGACCACGCCGAAGCGCGATGGCAAATGCCCGAGGAACAGGTTTTCGGCGACGGTCATTTCCGGCACCAGGTGCAGCTCCTGGTGAATCACCGCCACGCCGCTGGCGATGCTGTCGGCGGCGCATTTGAACGCCATGGTCTGCGCGCCGATCTGCACGCTGCCGCTGCTGGGGATATAGGCACCGCCCAATATCTTCAGCAGCGTCGACTTGCCCGCACCGTTCTCGCCCATCAGAGCGTGCACCTGCCCCGGATGGGCGGTGAAGCTGATGCCGTCCAGCGCCTTGACCCCGGGAAAGGTTTTGCCGATAGCGTCAAAACGCAGGGCCGCAGCGGTCATTTCCACAGCCCGATCTTGGTCAGCTCTTCCTGGAAGTTGGCGCGGGTGATCAAGGTCACTTCATCCATGGCCGTGTATTTAGGCGGCTCAGTGCCCTTGGTGACCCACTCGTACATCATCAGCGCAGTGTTGTAGCCCTCGATGTGCGGGCTTGGCAGCATCGAGCCGAAGAAGCCGCTGTTGGCTTTCTTCAATTCGCCGATGGCGTCGGTGCCATTGATGCCGATACCGATCACATTGGCCGCCGCGAAGCCGGCGCTTTCGGTGGCGCGCACGCCGCCGAGCACGGTGTTGTCGTTCATGCCGCCGATGATCAGGTTTTTCGCGCCGCTGGGCAGCTTGACCAGGGCCGAGTTGGTGGCGTCCATGCTGCCGGGAACGTCGAGGGTTTTCAGCGCGGCGGTGAGGATATGGTCCTTGGGAATGCCGGCTTCTTCGAGGGATTTGATCGAGCCGTCGGTGCGTTTCTTGCCGGTGTCGAGTTCATTGAAGGTGTTGATCACCGCGTAGGTGTCCTTCCAGTCCCAACCGCGTTTTTTCGCTTCGGCAGCCATGGCCGCGCCTTGTTTCTGGCCGACTTCAAACGCGGCCATGCCCAGGTACGGCACGTCCTCCATGAAGTTGCCCTTGGCGTCGACAAAGCGGTCATCCACGGCAATCACTTTCAAACCGTTGGCCTTGGCCTTGGCGACAATGGCCGGGCCCAGGGACACATCCGGCGGGCAGATCACAAAGCCCTTGGCGCCGTTGGCGGCCAGGCTGTCGATGGCCGAGAGGGTTTTCTCGCCATCGGGCACGGCGATCTTGATCACGGTAAAGCCATGTTCCTTGCCGGCTTTTTCGGCAAAGGCCCATTCGGTCTGGAACCACGGTTCCTCGGCCTGCTTGACCAGGAAACCGATTTTCACTTCTTCAGCGGCCAGCAACAGCCCGCTCAAGCTCATGGCCGAGACCGCCACAGCGGCGCAGCACAGGGAACGGATACCACGACGACGATTCATACGGGTGACTCCTTGTTGTTGTTTTTAGGCATTAACCGGCAAAGCGATGGCAAGGCATGCCGGGTACATCGACTTCGATGGCCAGCACCGCGCCGTCCAAAGGGTGATCCAATGGACTGGCGGCGCTGGTGATATACAAGGTGGTGAGGTGGGGGCCACCGAATACGCAACTGGTGGGGCGACTCACGGGCAACTCGATAATGCGGTCCACCTCCCCCTCGGGCGTCAGGCGCAGCAGGCAACTGCCGTCCCAACGGGCGTTCCAGAGGTAGCCTTGACTGTCCATGGCCGAGCCATCCGGCCCGCCGCGCGCGTGCGGGCCGAACCACACGGTTGGCGGCTGGAGTTGACCGTCGGCCTGGATCGAATACTGGTAGAGCGTGGCGTCCAGGCTGTCACCGAAATGCACCTGGCGGCCGTCCTCGCTCCACAGCAAGGTGTTGGGAATGCCCAGGCCGTGGAGCAACGGCGTGACCTGTGCATCCGCATCGATGCGAAACAGGCCGCCGGAGCGCCGCGTGATCGGCAGGTCTTCGCCGTGTTCGCCGATGTTGTTCTGCATGGTGCCCAGCCACAGGCGGCCCTGGGCATCGCAGCGTGCTTCATTGCCACGGTTGCCCGGCTGCGGGTCGGCCACGCAGAGCAGGGTGAGGGCTTCGGTGGCCAGGTCCAGGCGGTAGACACCGCTGCTCAAGGTCACCAGCGCATCACCGCTTTCACACGGGATAAACGCCGAAACGTGCTCGGGCAACTGCCAGATCTGCAACTGCCCGCCCATCAGGCGCAGGGCCTGTTTGCCGGCGATATTGACCCAGTACAGCGCCTGGGTCGGCACATCCCAGAACGGGCCTTCCCCCAGTTGCGCACGATGCTCAGTGACAGCGGTACACGACATGACGCCTCCTGATGAGTGTTTACAGCGAGTCGCGGGATGGCGTGCCATCCACCAGGCGCTGGATGCGCAACGGGTTGGCGTTTTTCAACGCGTCGGGCAGCAAGCTGTCAGGGTAGTTCTGGAAGCACACCGGACGCAGGAAACGGTCGATGGCCAAGGTGCCGACCGAGGTGCCACGGGCATCCGACGTCGCCGGATACGGGCCGCCATGCACCATCGAGTCGCAGACTTCGACGCCGGTCGGGTAGCCGTTGAGCAGGATGCGCCCGACTTTCTGTTCCAGCAGCGGCGTAAGTTCGGCGAACTCTTGAAAGTCTGCCGGTTCGCCAATGATCGTCGCGGTGAGCTGTCCGTGCAGGCCGTGCAAGGCGGCGCTGAGTTGGGCTTGATCAGCAACTTCGACAAACACCGTGGTAGGGCCGAAGACTTCTTCCTGCAGCACTTCATCGCCCTCGATCAGCAAGCGTACATCCGCCTTGAACAGCTGCGGTTGCGCCTGATTGCCCGCCTGGGTGCTACCGGCCAAATGCTGAATGCCCGAGTGAGCCAGGAGTTTTTCCAGGCCTTTGCCGTAGCTGCTCAGGGTGCCGGCATTGAGCATGGTTTGCGCCGGTTGCTCGCCGATCAGTTGGGCGACCTGTTGGGTAAACGCGGTGAACTGCGGCGACGCGATACCGATCACCAGGCCAGGGTTGGTGCAGAACTGGCCGCAGCCTTGCACCACCGACGCGGTCAGATCCCGTGCGACGGTTTCCGCTCGCGCTTGCAGGGCCTGGGGCAGCACGATCACCGGGTTGATGCTCGACATCTCGGCAAACACCGGGATCGGCTGCGGGCGTGCCGCGGCCATGTCGCACAAGGCGCGACCGCCCTTGAGCGAGCCGGTAAAGCCCACCGCCTGGATCGCCGGGTGCTTGACCAGCGCCTCGCCGACGCCGCCACCAAAGATCATATTGAACACACCCGCCGGCATCTCGGTCGCTTCTGCCGCGCGAATGATTGCACTGGCCACCTGTTCAGCCGTGGCCATATGCCCGCTGTGAGCCTTGAACACCACCGGGCAACCGGCCGCCAGCGCCGCTGCGGTATCGCCGCCTGCGGTGGAAAACGCCAGGGGGAAGTTGCTCGCGCCAAACACGGCCACCGGGCCCAGGCCGATGCGGTATTGGCGCAGGTCCGGGCGTGGCAGCGGCTGGCGATCGGGTAACGCCTTGTCGATGCGCGCGCCGTAGAAATCACCGCGACGCAGCACCGTGGCGAACAGGCGCATCTGGCCGCTGGTACGCCCACGCTCGCCTTTGATACGTGCGGCGGGCAGCGCGGTTTCACGGCAGACCAGCTCGATGAAGTTATCGCTCAGGGCATCCAGCTCGTCGGCTATTGCGTCCAGGAACTGCGCACGGCGCGCGGCACTCAACGCACGGTAAGCCGGATACGCCGCGGCGGCGGCCTTGGCGGCGGCATCGACCTCTTCCGGCGTGGCCTGGTAGAAATCCTGCGGCAAGGTCTCGCCCGTGCTGGCATCGACGCTCTGCAGCTTGATGCTGCCGTTGGCGCTGCGCTGGCCGCCGATGAAGTTGTGGCCAAGGAACTGGGTCATGTTGATCTCCTTAAAGGGGGGTGACTTGGCCGGGTTCAAATGCCGCATCGCTGCTGCCGACGCCATTGACCAACGGCGCGCCGAACTCGGCCTGGCTGATCTCGAACACATCGCCCGGTTGGGTACGTATACCATCGGCGAATGACAGCGTGGCGGTGCCGAAGAAGTGAATGTGCACATCGCCCGGCTTGAGGAACTGGCGGTATTTGAAGTGGTGGTACTCGAGGTTTTCCAGGCTGTGGCACATATTGGCCTCGCCACTGAGGAATTCGTTCCGCCAGATTTCCTCGCCGTTACGCAGGATGCGGCTGGTGCCGGCCAGGTGCTGGGGCAACTCGCCCACGCGCAGCTCGGGACCGTAGCTGCAACTGCGCAGCTTGGAATGGGCCAGGTACAGGTAGTTCTTGCGCTCCATGATGTGGTCGGAGAACTCGTTGCCCACTGCAAAACCCAGGCGATAGGGCTTGCTGTCCGGGCCGATCACATACAGGCCGCCGATTTCCGGTTCTTCACCGGCGTCTTCGGCAAACGGTGGCACCGGGAAGGCTTCGCCTGGGCGCACGACGATGCTGCCGTCGCCCTTGTAGAACCATTCCGGTTGTACGCCGGCCTGGCCGGCAGCGGGCTTGCCGCCCTCCACGCCCCATTTGAAGATGCGCATGGTGTCGGTCAAGGTGCTCTCATCGCCGGCCTGCTGGTGCATTTTGTCCCGCGCCGAGGCGCTGCCCAGGTGGGTCAGGCCGGTACCGCTGATGAGCATATGGGCCGGGTCCGGGTGATCCAACGGCGGCAAAATCTTCAGGTCGGCCAGCAGCGTGGCGTAGTCATGGCTGTCGCCCAGGCCCAGGCTCTCGACCTGCTGCTGCAACTTGACGCCCGCCTCGATGGCAGCCAGCGCCAGTTCGCGCACGCTGCGCGCGGTAAGTACTTCGCGCACTGTGTCGCCTTCTACAACGCCGACCCGGCGTTCACCGTTGCTTGACTCGAACTGAACTAAACGCATGAAACTTCTCCCAGATTAAGTACGTGTGGCGCCACGGGCGCTGGCGGCGAATTGATCGGCGGGCAGTACGTGCTTGCGCTCCAGCACGCGGTAGACCACGCCGGTCAAGACCAGCCCGAACACCATGACCGCGGACAGGAAGTACAAGCCCGAGGCGAGGTTGCCGGTGTATTCCTTGAGCGCACCGATCACGAACGGACCGATATAGCCACCGAGGTTGCCCACCGAGTTGATCAAGGCAATGCCCGCCGCCGCACTGGCGCCGGCAAAGAAGCGCCCCGGCAAGGTCCAGAACACTGCGGTGCAGGAAAACAGCGCAAACGCCGCCAGGCACAGCGCGGCCATTTGCAGCACCGGCACACTCAGCCAGGCACTGAAGAACAGGCCGATGGCGCCCAGCACATAAAGCACGGCGAGGTGGCCGTAGCGATCATTCAGGCGGTCGGAACTGCGCGGGATGATCAGCAGGCCGATGATGCCGAAGATGTACGGCACCGCGGAGATAAAGCCGGTGACCAGGTCGGTGCCGCCGAACTGCTTGATCAGGGTCGGCAACCACAGGCCCAGGCCATAGATGCTCAGGGTCACCGGCAGGTAGAACAGCGCCAGCAGTAACACGCGTTTGTCCTTGAGGGCATGCAGCGGGTTGCCGTGGCGGGTCTGGCCGTAGGCTTGCAGGTCTTTGTCCAGCTCACCGGTGAGCCAGGCCTTTTCGTCGTCGCTCATCCATTTGACCTGCTTGGGGCCATCCGGCAGGTAGCGCAGCACCGGCCAGGTGAGCAGGATCGCCGGGGTGCCGATCACGATGAACAGCCACTGCCAGCCATGCAGGCCGAGAATGCCGTCCATGCCCAGCAGGCCGCCGGACACGGGGCCGGTGATCATCATCGCAATCGGTTGGGAGAGGATGAACAGCCCGAGGATCTTGCCGCGATGGCGCACCGGGAACCATTGGGTGATGTAGTACAGGACGCCGGGAAAGAATCCGGCTTCGGCCGCGCCGAGCAGGAAGCGCATCACATAGAAGCTATGCGGCCCTTGCACGAAGGCCATGCCGATAGTGATCGCGCCCCAGGTGATCATGATCCGCGCGAACCAACGCCGTGCGCCGAAGCGGTCGAGCATCAGGTTGCTGGGGATCTCGAAAAGGAAGTAGCCAATGAAGAACAATCCCGCGCCCAGGCCATAGGCCGCATCGCCGATACCGACGTCGGCGCCCATGTGCAGCTTGGCAAAACCCACGGCGGAGCGGTCCACGTAGGCGATCAGGTACAGCAGGATCAGGAAGGGAATCAGTTTCAGCGTGATGCGCCGAATAAGCCGCAGTTCCTGGCTCATGGGGTCGATCTCCGATTGTTGTTCTTATAGAAGCTCGGGGGACGCCTCTCGCGAAAATCCGCCAGGGTCATACCTCAGTTAAGCCAGACTATATAGTAGGACTATTTACAAAACAACTCTTCCAAAGCATCGATTTTGCGCTTATGTTTAAGCACACATAGAACATATAGTCATACAATAAGAGAATCGATCATGTCTGATAAAAAGCCCGGCCTACGCTCCGCCCAGTGGTTTGGTACCGCCGACAAAAACGGCTTTATGTACCGCAGCTGGATGAAGAACCAGGGCATTGCCGACCATCAGTTTCATGGCAAGCCGATCATCGGTATCTGCAATACCTGGTCGGAGCTGACCCCGTGCAACGCGCATTTCCGCCAGATCGCCGAGCACGTCAAACGTGGCGTGATCGAGGCCGGTGGCTTCCCGGTGGAATTCCCGGTGTTCTCCAACGGCGAATCCAACCTGCGCCCCACCGCCATGCTCACCCGCAACCTGGCGAGCATGGACGTGGAGGAAGCCATTCGCGGCAACCCGATTGACGGTGTGGTGCTGCTGACCGGCTGCGACAAGACCACCCCGGCCCTGCTGATGGGCGCCGCCAGTTGCGACGTACCGGCCATCGTGGTCACCGGCGGGCCGATGCTCAACGGCAAGCACAAGGGCCAGGACATCGGCTCGGGCACCGTGGTGTGGCAGCTCAGTGAACAGGTCAAGGCCGGCACCATTACCCTGGATGATTTCCTCGCGGCCGAAGGCGGCATGTCGCGTTCGGCGGGCACCTGCAACACCATGGGCACCGCGTCGACCATGGCCTGCATGGCCGAGGCACTGGGCACTTCCCTGCCCCACAACGCGGCGATCCCGGCAGTGGATGCGCGCCGTTATGTGTTGGCCCATATGTCCGGCATGCGTGCGGTGGAGATGGTGCGCGAAGACTTGAAGCTGTCGAAGATCCTCACCAAGGAAGCGTTTGAAAACGCCATCCGCGTGAACGCCGCCATCGGTGGTTCGACCAACGCCGTGATCCACTTGAAAGCCATCGCCGGGCGCATCGGCGTCGAGCTCGACCTGGACGACTGGACCCGCATCGGTCGCGGCATGCCGACCATCGTCGACCTGCAACCGTCCGGGCGCTTCCTGATGGAAGAGTTCTACTACGCCGGTGGCCTGCCCGCCGTGCTGCGTCGCCTCGGTGAAGCCAACCTGATCCCGCACCCGAATGCCCTGACCGTCAACGGCAAGACCCTGGGCGAGAACACCAAGGACTCGCCGATCTACGGCCAGGACGAAGTGATCCGCACCCTCGACAACCCGATCCGCGCCGACGGTGGCATCTGCGTGCTGCGCGGCAACCTGGCGCCACTCGGTGCGGTGCTCAAGCCGTCGGCCGCCAGCGCCGAGCTGATGCAGCATCGCGGCCGCGCGGTGGTGTTCGAGAACTTCGACATGTACAAGGCGCGCATCAACGACCCGGAACTGGACGTGGACGCCAACTCGATCCTGGTCATGAAAAACTGCGGGCCCAAGGGTTACCCAGGCATGGCCGAAGTCGGCAACATGGGCTTGCCGGCCAAACTGCTGGCCCAGGGCGTGACCGATATGGTGCGGATCTCCGACGCGCGCATGAGCGGCACCGCCTACGGCACGGTTGTGTTGCATGTGGCGCCGGAAGCCGCGGCCGGCGGACCGTTGGCCACGGTGAAGGAAGGTGACTGGATCGAACTCGACTGCGCCAACGGCCGCCTGCACCTGGACATCCCCGACGCAGAGCTGGCGGCGCGCATGGCCGACCTGAAGCCGCCGCAGAACCTGATCGTCGGCGGCTACCGCCAGTTGTACATCGACCATGTGCTGCAGGCCGACCAGGGTTGCGACTTTGACTTCCTGGTGGGTTGCCGTGGGGCTGAAGTCCCCCGGCATTCCCACTAATTGGGATGCTATGATGCCGCGAATTTAAGTCAGAGCATCCCTGTCGTTATGGATCACCAGCCGCCCAAGCCGCGCAAGAGCATGCATGCCCAGATCGTTCAGGACTTGGGCATGCACATCGTTTCAGGTCGCTTCAAGCCCGAAGAACGGCTGCCCATGGAGGCCACGCTCTGCGAGGAGTACAAGGTCAGTCGTTCGGTGTTGCGCGAGGCGACCCGGGTGCTCAGCGCCAAGGGCCTGGTGTATTCCAAGCCACGGGTGGGCGCGGTGGTGCGGCCGCGCTTGAAATGGCACCTGCTCGACCCGGACGTGTTGTCCTGGTTGATGCAGTCCACGCCCCACAGTGAATTTTTCAATACCTTGGCCGGTGTGCGGCGCATCCTCGAGCCGGAGATTGCCGCCATGGCGGCGACCACCGCCACCGATGAAGACATCGCCACCATCGAAAAAGCCTACCAGGGCATGGAAACCGCGCAGACCCACGAACAGCTGTTGCAGGCCGACCTGGACTTCCACCGCGCCATCGCCGACGCCACCCGCAACGACCTGCTCGCCTATATGTGCAACATGCTGTCGTTGCCGCTGCGCGAGTCGATCAACATCACCAACCGCCGCCCGGACATCCAGGGCCTGAGCCTGCCCCGGCACAAGGCGATCCTCACCGCGATCCAGAACCGCGACGCCCTCGGCGCCCGGCATGCGTCGCTGGTGCAGCTGGATGACACGCGGGTGGCGTTGGATACGGTGATGAATGTGCTCACGCCGTTGTAATGTAAACGCAATTAAATGTGGGAGGGGGCTTGCCCCCGATAGCGGTGGTTCAGTCACAGCAACATCGACTGGTCTACCGCTATCGGGGGCAAGCCCCCTCCCACATTGAAACTGTGCAGGCCGTTAGAGGGTGTAGGCGATGCCTACCTGCACCGTGCGCGGTTCGCCTGGGTAGGCGTATACGTTGCCAAACGCACCTTCTTCATAGTCGCGATTGAACAGGTTCTTCACATCCAGGTTCAGCCGCACCTTGTCGTTGACCTTGTAGTAGCTGAGCAGGTCGACCACGGTGTAGGCGTCCATCGAGAAGGCATTGTTGGAAGTCTGCCCGGCCCGCTCATCCACATACTTGCCACCCGCGCCCAGGCCCAGGCCCTTGAGGGCGCCGTCCTGGAATTCGTAGACGTTGAGCAGGCTGAAGCTATTTCGCGGGATGTTCAGCAAACGCGTGCCGGTGCGCAGGGTGTTGTCCTTGGTCACTTCGGCGTCCACGTAGGCATAGCCGCCGATCACACGCCACTCGGGGGTGATATTGCCCGCCACGTTCAAGTCGAAACCACGGCTGCGCACCTGGCCGGCAGCGACACTGAAGGTTGAGTCGAGAGGGTCGGTGGTGAGCACGTTTTTCTTCTCGATCTGGTAGATCGCGGCGTCGACGCTGAGTTGACGGTCCAGAGCTTCCCACTTGATGCCCATCTCGTAGGATTTGCCTTTCTCCGGTTCAAAACCACCGCCCTGGCGACTGGCGCCGGTGTTGGGCTTGAACGAACGCGCGGCGTCAGCGTAGACCGCGACGGTGTCGGTGAGGTCGTAGATCACGCCGACGCGTGGGGTGACGGCGTTGTCGCTGGCTTCCCAGCTTTTACCGCCCGGCACGTAGGTGTGGTAGTCGTGTTCAAAGCGCTCGAAGCGTGCGCCGGCAAGGACTTTCAAACGCTCGGTCAGGGCCACCTGGTCCTGGACAAAAGCAGCGTAGGTCTTGAGGTTTTCCTTGTCGTGGGTCGGCGTGCGCGTGAGGTTCGGGCGCGCCTGGCCGTAGACCGGGTTGAAGATGTCGATGGGATAGCTACCCGCCAAACCGCTGGAACGCTGGATAATCGACTTGTAGTCGTAGTCTTCGAACTCGACGCCGGTAAGCAAGGTGTGGTCGAAACCGCCGGTGGAGAAATGCCCGGTGAGGTTGAGCTGGGTGTCTTTATCGGTCCACTCCAGTTTGCGGTAGTTGAAGTTGCGGCTCAGGGTGCGACCGTCGGCGCCCAGGCTGTTGGCTTCAATGGCATTGCCTTGCAAGGTGCCGTCCAGCCACTGGAAACCACCGCCCAGGGTCCAGCTGTCATTGAGCAGGTGCTCGAAACGCAGCTGGGCCATGCTGTTGTCGTTGTGCAGTTTACCGACGTCTTTTTCACCCCAGAAGGTGTCGCGCGAGGCGGTGCCTTTTTGATTGGGGTAGCGCGTCAGGCCACGGTCCAGCGGGTGGTTGTTGCGCATGAAATCGCCTTCGAAGATCACCTTGGTGTCATCGCTGGCCTGCCAGGTGATCACCGGCGTCACGCCGTAGCGTTCGGTTTCGACATGATCACGGAAGGTGTCACCGCCCTCGCCCACCACGTTCAGGCGATAGGCCAGGCGACCTTGTTCGTCCAGCGGGCCGGAAGCGTCAAGGGTGGCGCGCTGCATGCCTTGGTCATCCAGTTGGCTGCCGAGGGTCACGGTCGGCTCGGCCAGCGGTTGCTTGGACACCACGTTGAAGGTGCCGCCGGGATCGCCACGGCCATACAGCATGGTTGCCGGACCGCGCAGCACTTCGAGGCGTTCGATGGTGTTGGCATCCGGCATGTTCGGGTAGCCACGGTTGATCGGGAAACCGTTGCGGTAGAACTCGCCGGTGGTGAAGCCACGTACGGTGAAGGTGGTGAGCCCCTGCCCACCGAAATTGTTGGCGCGGCCCACGCCGCCGGCGTAGTCCAGTGCGTCCTGCAAGCGGGTGGCGCCGATATCTTCGACCACATCCTTGGACACGACGCTGATGGACTGCGGGGTTTCATGAATCGAGGTGTCGGTGCGCGTCGCACTCGCCGAACGTGTGGCGTGGTAGCCCTTGACCGGCCCTTGCGCCGTCTCGTAGTCCGCCTCGCCCGTGACATTGGTGGCCTGCAGCTCAAGACTGGCCTTGTCGGCAGGGACAACCTCTGCCCAGGTAAAAGGCGAAAACGCCTGAAGCACACAGAGGGAAATCAAGGTACGACGCATGGATGTTGAACCTAGTGAAAGAGCCAGAAGGGGCGGCAAACCTGCCAAGAATTCGCGGCGCATGATATATCAATGAATTCTCGTTTGATATCTATTCTCATTCGTTGTTTTTTGAGTATCCGTTTTGTATCAATACCGAGACGAAAAAAAGCCACTCAATTGAGTGGCCTATAGACTGCCTGGCTTACCTTAGCGATAGCGCTCCAGCCAATGGGCGTAAGGCGCCGGCAAGGTCCAGGAGGATTTCTCCACGCCCAGCTCCTTGGCAGCGAAGTACGCCCAATGCGGGTCCGCAAGGTGCGCACGACCGACCGAGACCAGGTCCAGGTGCCCAGACTGCAACGCGCCTTCTGCCAGTTGCGGCGTGCCAAAGCCCCAGGCCGAGGTCACCGGGATGCCGGCTTCGCGGCGCACGCGCTCGGCGATCGGGCCCATGAAGGCCGGGCCCCACGGGATATTGGTGTCGGGGATGGTAAAACCGACGCTGACGCTCAGCAGGTCCAGGCCGCCAGCCTTGAAGTTGCGGGCCAGTTCGATGGATTCGGTGAGGGTCTGCTCGTCACGGCCGTCGTATTCGATCACGCCAAAACGCGCGGTCAGCGGCAGGTTCTCTGGCCAGACTTCGCGCACGGCGGCCAGGGTTTCCAGGAGGAAACGGCTGCGGTTGTCGAAGCTGCCACCGTAGGCGTCGGTGCGCTGGTTGGAATGCTCGGAGAAGAAGCTCTGGCCCAGGTAGCCATGGGCGAAGTGCAGTTCGATCCACTCGAAACCGGCGTCGCGGGCACGGCGGGCGGCGTCGACGAAGTCCTGCTTGACCCGAGCGATGTCGTCCAGGGTCATGGCGCGTGGCACTTGCGGCAGGTTGGCACCGAAGGCGATGGCCGACGGCGCGATGGTTTCCCAGCTGCGCGCATCGGAGGCAGGCATATGGTCGTCCCCTTCCCACGGGCGGTTGGCGCTGGCTTTGCGACCGGCGTGACCGATCTGGATGCCTGGCACCGAGCCGGCGGCCTTGATGGCCTTGACCATGGGCACGAACGCTGCGGCGTGGGCGTCGCTCCAGATACCGGCGCAACCTGGGGTGATGCGCCCCTCAGGCGCTACAGCGGTGGCTTCGACCACCAGCAAACCGGCGCCGCCACGCGCCATACCGGCCAGGTGCACGAGGTGCCAGTCGTTGACGATGCCGTCCTCGGCCATGTATTGGCACATAGGCGGGATGGCGATGCGATTGCGCAGGGTGACGTCTTTGAGTTTGAACGGTTCGAACAAAGCGGACATTGAGAACTCCGGGAGCGAGTGAATGATTCGATAGTTCGATGGTAATCGAACTATGGTATTCGATGATACCCCCCTGTTATGATTCGTTTCATGCGAGCCTTTAAACACCCTCCCCTTGAAGACCTGACCCTCGAGCGTCTGCTGTACGCCCTGAGTGACCCGGTGCGCCTGGAAATCGTGCGCTGCCTGGCCGGTGTGCCCGAAGCCACCTGCGGCGAACTGGACGGCGGGCGCCCCAAGTCCAGTATGTCTCACCACTTCCGGGTCCTGCGCGATGCCGGCCTGGTACACACCCGCAGCGTGGGCACCACCCATATGAATTCATTGCGCGGCGATGTGCTTGAGGAACGGTTTCCGGGGTTGTTGCAGAGCATCCTGGCGCAACAATAAAACCCGGATCAGTCCAGCAGCGCGATCAGCCGCGACTCGATCGTCATCTCCCGCACCTCCAGCACCGCCAACGTCACCGGCAACGTGAAGCGCCGCCGCCCTGCACTGCCGGGGTTCACATACAGCGTTGCGCCCCGCCATTCGATCAGGGGCTTGTGCGAATGGCCGGTGATCACCAGCCGCGTAGGCGTATCGAGTAATGCAGGTACGTCGGCGATGTCATGCACCACCAGCGTCCGCCATCCACCCACATCCAGCATCAGATAGTCGGGCACCTGCCGTGCCCACGGCGCGTCCTGGTCGTTGTTGCCGCGCACCACGTGCAGGAGCGCGATCTGCGCCAATTGCTGAAGAATCTCAGGGCTGCCGATATCACCGGCATGGATGATCTGTTCACATCCCTGCAAAGCCGCCACGGCTTCAGGCCGCAGCAGGCCATGGGTATCGGAAATCACGCCAACTTTCATAGGGCCTCCGGGGTGGACATCGAACCGTGGGACACCGGCGCGCCATCCAGATACACGCGGTCCTTGCCGTTGCCCTTGGCGGTGTAGAGGTTGCGGTCGGCACGCTTGAGAACCGCTGACATATCGGCCCCGACCGTGAAATGTGTCATGCCCGCACTGCAGGTGTAGTCATGGGGCGACGCGACACTGCTGCGGATCGCTTGCAGCAGGCGCAGCGCGTAATCGGTGGCGAGACCAAGGTCATCGCCCACCAGCAGCACCCCGAATTCTTCGCCGCCAATCCTGCCGAAACTGTGGCTGCCCGGGGTGGATTTAAGGCACGCGGCCATGGCGCAGAGAATCCTGTCGCCGACGTCATGGCCGAACTGGTCATTCTTCAATTTGAAACTGTCGATATCCAGCATCATGAAGTAGCCGGTATCACCGGCCGCAATCAGTTTGGCGAAGCTCTCCATAAAGGCCCGCCGATTCAGGATGGAGGTCAAGTAATCGGTCTCGGCCAACTCCCGAAACTCACTCTCCACCAGTAACACGGAACGCAGGTTCTTTAGGTAGTAGACATTCAAGATAAAGCCGATCGCCACCGACGAGGCGCAAAAGATAAACACGTAGATATCGACGCCTTCGTAAAGGCTCATCTGAATGCTGGGCCACGTCAGTAACCAGACCAAGGCGGCGCAGACCAGAAAGTCCTGAACCACGATAAACAGGATTGCGCTGCTCATCACCAAGGTCACGGCCAGCGGCAAGGCGAATACCTGCAGCTCGGGACGGGTGTGAACCACATAGGCAAAACCCGCGGACAGCAGCACCATGTAGGCCACGCCCAGTGCCCGCCACAGCACATACTGAGTCACCGCCCGGTGAACCCTATACACCACGCACAGCCCCATCGTGACCAGCACGACCGGCCAGCCGAACCGCCCCCCGCGATCAACCAGCAACACCGCCAGCCAGGCGAAAATCCCGATCAGTTCGGCCTGGGCAATGGCGGGCGACAACAGCCTTTGCATTCGTGGCCTGAGTTTCACATTAGCCGGCATCCCGTCACTCCCTGTGTATGAGTGGCCGCTTTGTTATCGGCATGACTTAGTTGAAGACTGTGCAGACAGGTCGCAAACGAATACGCCATGAAGCGTCTTACCAACACCATAAAAGGTGGCAGGACTTCAAGCAGTGTCTTGGAGTGAATCTTGAAATAGCCCCGGTCGGCCCCCTCTTGCACCAAGCGAATAACGTGTGTCTTGGACACCGAGAGTTGCTCTGCGATGGAAAGGTAGGACGAAGTCCTGAAGCTTGCCCCCTGGTTATCCAGCGCACACGCATCGTTATAGATCGCCAACATCAACATATGCCCGGCATCGCGCTTTACCAGCCAATAACAATCAGGCATCAACAGGTCAATGGTCACGTTATGGGACAGAAGGACCAAAAACCCTTTGAAATAACGTGCCAGGTAAGCCCGATCATCCAACCCGTTCATTGAGCTGCAAACCGCGGTTTGCGGGCACATCACGCCCAGCGGCTCGACCACGGACGTGAGCATCAGCCGGATCTCCTCGCAGGCTTGGGATGACGGGCTGAATACCCGCAAACGGCTGTCATCCGCATGCCTCGACACCGTCATGAACCCCAACGCCCTGAACAGCAGGAAGATCGACTCCAGGCTGTTCCTGGAACAGAACCCACGCGCCATACAAAACTCTTTCACCTCGGACAGTAATGGCACCGGCTTGGAGAAATACGTGCTCAATAACGTAAAGGACACCATCAAGCGACTGAACTTCAGTGCGGTCTTATAGAAAAACGGTCTTTTTGAATAGGACTCCAACAAAATCGAATAATGGGTACGAATACACGCTTCAAAATCCACATGGCGCTCAAACGCCCGCGCCGACTGTTCCATCGCCAACTTCAACGAACCACTGCACATGAGAAAGAGCCCTGATCAACCAACTTGGATTCACTGATCTCAATTGCAGCACCGATAATGGCGTTTCGCCTTGAGCGCAATCTATCGTGATTAGTTCAGGGGACATCGTCGCTACCAAAATTGTTCCAGAAAACTCAGGCGGCTTAACCGTTTCAGTCAGCGCTGCGAACCTTCCCTGCAAGCCGACGTCCGAGCTAAGGCACTGTTGCTTACCGCTCGCCGCGAGGTTGTCGTTTGAAAGCCGCCATCATCAAAAAGTACCGCCTGATCATCAAGACCATGGGCTATGTGGGCTGGTCGCTGTTCTGGCTGTTGCTGTGGGACGTCGCCGTCACCGTAGACTTCATGCTGTTCCTCACCGCCAAGATCAACTTGCCGCTGATGCCCCTTACCCTGCTGGGCTCGGCACTGATCGTGCTCATCAGTTTTCGCAACAGCAGCGCCTATAACCGCTGGTGGGAGGCACGCACGCTGTGGGGGGCGATGGTCAACAATTCTCGCAGCTTTGCCCGGCAGGTATTAACCCTGCTGGACGATCCCGACGGCGAAGTGAACCCGGTCAAGGCCACCCTGCTGCGCCGCCATGTGGCGTATGTGAATTGCCTGGCCGCCCACCTCAAGGGCGAACCGTGCCCTGATGAAGTACGCGCCTTTATCCCCTCCGAGGAATTCGCCCGCAACGGCGCCACCAATAACTTTGCCAATGACATCCTCACCGGCTCGGCGGCGTTGCTGGCCAAGGAATACAAGACCGGGCACCTGGACAGCATTCGCCTGGCGCGGATGGAGTCGACCCTGGTGGATTTGTCCAACGCCCAGGGCGGCATGGAGCGGATCGCCAACACGCCACTGCCCTACCCTTACGTGTATTTCCCACGCCTGTTTATCTCGCTGTTCTGCCTGATCGTGCCCGTGGGCCTGGTGGAATCCCTGGGCTGGTTCACCCCGCTGGCGTCCACCGTTGTGGGCTTTATGCTGCTGGCCATCGAGCGTATCGGCACCGACCTGCAAAGTCCGTTCCGCTCCAGCGAACACCAGATCCAGATGGAAGCCATCTGCGAAACCATCGAGAAAAACCTGCAGTCGATGCAGCGTGATGCGCTGGGTGGCGAGCGCATCGGATAAACATGCCCTTCGGCCTAAAGTGCGTGCTCCCGCAGTCGATACAAAGGGAGTACGCATGGGCTACATCCCCTCAAAACAACACATGCGACGCTCGACGCCACTGTTTTCTCCTTGCCAAAAATATAAATACCCGCGGGTGAAGTCATGAATATCAAGCAAAAGTTGACCTGGGCGTTTGCCGCTATCGCGTGCCTGCCAGTCATCCTGGTGGCCGTTATGGTTGTGCTGAACTTGCGCGAGGGGGCCCTGGCCAATTTCCTCGACAGCAGCGGTCGCGAGATCCGTCAGATCGACAACGGCATGAAGCAGTTTTTCGATGGCATCAGCCAGAACGTCGACTTCGTGGCCAAGGACCCGCGCGTTGTCGCGGCCAAGGACCTCAAGAGCTACGCCGGCGCCGACGCCGCGCAAATCCCCCTGACCCAGACCAACAAAGACCTGCTGGCGATTTTCGATCAGTTCGCCAAAAGCCACCCGAGCACCGCCTACTTGTCTTTGGGCCTCGCCGACGGCGGTTATGCCAGCTGGCCTGACGACACCAAACTGAACAACTACGACCCGCGCGTACGCCCCTGGTACAAGGCCGCCATCGCCGCGCCGGGCGCCACCGTGCGCACGGGCGCTTATTACTGGGCACCGGACGACGTGGTGCTGATCGGCACCGTGCACACCGTCGCCGACGCTACCGGCAACATCCTCGGCGTGGTCGGCCTGGACGTGTCGCTCAAGCAGCTCACCGAGCTGGTGCGCAACATCAAGCTGGGCGACAGCGGCTACCTGATGCTGGTGGAAGCCAACGGCAACGTGCTGGTGGACCCCAGCGACGCCCAGCACAACTTCAAGCCGATGGCCGACCTGGGCCCCAACTACGCCGAACTGGCCAAGCGCGGCGACGGCGTGACCCAGATCGACATCGACGGCGTGGCCTACATGGCCAACGTGGTCAGCTCCAAGGATCTGGGCTGGCGCTTTATCGGCCTGATCAAGCGCGATGAAGTCATGGCCGACGCCACCCGCCTCACCTGGTTGATCGCCGCGATTGCCGCCGCCCTGGCCGTGGTGTTCGCGATTGTCGGCGCCAGCTTTGCCAGCATGATCGTGCGCCCGATTCGCGGGGTGGCCGACGGCCTGCAGGAGATTGCTGAAGGCGAAGGCGACCTGACGCGCCAACTCAAGGTGCAAGGCAAGGACGAAACCGCCAGCCTGGCCGGCTGGTTCAACCAGTTCCTGAGCATGATCGCGCAACTGGTGCAGCGCATCGGCAACGCCTCTTCCGACCTGCAAACCGCCGCCGCCGACACCAGCGAAGTCGCCAACAACATGAACCAGGCCGCCGGTCGCCAGCGTGAAGCCGTGGAGCTGGTGAGCACCGCGTTCAACGAAATGGTGGCCACCGCCAACGAAGTCGCTCGCTCCTGCAGCGCCGCCGCCGCGAGTGCCGACGAAGGCTACCGCGACGTGCACAATGGCCAGCAGCATATCGGCGAAGCCACCGGCAGCGTGCTCAAGCTCAGCGAAGACCTGCAAAAGTCGACCCAGACCATGCAGTTGCTGGAGCAGGACAGCCAAAACATCAACACCATCCTCGACACCATCCGCTCGATCGCCGAACAGACCAACCTGCTGGCGCTCAACGCGGCGATTGAAGCCGCGCGCGCTGGTGACCAGGGCCGAGGCTTTGCAGTGGTGGCCGACGAAGTCCGCGCCCTGGCACGCCGCACCGCCGACTCCACCGGTGAAATCGACAGCCTGCTGGGCAACCTCGCGCGCCGCACCCAGGAAGTCACCCAGCAGATGCAGGGCAGCCTGCTGGTGTCCCACACCAGCGTGGAACGCATCCAGCAGGCCCGCGACAGCTTCGACAAGATCCAAGGCTCGGTGGACTCGATCCGCGACCAGAACACCCAGATCGCCACGGCCGCTGAAGAACAGCACCAGGTGGCCGAGGAGATCAACCGCCACATCGCGCAGATCCATGCCGATGCGCAACTGGTCGAAGGCTTTGCCCACTCGGCGCAGACCGGATCAGGTCGGTTGACGGATATTTCCGGTCAGCTCAAGGGGTTGGTGGGCCGCTTCAAGTTCTGACCGTTGTTACACCGGGGTCGCTTGCGGGGGCGTGTATTGGCTACTATAGCCACGCACTCCCCGCATCTTACCTAACCATCCCGGAGCCTTAATGCCCAACCCCAAGGACACGGCCGCCGACAGCAGCACCCCGATGATTCCCGAGCAGCGTCGCGAACAAATCCTGCGGCAATTGCGCAAGCATCAAGTGATGAGCGTGCACCAGTTGATGGAGATGTTCGACTGCTCGCACATGACCGTGCGCCGCGATATTGCACTGCTGGAGCAGGAAGGCCGGGCGTACTCCGTCACCGGGGGGGTCCGGATCGCCAGCCAGTTGCACAGCGAACCCAGCCATCAATCCAAAGCCGTGGTGGAGTTGCCGCAAAAACAGGCGATGGCGCGACTGGCGGCGCGATTGCTGCACGCGGACATGACGGTGTACCTGGATGCCGGCACCAGCACCCTGGAGATTGTCCCTTATATCAAGGCGCTGTCGGGCATGACGGTGGTCACCAACGACTTCGGGATCGTGCAGGCCCTTATGGATGCGACGCAGGTCACGGTGATCCACACCGGCGGCCAACTGGACCATGACAACCATTCTTCCGTCGGCGGGCTGGCCGTGGCGACCCTGCGCCAGGTGGTGACGGACATCGCCTTTGTGTCAACCAGCTCCTGGGATTTGCACCGAGGTATCACCACCCCCTCGGCGCTGAAAGTCGAGGTCAAGCAAGTGGCGATGCAATCGGCGTCCCAGGTCGTGCTGGTGGCGAGCAGTTCCAAATACGGCACCTTCAGCATGTACCGCATCGCCGGGCTCGAACCGTTCGACGTGATCATCAGCGACGACGCCCTGGCCCCGGCGGCGGCAGATGGCATCCGCAAGCGCGGGATTGAATTGATGCTGCCGGGTGATCCGTTGCCGGCGTGATGCCCTTCCTGTGTGGGAGAGGTCGAGCTTTAGCTAGGCTTCGATGGCGGTGGCACTGGTGACAGGTGTCTTGGCTGACACACCGCAATCGGGGGCAAGCCCCCTCCCACATTTGAGCTCGATTGGCAGGTGGGAAGTTGCTCGGCTATAGATCTCGTGGGCACTGCTGATCCCTGTGGGAGATGTCGAGCTTTAGCGAGGCTTCGATGGCGGTGGCAGGGTTGGTAGAGGTGTTGGCTGACATACCGCTATCGGGGGCGAGCCCCCTCCCACATTTGAGCTCGGTTGGCAGGTGGGAAGTTGCTCGGCTATAGATCTCGTGAGCACCGCTGATCCCTGTGGGAGATGTCGAGCTTTAGCGAGGCTTCGATGGCGGTGGCATGGTTGGTAGAGGTGTTGGCTGACATACCGCTATCGGGGGCAAGCCCCCTCCCACATTTGAGCTCGATTGGCAGGTGGAAAGTTGCTCGGCTATAGATCTCGTGGGCACCGCTGATCCCTGTGGGAGATGTCGAGCTTTAGCGAGGCTTCGATGGCGGTGGCATGGTTGGTAGAGGTGTTGGCTGACATACCGCTATCGGGGGCAAGCCCCCTCCCACATTTGAGCTCGGTTGGCAGGTGGGAAGTTGCTCGGCTATAGATCTCGTGGGCACCGCTGATCCCTGTGGGTGATGTCGAGCTTTAGCGAGGCTTCGATGGCGGCGGCACTGGTGACAGGTGTCTTGGCTGACACACCGCAATCGGGGGCGAGCCCCCTCCCACATTTGAGCTCGGTTGGCAGGTGGGAAGTTGCTCGGCTATAGATCTCGTGGGCACCGCTGATCCCTGTGGGTGATGTCGAGCTTTAGCGAGGCTTCGATGGCGGTGGCATGGTTGGTAGAGGTGTTGGCTGACACACCGCTATCGGGGGCAAGACGAATCGTCGCACCGCCCCTCCCACATTTGAACCGAACCGACACAGAGGCTCGTCGACTACCGAGCCGCTTTCCAGTCCCGCAACCATTGCAGGCCCGCCGAGGTGTCGCCCTTTGGCCGGTATTCGCAGCCGACCCAGCCGTCGTAGCCCAACTGGTCCATCAGTTCGAACAGGAAGCCGTAGTTCAGCTCGCCCAGGTCAGGCTCGTGACGGTCCGGTACCCCGGCAATCTGGATATGGCCAATGCCATCGATGTCGCGGCGCAGCTTGGTGGCCAAGTCACCTTCGACGATCTGGCAGTGGTAGCAGTCAAACTGCACCTTGAGATTTTGCGCGCCGACCTCCCGGCAGATGGCGTGGGCCTGGTCCTGGCGGTTGAGGAAAAACCCCGGCATGTCGCGGGTGTTGATCGGCTCCAGCAACACGGTGACGCCAACCTCAGCCGCCGCGGCGCTGGCGTAGGCGAGGTTTTCCAGGTACACGGCCTGATGGCGCTGGCGCAGGTTTTCCGAGGGCAGAAAGCCAGCCATAACGTGCACGCGGTCGTTGCCGAGCACGGCGGCGTATTCCAACGCGCGCTCGAAGCCACTGCGAAACTCGGCCTCACGCCCCGGCAGGCTCGCGATGCCCCGTTCCCCCGCCGCCCAGTCACCGGGCGGTGCGTTGAACAACGCCTGCACCAGGCCGTTGTCACTCAGGCGTTGCTTGAGTGCCTCGGCGCTGTAGTCGTAGGGGAACAGGTATTCCACCGCGTCAAAACCATCGGCCTTCGCAGCCGCGAAGCGCTCAAGAAAATCATGTTGCGGGTACAGCATGCTCAGGTTGGCAGCAAAACGAGGCATAAAAGCTCCCAAGAGTCAGACAAAAGGCCAGATCAGCAGGGTAATCAAGAAACCCAAGGTGCCGAGCAAGGTGGTGATCACCGTCCACGTGCGCAAACCGTCGGCCACGTTGAGCCCGGCAAGCTTGGTGAAGATCCAGTAGCCGGCATCGTTGATATGCGACATCGCCAGCCCGCCACCGCCCATGGCCAGGCACAGCAGCGCCAGGTGGTTGGGGGTGAGGTTGAGGGTCACGATCAGCGGGCTGATGATCCCCGCCGTGGTGACCAGGGCCACTGTGGTCGAACCCTGCACCGCGCGCAGCAACATGGTCAGCAAAAAGCCCAGGGCCAGCACCGGCAGGCCGGTGGTGCGCAGCATGTCGGAGACTACCGCGCCGATGCCGGTGTCCACCAGCACCTTGCCGAACACGCCACCGGCGCCGGCGATCAGGATAACCATCGCCACGCCCGGCAACGCCGAGCCGATCACGTCGGAGACCTGGCTGCGGCTCCAGCCACGGCGCGAGCCGAGCAGCCAGGCACACAGCAAGGTGTCGATCAGCAGCGCCACCAGCGGCGCGCCGAGCACGGTCATCACCCCGCGCAGGGTCGAGTCGACCGGCAGCAGCGAAGTGGCCAGGGTGCCCAGCAAAATCAGCACAATCGGCAGCAGGATCAGGCTGACAATCAGGCCGAAACCGGGTGCAGGCGCCGCCGGCAGCTTGGCGGCGATGGCGCTGGTGGACTCTTCCAGGCCCATATGGGACTCGGCCACAGCGCTCTGTTGCACCGCCTGGTGATTGCCGTTGGTCCAGGCCCGCAGGTCTTCATTGGTCACGTGGGGGCCATAGACTTCGGCACGGATATCGTCGGTCATCTGATAGAAGCGTCGGGTCATGCGCCCCGCCACGCGGTAACCGATGTAGCACAACAATGCGGTGATCGGCAGACCGAACATCAGCACCCGGCCCAAGTCGGCGCCCAGTTGGCTGGCGGCGGCAACGGCACCCGGATGGGGCGGCAGGAACGCATGCACGGTGAGCAGCGCCGCACACATCGGCAAGGCGAACACCAGCAGCGGCTTGCGCGCCCGACGTGCCACGCCATACGCCAGCGGCATCAGGATGATCACCCCGACTTCAAAGAACACCGGCACGCCGATGATGAACCCGGCGATGGTCAGCGCCAGCGGCGTGCGGCTGTTGCCAAACCGCTCGATCAACGACTTGGCCAAGGCTTCGGCACCGCCTGACAGCTCGATGATCCGCCCGATCATCGCGCCCAGGGCAATGATGATCGCGATATGGCCAAGGGTCTTGCCCATGCCACCTTCGATGGTCGCCACCAAGTCAGCCGGTTTTACCCCGGCCACCAGCGCCACCACGATACTCACCAGCATCAACGCGACAAACGGCTGGAATTTGTACTTGAGGACCAGAAACAGCAGCAGCGCGATACCCGCGCCAGCGGTCAACATCAAAATCAGTGGGCTCATTCGAGAATGTCCTGTTGTTATTGTTTTTTGGCGCAAGCCGCTCCCGCCACGATCCGCAGGCGGGTCTCGCGGGGGGCTTGCAGTGTCGGTCTACGGCTTACCAGTGCGCGCCGAACGTCTCGCGCAGTTCATCCAAGGCGGCCTGGCTCAGCGGCTCGGGCCGGGGGTTGCTCATCAGCCAGAGCCGGGCGGTTTCTTCCAACTCTTCCAAGGCGTAGCTGGCCTTGGCCACCGAGCTTTCCCAGACCACCGGCCCCAGGCGTTCGAGCATCACCCCACGCACGCTGTTGGCCAGCTGCGCGACTTGCTCGGCGACGTTGGGCGAGCCCGGACGCTGGTAGCCGATCAAAGGAATGTGCCCGACCTTCATCACCTGATAGGGCGTGAGCGGCGGCAGAATATCGTCCGCCCGCCATACCCCGGCCAGGGTCAACGCCACCAGGTGGGTGGAATGGGTGTGCACCACACCGCCCACCGAGGGGTTGCGGTCGTACACCTGACGGTGCAGGGCCAGGGTCTTCGAGGGTTTGTCCCCGGACACCCACTCGCCTTGCAGGTTGACCTTGGCAATCGCCCCAGGCGCCAGGCGACCCAGGCAGACGTCGGTGGGAGTAATCAACCAACCATCGTCGAGGCGCGCACTGATATTGCCGGCGCTGCCAACGGTGTAGCCACGTTGATACAGGCTGTGGCCGACGTCGCAGATCTCTTCGCGCAGGGCCTGTTCGTCGATGCCAGTCATTGGGCACCTCCGGCCAGGTGCGCAAGGGCCTTGGCAAAGAACTCACGGCCACCGAAGTTGCCGGATTTGAGCGCCAGCGCCAGCGGCTCGGTGGAACTGCTGACTGTGGCCGGCACGCCGGGGTCGATCTGCGCGCCGATCTGCAGCAGGTTGACGCCGAGCGCCTTGACTACCGCCCCGGAGGTTTCCCCGCCGGCGATCACGAAACGCCGCACGCCTTGCTCGCGCAAGCCCGCAGCGATCTCGCCCAAAGCGTTCTCCACCAGGGCACCCGCGCGTTCGACGCCGAGTTGCTCTTGCACGGCCTTGACCTCGGCGGGGGTGCTGGTGGCGTAGATCAATACGGTGTGTGCACTGTCGCAGGCAAACGCCAGCGCCTGCGCCACCACCGGTTCACCGGCGGCCAGGGCGATGGGATCAATGCGCAACGCCGGGCGGCCCGCCTCGCACCAGGCCGCAACCTGGCCGAGGGTCGCTACCGAGGCACTGCCGGCGAGCACCACCTCGCCACCGCTGATAGTCGGCAGCGTCGCCGCATCGAAGTCGCGCAGCTTACCGGCACGGCGGAAATTGCCTGGCAAACCCAAGGCCAGGCCCGAGCCACCCGTGAGCAAAGGCAAGTCGGCGCAGGCGCTGCCGAGGGTGTAGAGGTCTTGATCGGACAGCGCATCGGCGATGGCAATACCCACACCTTGCTCGCGCAGTTCGGCGATTTTTTTACAGGTCGCCTCGACGCCCGCGGCGATGCTGTCGTACCGCAGCAACCCGACCGGCAGTTGCGTCTGGCTCTGCAGCACGCGCACCAGGTTCGCGTCGCCCATGGGCGTCAGCGGGTGATGTTGCATGCCCGACTCATTGAGCAGCTGGTCCTGCACAAACAGGTGGCCACGGAAAATCGTCCGGCCGTTTTCGGGGAACGCCGGGCAGGCCAGGGTAAAATCACCGCCCAACGCCTTGAGCAAGGCCTCGCTGACCTGGCCGATATTGCCGGCGGCGGTGGAGTCAAAGGTCGAGCAATACTTGAAGAAAATCTGTTCGCAACCCTGCTCGCGCAGCCAGTCCAGCGCGGCCAGGGATTCCTCGACAGCCTCTGCGACCGGTGTGGTACGCGACTTGAGGGCGATGACGATGGCGTCCGCATCCAGCCCCTCCGCAACTTCGCGGCTGGGGATGCCAATGCTCTGCACCGTGCGCATACCGCCGCGTACCAGCATGTTGGCCAGGTCGGTGGCGCCGGTGAAATCGTCGGCGATGCAGCCCAGCAACGGGCGCGTGGTGTGGTTAGTCATAAAGTGTTCCTTACACCGGCTCGGGCTTGGCTGTCGGCAGGTCGATGCCAGGGAAAATCTTGATCACCGCCGAGTCGTCCTCGCGGCCAAAACCGGCGCTGGAAGCCTGCATGAACATCTGGTGCGCAGTGGCCGACAACGGCAGCGGAAACTTGCTCGCACGCGCGGTATCCAGCACCAGGCCGAGGTCCTTGACGAAAATATCCACCGCCGACAGTGCCGTGTAGTCGGCCTTGAGAATGTGCGGCACGCGGTTTTCGAACATCCAGGAATTGCCGGCGCTGTGGGTGATCACCTCGTACAAGGCATCGGCGTCCACCCCTTCGCGCAGGCCCAGGGCCATGGCTTCGGCGGAGGCGGCGATATGCACGCCGGCGAGCAACTGGTTGATAATCTTGACCTTGGAACCCAGGCCATGGACGTCGCCCAGGCGATACACCTTGCCGGCCATGCCCGCCAGCACCGCATCGGCCTTGGCATAGGCGGCCTGCGGGCCGGACGTCATCATGGTCATCTCACCGGCGGCGGCCTTGGCCGCACCGCCGGAAATCGGCGCATCCAGGTACAGCAGGCCGTGTTCGCCCAGGCGCTGGCCGAGGTCCACGGCGTAGGTCGGGGCCACGGTGGCACAGCCGATCACCAGGCTCGCAGGGCGCAATGCAGCCACGGCACCGCCTTCGCCGAACAATACGGTCTCAGTCTGTTCGGCGTTAACCACCACCGTGATGATCACATCACAGGCCTCGGCCATCTGCGCCGGTGACGCGCACGCCACCCCGCCTTCGCCGGCGAACTGCTGGGTGACCGCCTCACGCACATCACAGGCATGCACATTGAAGCCTGCGCGCAACAGCGAGCGGGCAATACCAAGCCCCATCGCGCCCAAACCGATCACACCGACATTCTTATTATTCATGGGGTACTCCAGGGGAAAACGGCGGCTGACACCACACCGGCGAGCCGCGTTGGAATTGGGATCGATCATCCACCAATGAACGGATTATGTGAAGTATTTTTTCTATCTAACATTTTTTAACATCGATCCGAGAAAATCTCAGCCTCACCCTTTAACGCCTTACCCCACGCAAACTCATTTGCGACGCTTGTGCTTTGCGTATTATGGTATACCATCATACGCAACCCACTCCCCCACACCTGATGGAGCCGCTCATGAGTTTCGAAATCCGCAAAATCGTCAGCTACGTAGAAGAAACCTTCATCGAAGGCGGCAAGGCCGCAGACACCCCGGTGAAAATGGTCGGCCTCGCCGTGGTGCTGAAGAATCCATGGCTGGGTCGTGGCTTCGTCGAAGACCTCAAGCCGGAAATCCGGGCCAATTGCTCCGACCTCGGCGCGCTGATGGTCGAGCGCCTGGTGGGCATTATTGGCGGCGCTGAAAACATCGAGGCGTATGGCAAGGCCGCCGTGGTCGGTGCCGATGGCGAGATCGAACACGCGAGCGCGATCATCCACACCCTGCGCTTCGGCAATCACTACCGTGAAGCGGTCAAGGCCAAAAGCTACTTGAGCTTCACCAACAAGCGCGGCGGTCCGGGCACCTCGATCCAGATCCCGATGATGCACAAGGACGACGAAGGCCTGCGTTCGCACTACATCACCCTGGAAATGCAGATCGAAGATGCGCCGCGTGCCGATGAAATCGTCGTGGTATTGGGCTGCGCCGATGGCGGCCGCCTGCACCCTCGTATCGGCAACCGCTATATCGACCTGGAAGAGCTGGCCGCTGAAAACGCCCAGTAAGCAACACCGGCCAAAACAAAAAGCATGCAGGAGCGCTCCATGATTCGGCTCACCGCTGAACGCACCCCGGCTGGCACCAGTTATCTGGCGACCGGCCAAGGCCAGCCTGTGGTTTTGATCCACGGCGTGGGCCTGAATAAAGAAATGTGGGGCGGGCAAGTCGTTGGCCTGGCCACGAATTACCGCGTGATCAGCTATGACATGCTCGGTCATGGCGCCAGTCCGCGCCCGGCCGCCGGCACGCCGCTGCTGGGGTATGCCGACCAGTTGCTGGAGCTGCTCGACCACCTGCAACTGCCCCAGGCCACGGTGATCGGTTTTTCCATGGGCGGCCTGGTCGCCCGGGCGTTTGCCCTGCACTACCCCGAGCGCCTCAAATCCCTGGTAGTGCTCAACAGTGTGTTCAACCGCAGCCCCGAACAGCGTGCCGGCGTGATCGCACGCACCGCCCAGGCTGCGGAACACGGCCCGGATGCGAATGCCGAAGCCGCGCTGTCGCGCTGGTTCAGCCGTGAATACCAGGCGGCCAACCCGGCGCAGATCGCCGCCCTGCGTGAAACCCTGGCGGGCAACGACCCCCAGGGCTACCTGACCACCTACGAACTGTTTGCGACTCAGGACATGTACCGCGCCGACGACCTCAAAGGTCTGCGCGTACCGACCCTGGTCGCCACCGGCGAACTCGACCCCGGTTCAACCCCGGAAATGGCCCGGCAACTGGCCGATCGTATTCCCGGCGCCACCGTTGCGGTGCTGGCCGAGCAACGGCATATGATGCCGGTAGAATCGCCACGCCTGGTCAACCAGCTGCTGCTGGGCTTCCTCGACACGGTGTACGCCCAAAACAATCCAATCAAGGGGATCGTTGCATGACACTCGCACGCTTCCAGATGTGCATCGGCGGTGAATGGGTCGATGCCCTGTCCGGCAAGACTTTCGAAAGCCTCAACCCGGCGCTGGCCGAACCCTGGGCGCAACTGCCCGACGCCGATGAAGCCGACGTGGAGCGCGCCGTGCAGGCCGCCCAAAACGCCTTCGACAGCCCGGCCTGGCGTGGCCTCACCGCCACCGCACGGGGCAAATTGCTGCGCCGCCTCGGTGACCTGATCGCCGAGAACAAAGAGCAACTGGCCCAGCTGGAAAGCCGCGACAACGGCAAGTTGATCCGCGAAACCCGTGGCCAGGTCAGCTACCTGCCGGAGTTTTTCCACTACACCGCCGGCCTGGCCGACAAGCTCGAAGGCGGCACCCTGCCGCTGGACAAGCCCGACCTGTTCGCCTACACCGTGCACGAAGCCATGGGCGTGGTCGCCGCGATCATTCCGTGGAACAGCCCGCTGTACCTGACTGCGATCAAACTCGCGCCGGCCCTGGCGGCGGGCAATACCATCGTGATCAAACCGTCGGAGCACGCCTCGGCGACCATCCTCGAACTCGCGCGCCTGGCCCTCGAAGCCGGGATCCCGCCGGGCGTGGTCAACGTGGTCACCGGCTACGGCCCCAGCACCGGCGCCGCCCTCACCCGCCACCCACTGGTGCGCAAGATCGCCTTCACCGGCGGCGCGGCCACGGCCCGCCATGTGGTGCGCAGCAGCGCGGAGAACTTCGCCAAGCTGTCCCTGGAACTGGGCGGCAAATCGCCGAATATCATCTTTGCCGACGCCGACCTCGACAGTGCCATCAACGGTGCGATTGCCGGGATCTATGCAGCGTCCGGGCAGAGCTGCGTGTCCGGCTCGCGCCTGCTGGTGCAGGATGAAATCTACGACGAATTCGTCGAGCGCCTGGTGGCGCGCGCCGAGCGCATCCGCATCGGCAACCCCCAGGACGACGCCAGCGAAATGGGGCCCATGGCCACCGCGCAGCAACTGGCCGTGGTCGAACGCCTGGTGGCGGACGCCATCGCCGAAGGCGCGCGCCTGCGCACCGGCGGCAAGCGCCCGCAGAACCTCGGTGAAGGCTGGTTCTATGAGCCGACCTTGTTCGAGTGCGACAGCAATTCGATGAAGATCATGCAGGAAGAAGTGTTCGGCCCGGTGGCCTCGGTCATCCGTTTCAAGGACGAAGCCGAAGCGCTGGCCATCGCCAACGACTCGCAATTCGGCCTCGCCGCCGGCATCTGGACCCGCGACCTCGGCCGCGCCCACCGCCTGGCGCGGGACGTGCGCTCGGGGATCATCTGGGTCAACACCTACCGGGCCGTGTCGGCGATGGCGCCTATCGGCGGCTTCAAGAACAGCGGCTACGGACGCGAAAGCGGCATCGATTCGGTGCTCGCCTACACCGAGCTGAAGACGGTGTGGATCAACCTCTCCCAGGCGCCCATGCCTGATCCTTTCGTGATGCGTTAAGAGACCCCGACCATGATCGAACCCGGCATTTACAAAGACGTCATGAGCTCATTCCCCTCCGGGGTCACGGTGGTCACCACCCTCGACCCGGACGGCGGCATCGTCGGCATTACCGCCAGTGCGTTCAGCGCACTGTCGATCGACCCGGCGCTGGTTCTGTTCTGCCCTAACTATGCGTCGGACACCTACCCGATCCTGCGCGACAGCAAGCGCTTCGCGATCCACTTGCTGTCCGCCGACCAGACCGCCGAGGCCTATGCTTTCGCCAGCAAGGGCAAGGAAAAGGCCAAGGGCATCGAGTGGCACCTGAGCGAGTTGGGCAACCCGCTGCTGGCCAAGGCCACGGCGATCATCGAGTGCGAGCTGTGGCGCGAATACGACGGCGGCGATCACGCGATCATCGTCGGTGCGGTAAAGAACCTGATCCTGCCCAAGGAGCCGGTCACGCCGATGATCTACCACAAGGGCAAGCTGGGCCCGCTGCCGGCGCTGGCCTGAGGCGCGCGGGGGCCGTGAGGGTTTGTCGCTTAAGGAACGCAGCATGATAAACTTGGGCACGATTTTCGGCCCTCAATCGGCCCCGGCCGGCCGAGGCCTCCAGTTAACCGCTAAATTCAGAGCAGACCCCATGAAACGCGCGCCCCTCGACGACAGCTTCAAGGTCAATCACAACCCGGTCACCCTGCGCGAAATCGTGCTGGAAAAACTGCGCAGCGCCATCATGAACTTCCAACTGCTGCCCGGTGACCGCCTGGTGGAGCGCGACCTGTGCGACCGCCTCGGCGTCAGCCGCACCTCGGTACGCGAAGCCTTGCGTCACCTGGAGTCCGAAGGCCTGGTGGAATTCGCCGATGCCAAAGGCCCGCAGGTGGCGATCATTACTCTGGCCGACGCCGTCGACATCTATGAACTGCGGTGCGTGCTCGAAGGCTTGATCGTGCAATTGTTCACCCTGCGCGCCAAGGCCAAGGACATCAAGGCCCTGGAAAAAGCCCTGGAAGAAAACCGCAAGGCCCTCAAGGACGGCGAGCTGCAACAGGTCATCGACTCGGTCCAAGGCTTCTACGACGTGCTGCTCGAAGGTTCGGGCAACCATGTGGCGGCCACCCAGTTGCGCCAGCTGCAAGCGCGTATCAGCTACCTGCGCGCCACCTCGGTGTCCCAGGAAAACCGTCGCGGCACCAGTAACCAGGAAATGGAACGCATGGTCCAGGCGATCAAGAGCGGCGACCCGCTGGCGGCCCACCAGGCCTGCGTCGATCACGTGCGCGCTGCGGCTGCCGTGGCCCTGGATTACCTCAAGCGCAAACAGGAAGAAACCGGCAAGATCCCGGAAATCACCCTGCCCATCGCGCTGAAAGAACCGCGCATAGGTCACTGACCTTGGCCAGCCCCAGCTTTTGCCCGACATGCGGCGGCAGTGACCTCGGTCACCAGTTGCCACCGGGCGATACCCATGAGCGCCTGATGTGCCGGGGCTGCGGCTATATCCACTACATCAATCCCAAGATCATCGCCGGCTGCATCATCGAGCAGGACGGCAAATACCTGCTGTGCCAACGGGCGATCCCGCCCCGCCCGGGCACCTGGACCTTGCCTGCCGGCTTTATGGAAGGTGGCGAAACCACTGAGCAGGCGGCGTTGCGTGAAGTCTGGGAAGAAAGCGGCGTACGTGCCGAGATCCTCTCGCCCTACTCGATCTTCAGCGTGCCGAAAATCAGCGAGGTGTACATCATCTTCCGCGCCATCGCGCTGGAGATCACCGGCCAGTTCGGCCCGGAGACCCTCGACTACAAGTTCTTCGCGCCCGAGGACATTCCCTGGGACAGCATCTACTACCCGGCGATCCGGCAGATCCTCGAACGGTATATCGAGGAACGCCAGGCTGGGGTGTATGGCATCTATATCGGCAATGACGACAGCGGCAAGATCCACTTCATCCGCTGATCTTCAGGTAAACCAGGTCCAAATGTGGGAGGGGGCTTGCTCCCGATGGCGGTAGTTCAGTCACTTCATGTATTGACTGACATACTGCTATCGGGAGCAAGCCCCCTCCCACATTTGAATCGGTTTATACCTGAAAAATCAGGGCGCCAACCCTTCCACGATGATGATCTGCGCCACCCCCGCCCCTTCACGGTGCGCCTTCGCCTCCTGATATTCGGCGGACTCGTAGCACGCCACCGCCTGCTCATAGCTCTCAAACTCAATCACCACATTACGCTGCCGTGCAGGCCCGCCTTCCATCGCTTCACTGCGCCCGCCCCTGGCCAGGAACCGTCCGCCAAACTGTGCAAACGCCGCCGGCGCGCGCTGGGTGTACTGCGTGTATTGCTCTGCATCGGACACATCCACATGGGCAATCCAGTAGGCCTTCATCGTGACATCCTCTTGTTGAGTTTTTGTGGTATACCATAATACATACAACCAACAAATCGAGCATTCTCCATGTCCTTCAACAGCATCGCAGACATCATCGAAGACTACCGCCAAGGCAAGATGGTGCTCCTGGTGGACGACGAAGACCGGGAAAACGAAGGCGACCTGTTGCTGCCTGCGGCCTGCTGCACCGCCGAGACTATCAGTTTCATGGCTCGCGAAGCCCGTGGCCTGATCTGCCTGACCCTCACCGACGAACACTGCCAGCGCCTGGGCCTGGAACAGATGGTGCCGAGCAATGGCAGCGTGTTCAGCACCGCGTTTACCGTGTCCATCGAAGCCGCCAGCGGCGTGACCACCGGCATCTCCGCCGCCGACCGCGCACGCACTGTGGCAGCGGCCGTCGCCAGCAATGCCGGACCGGCCGACATCGTGCAGCCGGGGCATATCTTCCCGTTGCGCGCCAAGGATGGAGGCGTGTTGACGCGCGCCGGCCACACCGAAGCCGGCTGCGACCTGGCGCGCCTGGCCGGGCACACCCCGGCCTCGGTGATCGTCGAAGTGATGAACGACGACGGCACCATGGCCCGCCGCCCCGACCTGGAAATCTTCGCGCGCAAGCACGGCATCAAGATCGGCACCATCGCCGACCTGATCCACTACCGCCTCAGCACCGAACGCACCGTGGTGCGCATCGGTGAACGCGACCTGCCCACGGTGCACGGCACATTCCGCCTGATCACCTTTGAAGACCGCATCGACGGCGGCGTGCACATGGCCATGGTGATGGGCCAGTTGCACCGCGATACCCCGGCGCTGGTGCGCGTACATGTGATCGACCCGCTGCGCGACCTGGTCGGTGCCGACTACAGCGGCCCGTCCAACTGGACGCTGTGGGCGGCCTTGCAACGTGTCGCCGCTGAAGGCAGTGGCGTAGTGGTGGTGCTGGCCAACCATGAATCGTCCCAGGCCCTGCTGGAACGCGTGCCGCAACTGACGCAGGCACCGCGCCAGTTCAACCGTTCGCAGTCGCGCATCTATTCCGAAGTAGGCACCGGGGCGCAGATCTTGCAGGACCTCGGCGTCGGCAAGCTGCGTCACCTCGGCCCGCCCCTCAAATACGCAGGGCTGACCGGCTACGACCTGGAGGTGGTCGAGAGCATTCCCTTCACCGAATGACGGATAACCGGTAAGGCAAAATGCTTGCACAAAGTTTGGAATACCATAATATGATATTCCATAGACCGAACGCTTCTGCCAAGTGCGCCCGCCAGGGAGAGCACCAATAACAGCCCTTGGCACGGTCGCCTTTTGGGGTCTCGATTAGACGCCCCCGATGGACCTACTGCTCCCGATAGGCGGGCATTACCAAGCCCGCTCAATAACAAAACAAATGAGGGCGTGAAAATGGTGTTGAACAAACGTGCAACCGCGGTGCTGTTCGCGGGCTTATTGGCCACGGCCACTCACGCGGCCATGGCGGCCGAAAGCGTCAATTTCGTGAGCTGGGGCGGTAGCACCCAGGATGCGCAGAAGCAGGCCTGGGCCGACCCGTTCAGCAAGGCCAGCGGCATTACCGTGGTCCAGGATGGGCCCACCGACTACGGCAAACTCAAGGCCATGGTCGAAAGCGGCAACGTGCAGTGGGACGTGGTGGATGTCGAGGCCGACTTCGCCTTGCGCGCCGCCGCCGAAGGCCTGCTCGAACCCCTCGATTTCTCGGTGATCCAGCGCGACAAGATCGACCCGCGCTTCGTCTCCGACCATGGCGTGGGCTCGTTCTTCTTCTCCTTCGTGCTCGGCTACAACGAAGGCAAGCTCGGCGCCGGCAAGCCCCAGGACTGGACCGCGCTGTTCGACACCAAGACCTACCCCGGCAAACGCGCCCTCTACAAATGGCCAAGCCCCGGCGTGCTCGAACTGGCGCTGCTGGCCGACGGCGTCCCGGCCGACAAGCTCTACCCCCTGGACCTGGACCGCGCCTTCAAGAAACTCGACACCATCAAGAAAGACATCGTCTGGTGGGGCGGCGGTGCGCAGTCGCAACAGTTGCTGGCGTCCGGCGAAGTCAGCATGGGCCAGTTCTGGAACGGTCGCATCCACGCCCTGCAGGAAGACGGCGCGCCCGTGGGCGTGAGCTGGAAGCAGAACCTGGTCATGGCCGACATCCTCGTCGTGCCTAAAGGTTCGAAAAACAAAGCGGCTGCGATGAAGTTCCTCGCCAACGCCAGCAGCGCCAAGGGCCAGGCGGATTTCTCTAATCTGACCGCCTATGCACCGGTGAACATCGACAGCGTGCAGCGCCTGGATTCGGTGCTCGCGCCGAACCTGCCGACCGCCTACGTCAAGGACCAGATCACCCTCGATTTCGCCTACTGGGCCAAGAACGGTCCGGCCATTGCGACACGGTGGAATGAATGGCTAGTCAAATGAAAATGACGGCAACCACACCGACCGGGAGCGCCCTCGGCGCTGCCGGCGCGGTTTCGCCCAAGGCCGGGGCGCCGTCCCTGGCGCAGCGCTGGCGGGGCTCGAGCAACCTGATCCCGGCCCTGCTGTTCCTCGGCCTGTTCTTCCTGGCGCCGCTGATCGGCCTGTTGCTGCGCGGCGTGCTGGAGCCGGTGCCGGGCCTGGGCAACTATGAACAGCTGTTCGCCAACTCGGCCTATGCACGGGTGCTGCTCAACACCTTTTCGGTGGCGGGCCTGGTGACCCTGTTCAGCCTGCTGCTGGGCTTTCCGCTGGCTTGGGCGATCACCCTGGTGCCGCGCGGCTGGGGGCGCTGGATCCTGAATATTGTGCTGCTGTCGATGTGGACCAGCCTGCTCGCCCGCACTTACTCCTGGCTGGTCTTGCTGCAAGCCTCCGGGGTGATCAACAAGGCGCTGATGGCCATGGGCATCATCGATGTGCCCCTGGAGATGGTGCATAACCTCACCGGCGTGGTGATCGGCATGAGCTACATCATGATCCCGTTCATCGTGCTGCCGTTGCAGGCGACCATGCAGGCCATCGACCCGATGATCCTGCAGGCCGGCTCCATCTGCGGCGCGAGCCCGTGGACCAACTTCTTCCGCGTGTTCCTGCCGCTGTGCCGGCCGGGGTTGTTCTCCGGCGGCCTGATGGTGTTCGTGATGTCCCTCGGTTACTACGTCACCCCGGCGCTGCTCGGCGGTGCGCAGAACATGATGCTGCCCGAGTTCATCATCCAGCAGGTGCAATCGTTCCTTAATTGGGGCCTGGCCAGTGCCGGCGCCGCGTTGCTGATCTTCATCACGCTGGTGCTGTTCTACTTCTACCTGAAGCTTCAGCCGGAATCCCCGGTTGGCGCCAGCAACGCGAGGTAAGCCGTCATGCTCCTGACCCCCAATGCCATGAGCCGCAGGATGCGCTTGGGCCTCTACACCACCACCGGGTTGATTGGCCTGTTCCTGCTGTTGCCGATCGTGTTTATCGTGCTGCTGTCGTTCGGCTCGTCGCAATGGCTGGTGTTCCCACCGCCGGGCTGGACGCTAAAATGGTACGGCCAGTTCTTCTCCAACGCTGACTGGATGAACGCAGCCATGGCCAGTCTCAAGGTGGCCGTGCTGACCACCGTGTTCGCCGTCGCCCTGGGCCTGCCCACCGCCTTTGCCCTGGTGCGCGGGCGCTTCCCCGGCCGCGAATTGCTCTATGGCCTGTTCACCCTGCCGATGATCGTGCCGCTGGTGATCATCGCCGTGGCGGTGTACGCGCTGTTCCTCAAGCTGGGCTACACCGGCACGATGTTCGCTTTTGTGGTCAGCCATGTGATCGTGGCGCTGCCGTTCACCATCATCTCGATCATCAATTCGCTGAAGCTGTTCGACCAGTCGATCGAAGACGCGGCGGTGATCTGCGGCGCTTCGCGGTTGCAGGCGGTGTTCAAGGTGACCTTTCCGGCGATTCGTCCTGGGATGGTCGCCGGTGCGTTGTTCGCCTTCCTGGTCTCGTGGGACGAAGTGGTGCTCAGCGTGATGATGGCCAGCCCGACCCTGCAAACCCTTCCCGTAAAAATGTGGACCACCCTGCGCCAGGACCTGACGCCTGTGATCGCCGTCGCGTCGACGCTGCTGATCGGCCTCTCGGTGCTGGTCATGGTGATTGCCGCCGCCGTTCGCCGGCGTACCGAAACCCGCGCTTGAGCGCCGAGGAGAAGAACATGAGTGCAGTGATCAACGATGTCGCGCAGAGCCATGGCCAACCCCTGGTCAGCCTGCGCAACCTGAATAAGCACTACGGCGAATTCGCTGCCGTGGACAACATCTCGCTGGACATCCAGGACGGCGAATTCCTCACCTTCCTCGGCTCCAGCGGCTCGGGCAAAAGCACCACGCTGTCGATGCTTGCCGGTTTCGAGACGCCAAGCAGCGGCGAGATCCTGGTCAGCGGCCAATCGCTGGTCAACGTCCCGCCGCACAAGCGCGACATCGGCATGGTGTTCCAGCGTTACTCACTGTTCCCGCATTTGTCGGTACGCGACAACATCGCCTTCCCCCTGGCGATTCGCAAACTGGCCAGCGCCGAACGCGAAAAGCGCGTGGACGCCATGCTCAAGCTGGTGCAGCTTGAGCAATTTGCGCATCGCCGCCCTTCGCAATTGTCCGGCGGCCAACAGCAACGGGTCGCCATCGCCCGCGCGCTGGTGTACGAGCCACGCATCCTGCTGATGGACGAGCCCCTCGGCGCCCTCGACAAGAAGTTGCGCGAAGACCTGCAGGACGAACTGCGCCAACTGCACCGGCGCCTGGGCATCACCATCGTCTACGTGACCCACGACCAGGAAGAAGCCATGCGCCTGTCCCAGCGCATCGCGATTTTCAGCCACGGCAAGATCGTCGGCCTGGGCACCGGCTTCGACCTCTACCAGAACCCGCCGAACGCGTTCGTGGCGTCGTTCCTCGGCAACTCCAACTTCCTCAAGCTCAAGGCCCAGGGCAACGCGGCGGCAGCGTTCGAAGGCCAATCCCTGTCGATCCGCCTGACCAGCGGGCTGCGCACCGAGCAGGATGTGCTGCTGATGGTGCGCCCGGAAAAAGCCCTGGCGCTGAGTGTCGAACAGGCCGCTGAACAACCGTTGGCGGCGGGCTGGAATGAAGTGTCGGCGATTGTGGGTGAGGTGCTGTTCCTCGGCGAAAGCCAGACCTGCACAGTGAAAACCCTCGGCGGCACATCGATGACGGTCAAGGCGCTGTCCGCTGCGGGCATGCCACTCAAGGCCGGCGACCCGGTGCGTGTGCGCTGGGCGACGGCGGATGCGTGTGTGTATACGGAGTGGGCCGAGAGTGATCTGAACAAGGCCGCAGGCGCGCATTGAGTCACCCATGTGGGAGGGAGGCCCCACTACCGCTTCGAAGTAGGGCTGCTGCGCAGCCCAACGCGGGACAAGCCCGCTCGCCACAAGAATGCTGTCGACTGAAATTGCTTATGCAAAATTCAAGACTTTAGGGTGAAATTTTAACTTTTAAAATCAGTAAGTTATTTTAAGTTTGAGAAGAGCATGGCTATCTACACAACGTTCTAGTCGCCAACGGCAACCACGATGCGAAGAGAGCCGCCCTTGATCTTGCTTTGGATCTTGATCTTGATCTCAGGCGCCCCGTTAACCACGCTGGCCGGAATCCGATAGTGATTGGGGGGGTAAACCGGCAGGGATGCCGGTTTAGCCGCCCCGCGCCATGGATGGCGCGTGGCGGCGGCCCCCCAAATCACTGTCGGATTACGGGCACACCGAGCCTAGGCGAGGTGCCGAGTGGTGGGGCAAGAGCCCTTTTGGTTACTTTTGGGGCTCTTTTCCAAAAGTGACCCGCTGTAAGAGCGGAACCCTAAGTGGCCGTTACCGCAGCAACGGATATGTACTCGGCCTGACATCCTGGTCGGCTGTCAGGCCGCCATCGGGGGCAAGTCGAATCGTCGCACCGCCCCTCCCACATTTGAGCTGCATTTACCCGTTAAAGCTGGCGCTCGAAAATCGCCCCCTCGATCCCCAACACCTCACGGGTATCCGCATAAATCCCCACGCCCTTCTCCCACACGTGCTTGATCGACCGGTCGGCGCAGCGAATCCGGTAATTGAGCTCGAACGGCTCCTGCCGTGACAACGCATATTGCACCTCGCGCCACACATAGTCGGCATCCTGCGCCAGGATCAGGCTGTTGTAGGTGAACTCATGGTTGTCCACCAGGCGCTCGGCGGGGTAGCCGGTCAGCTCCAGGCAGCCGGCGCTGACGAATTCCATGGTCCAGTCGCGGTTGTTGCGGCCGCGATAGATTAGGCCCGGCATGCTGTCGAGCAAGCTCATGCTACTGCGCTGGCTGGCCTGCCAGGCGATTTCGCGGCGCTTGTGCGTGGTGACATCGCCGGCCACCAGATAGAAACCTTGGGGGCCGCGCTTGAGGCTGATCTCGAACCAGCGCAATTCGCCGTTGGGGTGCACAAAGCGCAGGCGCTGGTTGAATGAGGTGTCGGGGCGGCGGCGCAGTTCATTCAGGGCCTGGCGCCATAGCGGGCGGTCTTCCTGATGCACGTAGTCCATCAGGTTGCGCTCCGCGCCGGGCGGGCCCATCAACTCGGCCCAGGCCAGGTTGAAATGGGCGATCTGACCGTTGTCGCGCAGTTGCAATAAGGCGGCGGGAAAGCAATCCATCAAGTCCATTGGCGGCGGCGCAAACGCTTCGGGGCTGTCCCTCATCTAGTGGCGCTCCTCGTGTTTCATCAAGGCGCCGCTGTGCACCCAGGCCGCCAGCTCCAGGCGCGAATGCAGGCCAAGCTTCTGCAACAGGCTGCGCACGTAGATTTTCACCGTGCCGTCGCTGATCCCCAGCTCCCGGCCGATCTGTTTGTTGCTCATGCCGGCGGCGATCAGCGCCAGGGTCTGGCCTTCGCGCTCGGTAAGGTTTTCGCTGCCCGCTGCCTCACACGCTTGCGTGGGCTCGGCCTGGTCGGCGAGCAAGGCAATCAGGGTCGAGTCCAGCACGATCGCGCCCTTGTGACAGTTGCGCATATACGCCAATAGCGCATCCGGCTCGGTTTCCTTGAGCACATAACCGCTGGCGCCCAGGCGCAAGGCCGTGAGCAACTCGGCGCGGTCCATGGAGGCGGTGAGCACCACCACCTGGCAATCCAGGCGCAACTGGCGCAGTTCATCCAGCACCTGTAATCCGCTGAGGCCCGGCATGTGCAAATCCAGCAGCACCTGTTGCGGCGTCAGGCTCACAGCCAGGTTGATGCCCTCGCGGCCGCTGGCCGCCTGCCCCACCACTTCGAAGTCGCCACTGGCATCGAACAACTGCGCCAGGCCCTTGCGAAACAACGGGTGATCATCGATCAGTAATAAGGTCGTGCAGTCCATCGAGACTCCCCTGTGGCAGATCGTGGTGGCGACGCAGGCCAAGGTGCACACGCACCCCGTGCGGGCGGATCGCTTCTATGCTCAGCCGTGCGCCGATGCTGGCGGCGCGCTCGCGGATAATCGCCAGGCCGAAATGGTTGTGCTCGTCGCAGGCCGGGATCAAGCCGATGCCATCGTCTTCCACCGACACCGAGGCGTCGCCATCCTGGGTCTGGCGCAGTTCGATGCGCACGTGGCGCGCGTGGGAGTGCCGCACCGCATTGGCCAGGGCCTCGCGAATGATCTGCAGGATCTGCAATTCGGTTTCAGGGCTCAGGGCGTCGTCGGCCAGGCGGTTGTCAAGTTCGAAGACAATGATGCAGCGCCGCGAGAACTCCGCGACCGAGTCGGCCAGGGCCTGGCGCAGCGAGCGCCCGTCCATGGTCAGGCGCGCACTGGTGATCAGCTCGCGCACCTGGCGTTGCAGTTGACTCAGGCCGGTGCACAGGTCCTGCAGTGCCGGCTCGCCCAGCTGCGACTGTAAGCCATGGGCCTGGAACGACAGATAGCCCAACTGCTGCGCCACCGAATCATGCAGCTCACGGGCCAGGGCGCCGTGGCGGGAGGTCGCCTGTTTGCGCTGCTGCTCACGGTTATGGCTGCGCAGGCGTACGGTCACGCCTACCGCCTGCGCCGCCTCTTCCAGTAACTGGCGCCAACTGGCACCGGCGCGCCGGGGGGTGTCGAGCAGCAATGCGCCCTTTTCACCCTCGGGCAACGCGCACACCAGACGGTGCACGCCCCGTTGCCGGCACGGTCCGCAGGCTTGAGGGGCGTCCGTCACGCTCGCGTCGCGCCAGGGGCAACGCGCCACCTCCTGGCAGCCGTCGACCCACCCTCGCCGCGTCGGGCCCAGGTCTTCGCCGCCGAGGATCAGGTTAAGCCTGGCAGGCGGCAACAGTGCGTCGAAACGGTCCAGGAAACCCGACAAGGCACCGTCAGCGTGCAGGGGTAACTCGGCCAACAACCTGCGCACGCTGCGCGCCTGTTCGCGGCGTATAGGCCCCAACCAGAGCGGCCAGCCTTTTGGTCGTGTCAGCACTCTTTGATAACTCCCCGTCCGGTTGCTCTGCATGGTCGAAAGGCCCAGCAACTTCCATGCCCCGAATGGCCGGCGCGCAAGGCTTATCTCCAAAGGCATAGCCCTTTTTCCAGATTGAGAAGATTTTCCCCATAGGAAAGTATCTCTCCCAACAGGAAACAAACACACACCGTGGAGAGCCCGCATGACGCCTACCCGCAGCCGCCCCATCGTGGTGATGCAATCAGCCGCCGCCAGCGCAGCGTTCATCAGCGAACTGCACATGCCCGTGCTGTTGAACGGCGAACACCCCGACTTTGCGCGGCGCCTGCAACAGGCGCTGGCCAGCGCCACCGTGGGCTGCCGGCTCTACCTGCTGGGCGACGAAGCCTTTATCTGGCGTGTGCACGGCGAGGCCCGCGCCGCTGGCCTGGAAGACGACGAGATCGACATGACCTGCACCACGCCGGGCCTGCGCCAGGTGTATTGCGCACACTGCGGCCTGACCCAGGCGGCCGGGCCGCAGCCGCTGTTGAACTGCATCGGCTGCCACGTCGGGCTGGAGGTCCGCACGCATTTTTCCCGGCGCCTGGGGGCGTATCTCGGCGTGTGCATCAACCCCGACCAGCCCTACGCGGGGTTCCAGCCATGAGCGCGGCCCTCAACGTCCAGGTCAGCGCAGCACGCATGCTCACGCCGGTGGTGCGCGAATTCACCCTGACACCCGCCACGGGCAGCCTGCCCGGCTTCTCGCCCGGCAGCCATGTGCAGGTGCACCTGCCGCTGGCCGAAGGCACGGTGCGCAACGCCTATTCACTCACCAGCGACCCGGCGCACCCCCAGCACTACCGCATCGCCGTGCGCCTGCAAGACGCCTCGCGCGGTGGCTCGCAGTACCTGTACAGGCAGGTGCAGGTCGGCGACACCTTGCAGATTTCACCACCGGCCAATCTGTTCGCCCCCCATGGCACCGCGCGCCTGCATATCCTCATCGCCGCCGGGATCGGGATCACGCCGTTCATGGCCTATATCGCCGCGATGGAACAACAGCAGGCCGACTTCGAACTGCATTACCTGTTCCGGCCGGGCCTCAGCGACGCCTATCTCGACGAGTTACAAGAGCGCCTCGGCCCGCGCCTGCACACCTACGATCGGCGCCCGGACCTAGACCGGATCCTCGGCAATCGACCGCTGGGCAGCCACGTCTACACCTGCGGTCCGCAGCCCTTGCTCGAGGCGGTTGAGCAACACGCCGCACGCCTCGGCTGGCCGCTCAAGCGTGTGCATTCGGAAGCCTTCAAGGGCGCACAACCCGGCCAGCCATTCGACCTGCACCTGCTGCGCAGTGGCCGACGCCTGCGGGTCGAGGCCGAGCAAAGCCTGCTCGAAGCCCTGGAACACGCAGGATTACAGGTGCCCAACCTGTGCCGTGGCGGGGTCTGCGGCCAGTGCATCACGCGCCACCAAGGCGGCGCCATCGAACACCGCGACAGCTTCCTCAGCCCGGCCGAGCAGGCCGACTTTCTGATGCCCTGCGTCTCGCGCGGCAGCGGCCCCTGCGTTTCGCTGGACCTATAGGAGTGAGTGCCATGCCCCTGCAAACGAGCCCCGTGCTGAGCTATCGCGACGATTTCAGCTTTCGCAACAGCCCGGCAGCGATCCGGCGTTTTCCCTTTCCCTTTATCGAGGACAGCTACCTGTACTCGGTGAACATCGAACCGGCCATCTCCCGCGACCCCGGCTCGATCTATGAGCACGCCTTCGACATCGACGAGCACTACCGCTCGGAAATGGCCGAGCGCGCCCTGGTGCTGGACAAGGACCCGCGCCGCTACCTGGTGATGCCGCACATGCAAGTGGCGGCCTGGGATGCGCTGCAGATGATCATGGAACACCTGGCCGCCGACTACCCGCAGTCGTTCAGCCTGACGCAAAACGGCGAGCGCTGGCAGTGGCGCAACCACCTCCTGGACATCGACCAGCACTTCATCTTCGGCGATGCCACCAGCCTGCCCTGCGCGCCGCTGGAGTACATCGGCCGTCAGGTACAGGGGGATTTCGCCCTGCTCGACCAGCGCGACGGCGACCTGTACATGGACGCCGGCCTGGTCACCAGCCCGGCCGACTGGTCGCTGGCGTTCGACGCCGGCATGAGTTTCAAGCAATGGCACGCACCGGTGCCCATGGCCCATCAGATGGGCGTGTTCGAACGGGCGCTGAAGTACCTGCTCAACCTGCAGGTCGACCAGCCGGTACGGCGCTTGAACTGGACCCTGACCATCAACCCGCGACTGGATTCGTCGCCGGAAACCTTCCATGAATGGGGCGCCGATCGCGGCCAGATCACCGCGCAGAACGTCGGGCAACAGGTGCACCTGCGGGTCGAGCTGCAAGTGATGGCGCGCCTGCCGCGCAGCCACGCGGTGATGTTCAGCATCCGCACCTACCTGATCAGCCTGGACGAGCTGGTCACGCAACCCGGCTGGGGCTGTCGCCTGCACCGCGTGCTGCGCGACCTGCCCGACCCCATCGCCGACTACAAGGGCATGACCCGCTACCGCCACACGCTGGTCGAGTGGCTGAGCCAGTTCGACCCACAGGTCTGACGCCCCTTCTTCTACGACAAGGAACCTCACATGACCCACTCATGGCGTATTTCTGCATTGGCCGAACGGCACCGCGCCCTCGGCTCCCACCTCGAAGACTGGAACGGCATGGGCACTGCCTGGACCTACAGCAGTGACCTCGCCGACCACCACCAGGCGATCCGCACCCGCGCCGGCCTGATGGACGTGTCCGGCCTGAAAAAAGTCCATTACGTGGGCCCCCACGCCGAGAGCCTGTTGCAGTGGGCCACCACCCGCGACATCGCCAAGCTCTACCCCGGCAAATCGGTGTATGCCTCGATGCTCGATGAGGACGGCAAGTTCGTCGATGACTGCATCGTCTACCGCACCTGCCCCAACGCGTTCATGGTGGTGCATGGCGCCGGCACCGGGCATGAAATGCTCGTGCGCTCGGCCCAGGGCCGGCAAGTGGCGGTGCTGTTCGATGACGACCTGCACGACCTGTCGCTGCAAGGCCCGCTGGCGGTGGATTTCCTCGCCGAACACGTGCCCGGCATCCGCCAGCTGGCGTACTTCCACCACCTGCAAACCCGCCTGTTCGACCGCCCGGTGATGATCTCGCGCACCGGCTACACCGGCGAACGTGGCTATGAGATTTTCTGCAAGGCCGCCGATGCGCCGTTCCTGTGGGACAGCATCCTCGAACAAGGCGCGAGCCTGGGGATCATCCCCTGCGCCTTCACCGCCCTGGACTGGTTGCGGGTGGAAAGCTCGCTGATGTTTTTCCCCTACGACAACTCGCAGATGTACCCCTTCGCCGACCAGAAGGCCGGCGACACCCTCTGGGAAATGGGCCTGGATTTCACTGTTTCACCTGGCAAGAACGCCTTCCGTGGCGCCGAAGAACACCTGCGCCTGCGCGGCCAGGAGCGCTTCAAGATCACCGGTGTGCTGCTTGAGGGCGTCCGCGCCGCCGAAGCCGGCGACACCGTGTGGCAGGGCAATCAGCAAGTCGGCGTGATCACCTGCGGCATGTATTCGCGCCTGAGCAAACGTTCGATGGCCATCGCGCGCATGAGCGTCGCCTGTTCCGAACCCGGTATTGCCTTGCAGGTTCGCGGCAGCCTTGAGGCCAGCGCCAGCACCCACGCCCTGCCCTTCGACGACCCGCAAAAAACCAAGCGCACGGCCAAGGGCTGAACCTTCCTTCACGCAATTCAGGAGCCTTCGATGGACGCCTCCAGCGAACATTACATCCTCAAGATCACCTGCCCGGCGGCGTCCGGGATTGTCGCCGCGATCAGCGTGTGCCTGGCCCAACAGCAGTGCTACATCAGCGAACTGGCACAGTTCGACGATGAGTTCACCGGGCAGTTTTTCATGCGCGCGGTGTTCCGTTTCAACACCGGCGTGAGCGGCGACATCGACGCCCTGCGCAAAGGCCTCGGCGACCTTGCCGGTGGCTTCGACATGCACTGGCAGTTGTTCAGCTCACGCCAACCGACCCGCGTGCTGCTGATGGTCAGCAAGTTCGACCACTGCCTCACCGACCTGCTCTACCGCCACCGCAAGGGCGAGATGGACATGCACATCACTGCCGTGGTCTCCAACCACCTGGACCTGCGGGCGATGGCCGAACGCGAAGGCATCCGCTTCATCTACCTGCCTATCACCAAGGACACCAAGGCCGGCCAGGAAGCCGAGCTGACGCGCATCGTCGAAGACACCCAGACCGACCTGGTGGTGCTCGCGCGCTACATGCAGATCCTGTCCGACGGGTTGTGCCAGCAACTGTCGGGCCGGGCGATCAATATCCACCACTCGTTCCTGCCCGGTTTCAAGGGCGCCAAGCCCTACCACCAGGCCTATGACCGTGGCGTCAAGCTGATCGGCGCCACCGCCCACTACGTCACCAGCGACCTGGATGAAGGCCCGATCATCGAGCAGGAAATCCAGCGCGTCGACCATACCCACCTGCCCGATTCGCTGGTTGCCATCGGCCGTGACACCGAAACCGTGGCCCTTTCCAAAGCCCTGAAATACCACCTGGAACACCGGGTGTTCATCAACCAGGACAAGACAGTGATCTTTCGCTGAAACCTTCAGGAGGCACGCTCATGACCCTACGTGTAGCAATCATCGGTGCCGGCCCATGCGGCCTGGCGCAACTTCGCGCGTTCCAGTCGGCCCGCGACAAAGGCGCCGCCATCCCTGAGCTGGTTTGCTTCGAAAAACAGCAGGACTGGGGCGGCATGTGGAACTACACCTGGCGCACCGGCCTCGACGAGAACGGCGAGCCGGTGCACGGCAGCATGTACCGCTACCTGTGGTCCAACGGTCCCAAGGAATGCCTGGAGTTCGCCGACTACACCTTCGAAGAGCATTTCGGCCGGCCCATCGCCTCCTACCCGCCGCGCGAAGTGCTGTGGGACTACATCAAGGGCCGCGTGGAAAAGGCCGGCGTGCGCGACTACATCCGCTTCAACAATGTGGTGCGGCAAGTCACCTTCGACGAACAGAGCCAGCGCTTCACCCTCTACGCCCACGACTACACCAGCGACACCTTGACCTGCGAGGAATTCGACTACGTGATCAACGCCTGCGGCCACTTTTCCACGCCCAAGGTGCCGTACTTCGAAGGCTTCGAACAGTTCGCCGGGCGTATCCTGCATGCCCACGATTTTCGCGAGGCGCTGGAGTTCAAGGACAAGGACCTGCTGATCGTCGGCAGCAGCTATTCGGCCGAGGACATCGGCTCGCAATGCTACAAATACGGCGCGCGCAGCATCACCAGTTGCTACCGCAGCGCGCCCATGGGCTATGCCTGGCCGGATAACTGGGAAGAAAAACCGCTGCTCCAGCGCCTGGAAAACAACCGCGCGTACTTTATCGATGGCAGCAGCAAGCACATCGACGCGGTGATCCTGTGCACCGGCTACAAGCACCACTTCCCGTTCCTGCCCGATGAACTGAGCCTCAAGACCGACAACCGCCTGTGGCCGATGAACCTCTACAAGGGCGTGTTCTGGGAACCCAACCCACGCCTGATCTACCTCGGCATGCAGGACCAGTGGTACTCCTTCAACATGTTCGACGCCCAGGCCTGGTATGCCCGCGATGTGATCCTCGGGCGCATTCAACTGCCCGGCCACGCCGACATGGTCGCCGACAGCCAAGCGTGGCACGCACGGGAACAGACCCTGGAAACCAACCAGCAGATGTTCGAGTACCAGGGCGCCTATATCCAGCAACTGGTGGACGCCACCGACTACCCGAATTTCGACATCGCCGCCGTCAACGAAACCTTTCTGCACTGGAAGCACGACAAGGCGGAAAACATCATGGGCTATCGCGACAAGTCCTATCGCTCGCTGATGACCGGCACTCAGTCACCGCCGCACCACACGCCGTGGTTGCAGGCCCTGGATGACTCGATGGCGGCGTACTTGGGTGAGCCCACAACCCCCATCAAGTCGGTCGGCTGATGATGAATGCACCGCGTGTTTCCCATCCCCGTGAACCCGGGTTGTTTGCCCGCGCGCCGAATCTGGAACGCTACCGCGTGGCCGTCGGCGGCGTGACCCTGGTCGACTTGCAGCCTGGCGACGGCCTGCACGTGATCGACGTCGAAGGCCGGCAAACCTGCGCACTGCTGGCCCTCGACGCCGGCGGCCGCAGCGCCCTGGCGAGCTGGGGGCTGAACGGGTCAACGGCGTGCAGCGTACCTGGGCGTATCGGCCAGGCGCTCCAGCGGCGCGGCATCGACGCACAGGCATTGCCGCTGGCTGCCTCGCTGTGGGACGCCGACAGCCCGCCCGGCCACAGCCGACAGTTTGTCGCCGAGGACGCGCTGCTGGTAATCGTCGCCGCCCCCGCCGAGGCAACCGCCGTCGACCGGCAATACCGGCCCAGCGAGCTGCGCCTGCTGGTGACGCGGGCCAACCCCTCGCCGCTGCTGGTACCGGCCCTGCCCGAACCGTTGGGCGATGTACTCGACGAATTCACCCTGCGCGCGGGCACGGCCCACAGCTACACCGTCGCCAAAGGACAGTACATCCAGGTGCTGGACGTCGCAGGCCGCCAGTGTTCGGACTTCGTCGCCCTCGACCGGCGAGCCCTGGATCGCGGCGTCGAGCTGGACCTGGACCAGACCGTCACGCGCACCCTGAACGGCAGCGCCTACCCGGCACCGGGGCTGTTCTCGAAGTTTTTCGACCGCCATATGCAACCGATGCTGGAGGTGGTGCAAGACACCGTCGGGCGCCACGATTCATTCGCCCTGGCCTGCGCGGCGCGCTACTACGAAACCCATGGCTATTTCGGGCACGACAACTGCAGCGACAACCTCAGCCGCGTCCTCGCCCCCCATGGCGTGCAGGCGCGCAACGGCTGGCCGGCGATCAATTTCTTCTTCAACACCGGTATCGATGCGCACCAGCAGATGACCCTGGATGAACCCTGGTCACGGCCCGGCGATTACGTGCTGCTGCGGGCCATGACCGACCTGCTGTGTGGCAGTACCTCGTGCCCGGATGACATTGACCCGGCCAATGGCTGGAACCCGACCGACATCCATGTCCGCATCTACAGCGAGAAGGAGCGTTTTTCCATCGCCATGAGCACTCGAACCACGGCGGATGCCGACCCGATCCTCACCCGTGAGTCCGCGTTTCACTCACGTACCCGCGCCCTCACCGGCAGCTTCACCGACTACCGCAACTGGTGGCTGCCGCTGCGCTACGACGGTTACGGCGTCACCGAGGAATACCTCGGTTGCCGCGAACGGGTGGCGGTGATGGACCTGACCGCCCTGCGCAAATTCGAAATCATCGGCCCCGACGCCGAAGCCCTGTTGCAGTACTGCCTGACCCGCGACGTACGGCGCCTCGCGGTGGGCCAGGTGGTGTATTCGGCGATGTGCCACGCCCACGGCGGCATGCTCGACGACGGCACCCTGCTGCGCCTGGGCCCGGACAACTTCCGCTGGATCTGCGGCGAAGACTACGCCGGCGTGTGGTTGCGCGAACAGGCACAGAAACTGGGCATGAAGGTGTGGGTCAAGTCCGCCAGCGAACAGATTCACAACCTGGCGGTGCAGGGGCCGCTGAGCCGCGAGCTGCTCAAGCAGATGGTCTGGACTGCGCCCACGCAACCGAGTGTGGAAACCCTCGGCTGGTTTCGCTTCCTGGTCGGTCGGCTGGACGGTTTCGACGGCTGCCCGTTGATGATTTCGCGCACCGGCTACACCGGCGAACTGGGCTTTGAGGTGTGGTGCCAGCCCGAAGACGCCGACCGGGTCTGGGACCGCATCTGGCAACTCGGCCAACCCTTGGGCCTGGTGCCCCTGGGCCTGGAAGCCCTGGACCTGCTGCGCATCGAAGCCGGGCTGATTTTCGCCGGCTACGAGTTCAGCGACCAGACCGATCCGTTCGAGGCAGGTATCGGTTTCAGCGTGCCGCTCAAGAGCAAGACCGATGACTTTATCGGTCGCGACGCCCTGCTGCGGCGCAGCGCCCATCCCAGCCACAAGCTGGTCGGCCTGCACCTGAGCGGCAACGAGACCGCCCACCATGGCGACCCGGTGTACCAGGGCCGGGCCCAGGTCGGGGTGATCACCAGTGCCTGCCGCTCACCGCTGCTGGCCAGCAATATCGCGCTGTGCCGGGTCGACGTGAGCTGCGCCGAGCCCGGCACTGAACTTGAGATTGGCAAAGTCGATGGCCTGCAGAAGCGCATCAGCGCCACGGTCAGCGCAGCGATTTTCTACGACCCGGACAAAAGCCGGGTGCGTAGCTGATCGTCCCGAAACGTGTGTGCCACCCCATTTTGACTGCCCCAACCTAACCGCTATTCAGACATGGGAATACGAAGATGGAAGCGACGACGTTCGAGGCTGTACCGCAGGCTGCCGGCTCGGTGGGCAGCCTGCACCGCAAGATCGATTGGCGCGGGGCATTCTGGGTCGCCAGTGGTGTGCCCGCGCTGGTGTTGTTCTCCATCGGTGCGATCGCCGCCACGGTGGGCAAACCGGCGTGGATCGTGTGGATCGTGTCGATCCTGTTCGGGTTTATCCAGGCCTTCACCTACGCCGAGATCGCCGGGCTGTTCCCGCACAAATCCGGCGGCGCCTCGGTGTACGGCGCGGTGGCCTGGGTGCGCTACAGCAAGCTGATCGCACCGGTGTCGGTGTGGTGCAACTGGCTGGCCTGGTCGCCGGTGCTGTCCATCGGTTCGGGGCTGGCGGCGGGGTATATCCTCACGGCGCTGTTTCCCGCCGATGCGCTGATCAACACCTGGCAACTGACCCTGCTGGACCTGGGGTGGGTGAAAAGCGGTCTGTCGTTGCGCATCAACGCGACGTTCGCCATTGGTTTGTTGATTTTGCTCACGGTGTTTGCCGTGCAGCACGGCGGCATCCTGCGGTCGGCGCGCCTGACCCTGGTGCTCGGCGTCACCTCGTTGATTCCGCTGCTGCTGGTGGGCGTGGTGCCGTTGTTCACCGGGGATGCGACCCAGGCCAACTTCCTGCCGCTGTACCCCCTGGCCCATGACGCGGCCGGGCAAGTCATCGATGGACCGTGGGATATATCCGGCTGGTCACTGATGGCCGGTGGGCTGTTCATGGCGGCGTGGTCCACCTACGGCTTTGAAACGGCGGTGTGCTACACCCGTGAGTTCAAGGACCCCAAGCGCGACACCTTCAAGGCGATCTTCTACGCCGGCCTGCTGTGCATCCTGGTGTTCACCCTGGTGCCGCTGGCATTTCAAGGCAGCCTCGGGCTGGGCCAACTGGTGACGCCGGCGGTGCTCGACGCCAGTGGCGCAACCGTGACGCCCGCGGTGTACAGCGGCCTGCTCTCGCCGGCGATCTACAGCGGCATGGGCGTTGGCCAGGTGCTGGCCGACAGCATCGGCGGCGGCAAGGTGGTGGCCAATATCGTATTGATCATGCTGGTGCTGGCGACGTTGCTGGCGATCATGACCTCGATGTCCGGTTCGTCGCGCACCCTGTATCAGGCTTCGGTGGATGGCTGGCTGCCCAAGTACCTGGGGCGCACCAACGAACATGGCGCGCCGACGGCGGCGATGTGGACCGACCTGTCGTTCAACCTGCTGCTGTTGCTGATGTCGGACTACGTGTTCGTGCTTGCGGCGTCCAACGTCAGCTACATCATCTTCAACTTCCTCAACCTCAATGCCGGCTGGATCCACCGCCTGGACCGCCCCGACTGGGTGCGCCCGTACAAAGCCCCCACCGTGCTGCTGGCGGCCGGCGGCGTGCTGAGTTTCGTCAACCTGGCCTGCATGGGCCTGGGCGCGGACATCTGGGGCGCAGGCACGCTGGTCACCGGCTTGCTGTTGGCGCTGCTGATCCTGCCGGTGTTCTGCTACCGCCACTATGTTCAGGACAAGGGCCGCTTCCCCGCCGCCATGCTCACTGACCTGTATATCCAGGCCGATGACGGCCAACGCCGCGCCGGCTGGCTGCCCTATGCCACGCTGGTCGCCGGTGTGCTGGTGGTGTATGCCTGCCATCAACTGGTAGCCTGAGCCTTCTGGCCTGCCTATGGCTGAGGGATTCCTATCCCTCAGCGCCTTATTTCCCCAGACAACGGTGACGCTTTTGACCAGCTCTCTCCCCACGCTTGCCCGCGATATCGACGGCAAGGCCATCTCTGCCCAGGTGCTCGACGAGGTTCGCGAAGAGGTCCTGCTGCTTGCCTCGCAGCAAATCTACCCGGCCCTGGCGGTATTGCTGGTGGGCGATGACCCGGCCAGCCACGTCTACGTGCGCAATAAACTGCTGCGGGCCAAGGACGTCGGGATTCGCTCCCTGGAATACCGGCTGCCGGAGGATGCCAGCCAGGCGCAGGTGCTTGACCTGCTTGCCCAGTTGAATGCCGATGCGACGGTCAACGGCATCCTGGTGCAGTTGCCACTGCCGGCGCATATCGACGAAGCGGCGGTGATCCACGCGATCGACCCGATCAAGGATGTCGATGGCTTCCACCGCGAAAACGTCGGCGGCCTGGTGCAAGGCATCGAGGTGCTCACGCCGTGCACGCCCAGCGGCTGCATGCGCCTGCTGCACGAAACCTGCGGCGACTTGAGCGGCTTGCACGCGGTGGTGATCGGTCGTTCGAACATTGTCGGCAAACCCATGGCAACCCTGCTGCTGCAGGCCAACTGCTCGGTCAGCGTGGTGCACTCGCGCAGCATCGATGCACCGGCGCTGTGCCGTTTGGCCGACATCGTCGTCGCCGCCGTAGGCCGGCCGCAGTTGATCGATGCCAGTTGGCTCAAGCCCGGCGCAGTGGTGATTGATGTGGGGATCAACCGCATCACCACCGAGACCGGCACGCGGTTGGTGGGGGATGTGGATTACGCCAGCGCAAGCACCGTTGCCAGCGCAATCACGCCAGTGCCCGGCGGTGTGGGACCGATGACGATTGCCTACCTGCTGAAGAACACCCTGGTGGCGAGCCAGCTGCAACGCAGCAAGGCAAATGCGGGAGGGGACTTGCCCCCGATGGCGGTGGCTCAGCTACAACCAAGCTGACTGACAGACCGCTGTAGGCGCATAGATGGTAACCACGATGCGAAGCGAGCCGCTCTTGATCTTGCTTTAGATCTTGATCTTGATCTCAGGCGCCCCGTTAACCACGCTGGCCGGAATCCGATAGTGATTTGGGGGGTAAACCGGCAGGGATGCCGGTTTAGCCGCCCCGCGCCATGGATGGCGCGTGGCGGCGGCCCCCCAAATCACTGTCGGATTACGGGCACACCGAGCCTGGGCGAGGTGCCGAGTGGTGGGGCAAGAGCCCTTTTGGTTACTTTTGGGGCTCTTTTCCAAAAGTGACCCGCTGTAAGAGCGGAACCCTAAGTGGCCGTTACCGCAGCAACGGATATGTACTCATTCCAACTCCAACAAATGGTCGGCCCAAAGGCCGCCATCGGGAGCAAGTCGAATCGTCGCACCGCCCCTCCCACATTTTGAGCTGCGTTTACTCAGGGGGAATGATCAGTGGTTGTAGGCCCGCTCATTATGCTCGGCCAGGTCCAACCCCATCTCCTCCACCGACTCATGGGCACGCAAGCCAACCAAGGCATTGACCACCTTGAGAATGATCCAACTGATCACAAAGCAGTACACCGTAGTCAGCAGCACCCCCTTAAGCTGGGCAACAACCTGAGCGCCCATGGTCACACCTTCCACCAGGCCACCCATGGACGGTACACAGAACACACCGGTCAACACCGCGCCGATCATCCCACCAATGCCGTGCAGGCCGAACACGTCGAGGCTGTCGTCGTAGCCGAAGCGGCGCTTCAACACCGTCACGCTCAAATAACAGAACACCCCGCACAGCAAGCCGATGGCCAACGCACCGCCGACGCCCACGTAGGCACACGCCGGGGTGATCCCCACCAGACCGGCCAACGCGCCGCTGGCCAGGCCGAGGGCACTGGGCTTGCCGACCTTGAACCACTCGGTGAACATCCAGCCGAGAATCCCGGCGCAGGCGCCCAACTGAGTGTTGAGCATGACGATGCCCGAGGTGCCGCTGAGGCCGCCACCGGAGCCGATATTGAAGCCGAACCAGCCGACCCAGAGCATCGCCGCGCCGGCCATGGTCAGGCTGAGGTTATGCGCCGGCATCGGCGTGTTCTGGTAGCCCTTGCGCTTGCCGAGGATCAGGCACGCAGCGAGCGCAGCCACACCGGCATTGATGTGCACGGCGGTGCCGCCGGCAAAATCGAGCACGCCCCAGTTATGCATCAAGGCCCCCGAACCGCCCCAGACCATATGCGCCACCGGGGCATAGACCAGGGTGAACCAGAGGGCCATGAACAGCAGCGCCGCCGAGAATTTCATGCGTTCGGCAAAGGCGCCGGCGATCAGCGCCGGGGTGATGATGGCGAAGGTCATCTGGAAGGTCACGAACACCCCTTCCGGAATATCCCCCACCAGGCTTTCCGGGGTCATGCCCGCCAGAAAGGCGCGGCTCAGGCCGCCGACAAAACTGTTGAAGGTCACCTGCCCTTCGACCATGCCGGTGGTGTCGACCACCATGCTGTAGCCGTAGATCACCCACAGCACGCCCACCAACCCGGCGATGCCGAAGCACTGGGTGAACAACGAGAGCATGTTTTTCGCACGGACCAGGCCGCCGTAGAACAACGCAAGCCCCGGCAAGCACATGAACAGCACCAGCACGGCGGCGGTGACCATCCAGGCGGTGCTGCCGGTGTTCAAGGTGGGGGCGTCGGCGGCCTGGGCCAAGGGTGCAAAGGCACTGGCCACCAATAAACCGAAGAGGGATTTGCCGAGAAGACGATTGACCATGTTCAAAGCTCCTGCAAAAGAAATGGGAAGTGTCGGGCAGCGAGCAGTTGTTGTTGTTTGGAGAGCCTCTAGGCGGGCTCCTTGATTTGCCTATCTATTGTGGCGAGGGAGCTTGCTCCCGCTGGGGTGCGAAGCAGCCCTAAAAAGCCGGCTCCAGCTGCGCTGTCGAACGGGAGCAAGCTCCCTCGCCACAGGTTCTTCTCCCGCCTCAGTAACCGCTACCCGAACCCGGCACCCAACTGGTCCCCGCCAGCGGCACCCGCGCCATGGCGGCCGATTCCACTGTCAGCGCCACCAGGTCCTCGGGGTCGAGGTTGTGCAGGTGCGATTTGCCGCACGCACGGGCCATGGTCTGCGCCTCCAGCACCATCACCCGCAGGTAGTTGGCCAACCGCCGCCCGCCTTCCACCGGGTCGAGGCGCTTGGACAGCTCCGGGTCTTGCGTGGTGATGCCGGCCGGGTCGCGGCCGTTCTGCCAGTCGTCGTAGAAGCCGGCGGCCGAGCCGATCTTTTTCAGTTCCGCGTCCAGCCGTGGGTGGTTATCGCCCAGGGCAATCAGCGCCGCCGTGCCGATGGCGACCGCATCCGCGCCCATCGCCATGGCCTTGGCCACATCGGCACCGTTGCGAATCCCGCCCGACACGATCAACTGGACCTTGCGGTGCATGCCCATCTCTTGCAAAGCCTGTACCGCTTGCGGGATGGCCGACAAAATCGGGATGCCCACATGCTCGATAAACACTTCCTGGGTCGCGGCAGTCCCGCCTTGCATGCCGTCGAGCACGATCACATCGGCACCGGCCTTGACCGCCAGCTTCACGTCGTAATACGGCCGGCTCGCGCCGATTTTCACGTAGATCGGTTTTTCCCAATCGGTGATTTCGCGCAGCTCGGCAATCTTGATCGCCAGGTCATCCGGGCCGGTCCAGTCCGGGTGGCGACAGGCGCTACGCTGGTCCACGCCGATCGGCAAGGTGCGCATGCCGGCCACACGCTCGGTGACTTTCATGCCGAGCAACATGCCGCCACCCCCGGGCTTGGCGCCCTGGCCGAGGACGATCTCGATGGCATCGGCCTTGCGCAAGTCATCCGGGTTCATGCCGTAGCGTGATGGCAGGTACTGATACACCAGGTGCTGGGACTGGCCGCGCTCTTCCGGGGTCATGCCGCCGTCACCGGTGGTGGTGCTGGTGCCGGCGATGGTCGCGCCACGGCCCAGGGCCTCCTTGGCGTTGGCCGACAACGCACCGAAACTCATGCCGGCGATGGTCACCGGGATCTTCAGGTGGATCGGCTTCTTGGCGAAACGGTTGCCGAGGATCACATCGGTGCCGCACTTCTCGCGATAGCCTTCCAGCGGGTAGCGCGACACGCTGGCGCCGAGCAGCAGCAAGTCATCGAAGTGCGGCAGCTTGCGCTTGGTGCCGCCACCGCGAATGTCGTAGATGCCGGTTTCGGCGGCACGCTGGATTTCCTGGATGGTCAGGCGGTCGAAGGTGGCCGACTCGCGCAGGACCGGAGGGGTTTGTTCAGTCATGGTGGAGCTCCTGATCAGTACGCGGAGGCGTTATCGACTTTGAAGTTGTAGAGTTGACGGGCCGAGCCGTAGCGCTTGAAATCCGCCGCCTGGTGGGCGAAACCGGCGCGGTCGAGCAGCTCCTGCAACTCTTGCAGGTGCTCGCTGCGCATCTCTTTTTCGACGCAGTCCGAGCCCAGGGACTCCACCGTGCCTTTCACGTAGATGTGGGTTTCATAGAGCGAATCGCCCAGCGCATCGCCGGCGTCGCCGCACACCACCAGGCGCCCGGCCTGGCCCATGAAGCAGCTCATATGGCCAATGCTACCGCCGACGACGATGTCGATGCCCTTCATGGAAATCCCGCAACGCGCGCCCGCGTCGCCCTCGATCACAAGCAAACCGCCATGGGCCGTGGCCCCGGCCGCCTGGGACGCGCTGCCTTTGACGCGCACCGAACCGGACATCATGTTCTCGGCGCAGCCCACGCCGACATTGCCGTGCACGGTGATCGACGCCTGCTGGTTCATGCCTGCGCAGTAATAACCGGCGTGGCCCTCGATATCGATGGACACGGCCTGGTTCACCCCCACCGCAAGGTTGTGCTTGCCGTTGGAATGGGTCACGCGCCACTCGTTGTCGATGACCTGGGCGTGCAGCGCCTGGTTGAGGTCACGCACGGTGGCGGTGGAAAGATCGATGGTTTTCATGTGTGCGCTCCTTAAGCTGACTGGCGTTCCCAGATGTACAACGTGGCCGGTGCCGGTTCCCAGATCCGCGCGTTCTCGATGCCCGGCAGGCTCGACAGCGCCTGGTACTCGGAGGCCATGGCGACGTAGTCGTCGGTCTCGGCGAGGATCGCCGGCTTGCACGCAATCGGGTCGCGGATCACCGCAAAACCGTTGCGCGTGCCGATGGCGAAGGTGAAGAAACCGTCGAGGTCTTCCAGGGAATGGTCCAGCGCCTCTTTGAGCGAGTCGCCCTGTTGCAGGCGCCAGGTCAGGTAGCCGGCGGCGACTTCGGTGTCGTTGTCGGTTTCGAAGTGGATGCCTTCGCGCTTGAGTTCCTGGCGCAGGCGGAAGTGGTTGGACAGCGAGCCGTTGTGTACCAGGCACAGGTCGGCGCCGGTGGAAAACGGGTGGCTGCCCTCCATGGTCACCGCGCTTTCCGTGGCCATGCGGGTGTGGCCGATGATGTGGCTGCCCTGCATGTTTGCCAGGCCGAAGCGCTGGGAAATCTCCTGGGGCAGGCCCATGCCCTTGAGGATCTCGATGCTCTGCCCGGCGCTCATGATGCGCACGCTCGGCGCCAGTTCGGCCAGGGCCAGGCGCACCGGAGCTTCGTCGGCGTGGATCTTCAATACGGCGGCGCTGGCGTTCTGGAACCAGTCCAGGGAACAGCCGAGGCGCCCTTCCAGCTCGCCCATCAAGCCTTTCCAATCGAAGGCTTCGGTGGTGGCTTGCAGGGTCAGCTTGACCCAGCCATCGGCGACTTCATCGCCGTAGATGGCGAAACCGGCGCTGTCCGGGCCACGGTCGGTCATGGCTTGCAGCATGGGTTCAAACAGCTTGCCGAGCTGGGGTTCCAGCTGCGGATTCTTCAGGTACAGGCCTACGATTCCACACATAACAAGTCTCCGTCACACGGTGTCAGAAAAATTCGGTATAGCGCTGGATTTCCCAGTCGCTCACATGGCGGCTGTACTCCACCCACTCCATGCGCTTGAGCTTGATGAACTCGCCCACGATCTGCGGGCCAAGCACTTCGGCGAACAGCGCGTCGGCTTCCAGCGCGTCGCAGGCTTCCTTGAGGGATTGCGGCAGGGTCTTGATGCCACGCTCGGCGATCTGCTCGAGGCTCAGGCTGTAGAGGTTTTCGTTGCAGACGTGGTCGATTTCCAGCTGGCGATCGATACCGTCCAGGCCCGCGGCGATGATCGCGGCGCTGACCAGATAGGGATTGCAGCCGGCATCCGGCAGGCGGAACTCCAGGCGGCCATACGGCACGCGCACCATGGCCGAGCGGTTGTTGGCGCCAAACGCAATAAAGGCCGGGGCCCAGGTGGCGCCGGACAACGAGTTGCCGACCACCAGGCGCTTGTAGGAGTTGACCGTGGGCGCGGCGAACGCACACAGCGCCGGGCCATGGGCGAGCAAGCCGGCGGCGAAGTGATAGGCGAGTTTCGACAGGCCCATGCCGCTCGGGTCGCTGGCGTCATGGAACAGGTTTTTGTTCTCGGCGCTGCTGATCGACAGGTGAAAGTGCATGCCATTACCGGCGCGTTTCGGGTCGGGCTTGGGCATGAAGGAGCAGATCATGCCCAGGTCATTGGCGATCTCGCCGGCGGCCATGCGGAAGAAGGTGAAACGGTCGGCGGAGGTCAAAGCGTCGCTGTAGGTGTAATTGATCTCGAACTGGCCGTTGGCGTCTTCATGGTCGATTTGATAGACCTCGAAATCCACCGCCTGCAAGGCTTCGGTCAGGCGCTCGAGAAACACCCGCGAACGCGACAGGCCCTTGTAGTCGTAGCAAGGCTTGTCGAGGTTGTCGCTGGGGTCTACCAATTGCAACTTGCCCTGCTCGTCGCGGCGCATCAGGTTGAACTCGGGCTCCAGGCCGGTGTTCAGGGTCCAGCCCTTGTCCTGCAGGCGCTGCACTTGTTGCTGCAACACGTAGCGACTGTCGTAGGGATGAGGCTTGCCGTCGACATGCCCGACGCACACCACGCGCCCATAACCTGGCTGCCAGGGTACCGGGGTCAAGGTCGACAGATCGCCACGCGCCATGAAGTCCGGGCCGTGGGGCTCCATACCCATGCCACTGATGGCAAACCCGGCAAACCCCGCGCCCTCTTCGGCCACGGTCTTGAGCCCGCAGATGGGCACCGACTTGGTCTTGGCCGCACCGTGTATATCCACAAACTGCGCAAGCACGTACTTGATCCCGTGCTTGTCGATGAGGCGCTGGGTTTCTGCTGGCAACATTGCGTGTCACTCCTCGCGAAAGGCAAAACCGTGTGGGTGGGCCTAGGCTGTCTTTTTATTCCTAAAAAGAAAGTTAGTTTCCCTACAGGAATGCAATACCCTTGCCAGATTCGTGATCGACACATCGAAGTGGGTGGCGCTGCGCTTTTGTGCTGTATATATGGGAAAATTCTTTTCCCCGCAGGAATACGTACAGCGGGGTGGCCTTCAAGCGCCAGACCTTGCACTTTCCCAGTGCGAAAATAATATTACTGAACGGAAACCGTGCAGGAGCCGATGATCATGTCCACCGAAACCGCCCCGCGCCTCAAGCTCGAGCAATACCTGGGGCTGCAGATCAAACGCCAGCGCCAGGCCCAGGACCTTAAGCTGTCCGACGTGGCGAAGATTGCCGATATCAGCCAGGGCATGTTGAGCAAGATCGAGAACGCCCAGGTCTCCACCAGCCTCGATACCTTGAGCCGCCTGTGCGACGTGCTCGGGCTGCCGTTATCGAAGTTATTCAGCGAATACGACCAGCAGGATGGCAGCGCCTTGCTGGTCAAGGCTGACCAGGGCATGGAAGTGGTGCGCCGGGGGACCGAGAAAGGGCATACCTATCACCTGCTCAACCACACGCGCGGACCGAAGAAGAGCTTCGAGGCGTACATGGTCAGCATGGATGACGCCAGTGAGGAGTTTCCGACCTTTGCCCATCCGGGGACGGAGTTTTTGCATTTGCTGGAGGGGGAGTTGATTTATCGGCATGGCAACCAGCTGTATCGGATGGAGGCCGGGGACAGCTTGACGTTTGAGGGCGAGATTCCGCACGGGCCGGAGCAGTTGGTGCGGGTGCCGATTCGGTTGTTGTCGATCATGAACTACGGCAACGACAAGGAGTAATCCGAACTCGCGATACACCTGAAGCACAGAGATTCAACTGTGGGAGGGGGCTTGCTCCCGATAAGGGAATGTCAGTGAATGCATTTGTCATTGACCCGCCCTTATCGGGAGCAAGCCCCCTCCCACATTTTTGACTGGATTCGATGCCGTCCTGTCCGCTAAAAATTCCCCTCAGTTAAAAAACTTTCCCAAAACCCCTAGACGCCCTGCCCCCATTCCCCTATAAAGCCACTTCAGGAATATTTTATTCCTCACAAGAAAATGCGCTCAAGGAATGAGCCTGCTGTCCTCAGACATTTTTTCGCTATGCGATGAGCTGCCGCCATCATCCCGAGGACGTGTCATGCAACACGAAAAAAACCATTTCATCATCAAGGTGACGTGCCCCGCCGTGTCCGGCATCGTCGCTGCCGTCACCACTTACCTGGCGGACAAGGCGTGCTACATCGGGGAAATGGCGCAGTTCGACGATGACTTCAGCGGCCGCTTCTTCATGCGCGCCGTGTTCCGCTTCAACGATGGGCACACAGGGGACCTGCAAGAGATCAGAGACGGTTTCGCCGATGTCGCCCAGGCCTTCGACATGCAGTGGGAGCTGTACGACACCCGCGAGCCGATGCGCGTGATGCTGATGGTGAGCAAGTTCGACCACTGCCTCACCGACCTGCTCTACCGCTACCACAAGGGCGAGATGGACATGACCATCACCGCCATCGTCTCCAACCACCTCGATCTGCGGCCGATGGCCGAGCGCGAGGGCATTCGCTTTATCTACCTGCCGGTGTCCAAGGACAACAAGGCCGCGCAGGAAGCCGAGTTGATGAAGATCGTCGATGACACCCGCACCGAGCTGGTGGTGTTGGCGCGCTACATGCAGATCCTCTCCGACGACCTGTGCCGGCAACTGTCGGGGCGGGCGATCAATATCCACCATTCGTTCCTGCCCGGTTTCAAGGGTGCCAAGCCCTATCACCAGGCGTATCAACGCGGTGTGAAGTTGATCGGCGCCACCGCGCACTATGTGACCAGCGACCTGGATGAGGGCCCAATCATCGAGCAGGAAGTGCAGCGCGTCGACCACGTGTACAAGCCCGACGACCTCGTCGCCATCGGCCGCGACACCGAAACCGTGGCCCTGTCCAAGGCGGTCAAGTACCACCTGGAGCACCGGGTCTTCCTCAATCAGGACAGAACGGTGGTGTTCCGGTGAGCGCGCATAAACTGATCGACGGCAAAGCCGCCGCGGCGCGAGTGCTGCTGCAAGTGCGCGAGGACGTGGCGCGGCTGCATGGGCAAGATATTCAACCGGCGCTGGCGGTGATCCTGGTGGGCAGCGACCCGGCCAGCCAGGTTTATGTGCGCAACAAGATCCTGCGCGCCGAAGAGGTGGGCATCCGCTCCGTGGAGCATCGCCTGCCCGGCGATACCAGCACCGAACAATTATTGATTCTGATCGGCCAATTGAATGCCGACCCGGCGATCCACGGCATCCTCCTGCAATTGCCGTTGCCGGCGCAGATGGACGAACTGCGCGCCCTGGAAGCCATCGCGCCGGAGAAGGACGTCGACGGGTTTCACAGCCAGAACGTCGGCGGCCTCAGCCAGGGCCGCGCGGTGCTCACGCCATGCACCCCGAGCGGTTGCCTGTATCTGTTGGAGCAAACCTGCGGCGACCTGCGTGGCAAACACGCGGTGGTGATCGGCCGTTCGAACATCGTCGGCAAGCCCATGGCCGCGCTGCTGCTCAAGGCGGATTGCTCGGTGACCGTGCTGCATTCGCGCAGTCACGACGCCCCGGCCCTGTGTCGCCAGGCCGATATCGTGATCGCCGCCGTGGGCCGCGCCCGCTTGATTGACGCGAGCTGGTTGAAGCCCGGCGCGGTGGTGATCGATGTCGGCATCAACCGCATCGACGACGACGGCCGCAGCCGCCTGGTAGGTGATGTCGACTTCGACAGCGCCCTGCCCCATGTCGCCGCCATCACCCCGGTGCCCGGCGGTGTCGGGCCGATGACCATTGCCTTCCTGATGAAAAACACCGTGGCCGCCGCCCTGGCGCAACACCACGCCCTACGCAGCCAATCGGAGGCCGTATGCCATTCAATCTATTGAAATACGGGCTGAGTTCGGAGTACCCGGTGGAGGTGGACCTACCACCGCCCAAGGAACTCAAGTCGAGTTACGACGTGGTGATCATTGGCGCCGGTGGCCATGGCCTGGCGACGGCCTACTACCTGGCCAAGTACCACGGCATCACCAATATAGCCGTGCTGGAAAAGGCCTACCTGGGCGGCGGCAATACCGCGCGCAATACGGCGGTGATCCGCTCCAACTACCTCACCAGCGAAGGCGTTCGTTTCTACGCCGAGTCGGTGAAGATGTTCCAGTCGCTGTCCAACGAGTTCGATTTCAACATCATGTACTCCGAGCGCGGCCAACTGACCCTGGCCCACACCGACGCCACCGTGCGTTCGTTCCGCCAGCGCGCCGAGGTCAACAAGCACTTCGGCGGCCGTACCGAGATGATCGACCGCCAGCAGATCCGCGAGCTGGTGCCCAGCCTCAACCTCGACCCCGGCCACTTGCCGGTGCTCGCCGGGCTCTGGCATATCGACGGCGCCACCGCGCGTCACGATGCCGTGGCCTGGGGCTACGCCAAGCAGGCGGCCAAGCGCGGCGTGGAAATCCACCAGCTCACCGAAGTGCAGGACCTGGTGATCGAAAACGGCACCATCACTGCGGTGAAAACCAATCGCGGCACCATTAAGTGCGGCTGCGCGGTGCAGGCGATTGCCGGGCACAGTTCGCTGCTGATGGCCAAGGCCGGTATCCGTTCGCCGATCCAGACCTTCCCGTTGCAGGCCATGGTCACCCAACCGTTCAAGCCGTTCCTCGACCCGTTGGTGAGTTCCTCGGCCCTGCATTGCTACGTGCAGCAAACCAGCCGTGGCGAAGTGGTGTTCGGTGGCGGTTCCGACCCGTACCCGCTGTTCAACACGCGCTCGACCCTGGACCTCAAGGAAAGCCTGTTGGCCCATGCCATCGAGATGTTCCCGTTCCTGGCCAACGCCAAGTTGATGCGCCAGTGGGCCGGGATCACCGACATGACCCCCGACTACAGCCCGATCATGGGTCTGTCGCCGGTAAAGAATTACTACCTCGACGCCGGCTGGGGCACCTGGGGCTTCAAGGCCACGCCGATCTGCGGCAAGACCATGGCCGAGCTGGTCGCCAGCGGCGGCAAGGTGCCGGACTTGATCAAGCCCTTCGGCCTCGAACGCTTTTCGACCTTCCAGCAAGTCAACGAAATGGGCGCCACAGCGGCCAGCCACTGACGGAGAGCAGACGATGAAAATCATGATTTGCCCGCTCAACGGGCCGCGCAATATCAGCGAGTTCACCTACGGCGGTGAATTCAAACCGATGCCCGACCCGGTGACCTGCAGCGATGCCGAATGGGCCGACTACGTGTTCAACACCGACAACCTCGCCGGTGTGGTGCGCGAATGGTGGATGCACACGCCGTCCAGCTACTGGTTCCTCGCCGAGCGCCACACGGTCACCGACGAGATCGTGCGCACCTTCGATCCGCGCGAAGTGTTCACCACCCGCGTCGACTTCACCACCGCCAAGGAGATCGCCGGATGAACCGCCTCCCCGCCCCCATGGGCCTGCTGATCCAACGTGACCAGCCACTCGATTTCAGTTTCGACGGCCTGCCCTACCAAGGTTTGCAGGGCGACAGCATCGCCAGCGCGCTGCTCGCCAACGGGCGCTTCCTGATGTCGCGTTCGTTCAAGTACCACCGCCCACGCGGCCCATTGACCATGGCCGGCCATGACGCCAACAGCCTGGTGCAACTGCCCCGCGAACCCAACGTATTGGCCGATGCCCACGCGCTGTCCGCCGGCTTGGCGGTGACGGCGCAGAACGTCAACGGCTCGCTGGACAACGACAAGGACGCCTACCTGGGCAAGTTCTCCAAGTTCATGCCAGTGGGTTTCTACTACCGATCGTTCTACAAGCCCAAGGGCATGTGGAAAGTCTGGGAGCCGATCATCCGCAAAAAAGCCGGCCTGGGCGTGCTCGACCTGACGTTCCAACCCGAGTACTACGACAAGGCCTACCTGTTCACCGACCTCGCCGTGATCGGCGCCGGCCCCGCTGGCTTGCAGGCCGCGCTGACCGCCGCGAATGCCGGCGCCAAGGTGTTGCTGATCGAGCAGCAGCCGATCCTCGGCGGGTCGCTGACCTACGCGCGCTTCGATATTGCCGGCACCCGCGCCGACACCTTGCGCCGCGAGTTGCTCGGCGCGGTGCAGCAACACGCGAATATCCAGGTGCTCACCGACGCCACCTGCAATGCCTGGTTCACCGACAACTACCTGCCGGTGATCCAGGGCAAGCGCCTGTACAAAGTGCGCGCGCAACAGTGCCTGGTGTGCAGCGGTTCGTTCGACCAACCGGTGGTCTTCCGCAACAACGACCTGCCGGGGGTGATGCTCACCAGCGCCGCGCAACGCCTGATGAAGCTGTATGCAGTCAAGCCCGGCAAGCGCGCAGTGGTACTCACAGGCAACGATGACGGCTACCTCGCCGCCCTCGACCTGCATGACCAGGGCGTGGACGTGGCCGCCGTGATCGACTTGCGTCACGCCCCGGCGGACAAAGCCCTGCCGGGCGCCCTGGCCCAGCGCAAGATCCCGTGCCTGAGCAACAGCACCGTGTTCGAAGCCCTGCATGAAAAAGGTCTGCGCCATGTGAAAGGCGTCGACGTGCGCCAGATCACCGGCCAGGGCCAGGTCAGCGCCAGCGGGCAAGTGATCGACTGCGACCTGCTGTGCATGTCGGCCGGTTATATGCCGGTCTATCAGCTGCTATGCCAGGCCGGTGGCAAGCTGGCCTATGACGACTCGCGGGCGGAGTTCAGCCTCAGTGGCCTGCCGCGCAACCTGGGCGTGGCGGGGTCCGTACACGGGCGGCATCAACTGGACAATGTGCTGGCGGAAGCGACCAACGCCGCCGCCGACAGCCTGCTCGCCCTCGGTTTGAACAGCGCCGGCTCGCCTGCAGCGCTGCACAGTGAAGCCCAGGTCAACTTCCACTGGCCGATCTTCCCGCACCCCAAAGGCAAGGATTTTGTCGACTTCGACGAAGACCTGCAGGTGGCGGACATCGTCAACGCCACCCGCATCGGCTACCGCGATGTGCAGTTGGTCAAGCGTTACTCCACGGTCGGCATGGGCCCGTCCCAGGGGCGCCACTCGGCGCTGCCGACCGCACGGCTGGTGGCCTGGGCGACCCAGCGCACTATCAGCGAAACCGGGGTCACCACCGCACGGCCGCCGTTCGTGGCGGAGAAACTCGCGCATGTCGCCGGGCGCGCCTTCGACCCTTACCGCCAAACGCCGATGCACGCACGCCATGTGCAAGCCGGAGCGAAGATGATGCCCGCCGGTATCTGGCAGCGCCCGGCCTATTACGGCAAGGCCGAGGACCGCGAAGCATGCATGCAGGCCGAAGCGCTGCACGTGCGCAACAAGGTCGGGCTGATCGATGTGTCCACACTCGGCGGCCTCGACGTGCGCGGCCCGGACGCCGCCGAATTGCTCAACCGCATGTACACCTTTGCGTTCCTCAAGCAGCCGGTGGGCCGTTCGCGTTATGCGCTGATGACCAACGAACACGGCGTGGTGATCGACGATGGCGTGTGCGCGCGGCTGGCCGACAACCATTTCTACGTCACCGCCACCACCAGCGGCGTCGACCGCATCTACCAGCAGATGCTCAAGTGGAACGCGCAGTGGCGCCTGGACGTGGACGTGACCAACGTCACTGCGGCGATCTGTGCGGTGAACGTCGCCGGGCCGGATTCGCGCAAGGTGCTGGAGCAGGTGTGCAGCGACATCGACCTCAGTGCCGAAGGCTTCCCCTACCTGGGCGTGCGCCAGGGTACGGTGGCCGGGATCAAGGCACGCTTGCTGCGGGTGGGGTTCGTCGGCGAATTGGGCTATGAAATCCACGTACCGGCACGCCACGGCCTGGCGTTGTGGGACGCGTTGATGACGGCCGGCAAGGCCTTTGACATTCGCCCCTTCGGCGTCGAAACCCAACGCCTGCTGCGCCTGGAAAAAGGCCACGTGATCATCAGCCAGGACACTGACGGCATGACTCACCCGGCAGAAATCGACATGGGCTGGGCGGTCAACCGCAACAAGCCATTCTTCGTCGGCCGCCGCTCGGTGGACATCCTCGAAGCCCAGCCGCTGAAACGCAAACTGGTGGGCTTCAGCCTGCCCAAGGGCAGTGTGCAACCGCTGGAAGGCCACCTGGTGCTCAACGGCGCGGACATCAGCGGCAACGTCACCTCCTGCGAATACTCCACCAGCCTGGGCCGCATCATCGGCCTGGCCTACGCCGGGATCGACCAGAGCACACCGGGGCAGCGCATTCCGATTCGCGTCGAAGGCGGCATCGTCGTCCAGGCCGAGGTGGTGCAACTGCCGTTCTTCGACCCCACCAACCAACGCCAGGAGGGTTAAGCCATGACCAGTCTGAAAGCCCACGAATTGTTCACGCCGCCCTGCCAACTGCAGGACCAGACCGACCTGCCCCGGGTCGGCTTTCGCGGCACACAAAGCGCCGAGTACCTCACGGCGCGCGGCTTCACGTTGCCGGGCGCGCCCAACCAAGCCAGCGCGCAAGCGGACGGCAGTTGGGTGGCGCGCCTGTCGCAGAACGAATACCTGCTACTGGGCAGCCCGCAGGATCAGGGGCAGCGGATTGCCGATGAAGAAGCGCGTTGGGAACTGGACCACCGCGCCAATTACCTGCTGCCGCGCCAGGACAGCCATGCCTGCGTGCGGCTCAGCGGTGGCGTGATTGCGCAGGTGATGGCCAAGCTGTGCGGGGTGGATCTCAGTTTCCCGGCCTTTAAGCCGGGGACGGTGGCGCAGACGTCGGTGGCGCGGGTCAATGCGATTGTCATCCACACAGGGAGTGTGGAGCTGCCGGCGTTTCATATCCTCTGGGATCGCGCCTCGAAGGCATACTTCGAGGGCGCGTTGCGGGATGCGTTGGAGGAGTTCGGCGGGGTGGCTCAGTCGGTGTAGCCCAACCGCGCCGCCCTGACCTTTTGGGTGTGTTGACGTGTCGCCAGGCAGTAATACAACGGGCACGTCACCACCAGTCCCACCAGCCACGACAGGTCCGCGCCTTCCACCAGGTTGGCCCACGGCCCCACATACAGCGAGGTATTGGCAAACGGCAGTTGCACGATGATGCCGATGAAGTACGCCACGATCGCATGCAGGTTGAAACGCCCATACACCCCGCCATCCGCCCGGAAAATCGAGGCAATGTCATAGACCCCGCGCTTGATGATGTAGAAGTCGATCAGGTTGATTGACGCCCACGGCACCAGCACCAGCAACAGCGCGAGGATCAGGCCGATAAATTGCGAGATGAAGTCCGCCGACGCGCCCAAGGCGACTACGCAGCAACCGGTGAGGATCACGCCTGAGAGCACCACGCGCACCTTGATGCTGGGGGTCCAGTGACTGGCGAAGGTCTGGATCGAGGTGACGATCGACAGCACCGCACCGTACAGATTCAGGGCGTTGTGGCTGATGATATTGAGCAGGAACAGCACCATCAGGATTGGCCCCAGCCAGCCGGTGGCTTGCTTGACCGCGACCATGGCTTCGGTGCCTTCTGGCGTGGCCAGTGCGGCAACCAGGCCAAAGGCAAAGGACAGGATGGTGCCGAGGGTGGCGCCCAGGTAGGTCGCAATGAACGGCCGGGTGATGCCGATATCCGCCGGCAGGTAGCGCGAGTAGTCGCTGGTGTAGGGCGAAAAGCTGATCTGCCAGATCACCCCCAGCGACACGGTGGCCAACCAGCCAGCGGCGTTGAAGCCGCCTCGGGTAAGGAAATCTGCCGGCAGGTCATGGGCGAAGATGTAGATAAAGCCGGCCAGCAACGCGCTGCCCATCACCCAGGTGCCGATGCGGTTGAGGGTATGGATAAAGCGGTAGCCGATCACGCCGATGGCGGTGGCGCTAAGGGCGCCGATCAGGATGCTCGCCGGCACCGGCACCGACGGCACGATGCCCACGATGGACTTGCCGGCCAGGACGATATTGGAGATGAAAAAGCCGATGTAGATCAGTGCGGCGAAGAACACGATCAGCAGCGCGCCGTAACGGCCGAACTGGCCACGGCTCTGCACCATCTGCGGGATGCCCATGCGCGGGCCCTGGGCCGATGCGAGGGCAATCACGATGCCGCCGAGCAGATGCCCGAGGGCAATCGCCAGCAGCCCCCACGCCAGATTGAGATGGAACACCTGGGCGACCATGGCACCGGTGACGATCGGCAGCGGTGCGATGTTGGTGCTGAACCATAAGGTGAACAGGTCGCGGGCCTTTCCATGGCGCTCTGCGAGGGGGACGTAATCGACCGTGTGATGCTCGATCAGGGGGTCTTGCCGGGACATCTGGGGCATGGAAATGAACTCGCGTTTGTCTGATCTTATAGTTGTTTGACGCCAAACCGGGGGAGCTCTCTGGCCGCCCCTCAGATGAACACCATATTATGGTATTCCAACATTTTCACAAGACTGATCCGTAGTTTCAGCACGCATCTGATCCGCAAGTGTGCCACAGGGCACCCTGTTATTTCCTACCATGGCTCCCGTATTTATTGGCTATAAGCCCCAGGATTGACGTTCATCGGGCGACTGAAAAAGCGGTTGCATCCACTGTATTACGGTATACCATCAGACCTACAAACTCATAAAAACCGCTTTACCCGCAGAGGACCGCCCCATGATCGATGCCGCTATCTACAAACAAGTGATGGGTTCGTTTCCGTCCGGGGTCACCGTGATCACCACGCTCGATGACGACGGGCAAATCGTCGGGCTGACCGCCAGTGCCTTCAGCTCACTGTCCATGGACCCGGCCCTGGTGCTGTTCTGCCCCAACTACAGCTCCGACTCGTACCCGGTGTTGATCAAGAACAAACGCTTTGCCATTCATGTGCTTTCCGGTGGGCAGCAAACCGAAGCCTATGCCTTTGCGCGCAAGGGCAAGGACAAGGCCCAGGGCATCGAATGGACGCTCAGTGAGTTGGGCAACCCGATCCTGGCCAATGCCACGGCGGTAATCGAGTGCGAGTTGTGGCGCGAATATGAAGGCGGTGACCACGCGATCATGGTCGGCGCAGTAAAAAACCTGATCGTGCCCCGGCAGAACACCGGGCCACTGGTGTACTGCCACGGCAAGATGGGCGCGTTGCCGATGCCGGCCTGAGCCAAACACCTCATCAGACAGCCCGAGCCAGGTCAGGTGCGGAAGCGGCTGACCAACTGATTCAACGTCTGCGACAACGCCGTCAATTGCTGCGCATCCTGGCGCGTGGAGTCTGCCAGGCTTGCCACCAATTGCGCGTCCCCATGAATCTGGCTGATATGCCGATTGATGTCTTCGGCCACCTGGTGCTGCTCTTCGGCGGCGGTGGCGATTTGCGTGTTCATGTCGCGGATCACGTCCACCGATTCACGGATCAGGCCAAAGCTTTCACGCGCGTCGTTGATCGACACGACCGTTTCCTGGGACACCTCCAGGCTCGCGTGCATCTGCTTGCCCATCTGGTGAGTGCGGCGCGCCAGGTTGCCGAGCAGCCCGTCGATTTCACCGGTGGAGTCCGACGTGCGCTTGGCCAACGCCCGCACCTCGTCCGCCACCACCGCAAATCCTCGCCCCTGCTCGCCCGCCCGTGCGGCTTCGATGGCGGCGTTCAGGGCCAGCAGGTTGGTCTGTTCGGCAATGGAGCGGATGGTGCCGAGGATCGACTGGATGTCGTTGCTGTCCTTTTCCAGCTGCTCCATGGCCTGGGCGGACTGGCCGATCTCTACACTCAGGCGCCCGACACTGCTTACCGCCGCGTCGATCTGTTGCTGCCCGGTGTGGGCCTGGCGCTGGCCGTTGTCAGCCGAATCGGCAGCCTGGCTGCAGGAACGCGCGACTTCGTTGGAGGTGGCGACCATTTCATGAAACGCCGTCGAAACCATATCCACCGCTTCGCGCTGGCGCTCGGCGACTTCGGCCATTTCCACCGAGACTTCGGTGGCACTCCCGGAGCTGCTGTGGATCTGCCCGGCGGCCTGGCCGATGCGCTGGATCAGCGTGCGGATCGCTTCGAGGAACTGGTTGAACCAGCCGGCCAGTTGCGCCGTCTCGTCGCGACCCTTCACCGCCAGGCGCGCGGTCAAGTCACCCTCCCCCTGGGCAATGCCTTCCAGGCCGCTGGCCACGCCGCGAATCGGCTTGACGATCAGCCCGGCAAACCAGGCCCCCGCCACCGCGAACAGTACACCGCACACCAGCGCGATGGCCGCGATCAGCCAGGTCAGGCGCGTCGCGCCGGCCATCACTTCACTCTCGCGTACCAGCCCGACAAACCGCCAACCCAAGGCCTTGGACGGCCACACCAGCGCCATGTAGCGCTCACCCGCCAACTCGACCTGCACCAGGCCCTGGCCGGCTTCGCTCAACTGGCGATAGCCATCGCCCAGTTCACCGAGCGGCTTGAAATTGTGGGACGGGTCATTCGGGTCCACCAGCACCGTGTTGTTGGCTTCCATCAGCATCAGGTAGCCGCTTTCGCCCAGCTTGATCTGCTTGACCAGGTCGGTCAGCTGCTTGAGCGACACGTCGATGTTGACCACCCCGCTCGCCTTGCCCTGGCGGTCGTTGAAGCTTTGCACAGTGCTGACCAGCACCACATCGTCGGCGGCCCAATAATAGGCCTCGGTGCGCAGGGTCTTGCCCGGCTGCGCCATGGCCGTCTTGTACCAGGGCCGTGTGCGCGGGTCGTAGCTGGCGAGCTTGGGGTCGCCAGGCCAGAACACATAGCCACCGTCCTCGGTGCCCAGGGACAGGTAGGTATAAGCCGAATGACTCTTGGCCAGGCCTTCGAACAGCTTGAACAACTGCTCGTCGCGCTCGCCAGGAGCGACTTGCGCAGCATCGCTGGCCAGGTAGCGTTTCACATCGCCATTGATACTCTGCAGTTGCGGGTGCGCGGCCAGGTAGCTGACGTTCTGGCTGATGCCTTCGAAAAACAACTGCATGGCGTTGTCGACTTGGCGGATTTCGCGCCCACTGCTGTCGATAAAGCCATCGCGTGCCTCATGGCGCACATTGAGGATGATCAGCACAGCCACCAGCATTACCGGCAGGCTGGCGATCACCGCAAAGGCCAGGATCAGTTTTTGTTTTATGTTCATCGAGCTCGCCTTCCTTGTCAGGTGAGGGTGCAACCGTTGGAGAGAAAAGTTTTGCGGATATTCCGTATTATGGTATACCAACAATCAATCCGCCGAACAGCCATCATCACTGGCATGCTTCACATTGGCGAGAGCACTTAAGGGCCCGCAGTCGACAGGCCGATCACAATAGATCCGAGGTAAGCGTCATGAAGTTTTCCCTGTTCGTACACATGGAGCGTTGGGACGAAAGTGTCAGCCACCGCCAGTTGTTCGAAGACTTGACCGAACTGACCCTGATGGCCGAGGCCGGCGGTTTCAGCACCGTATGGATTGGCGAACACCACGCCATGGAATACACCATCTCGCCGAGCCCGATGCCGCTGCTGGCTTACCTCGCGGCCAAGACCACCACCATTCACCTGGGCGCCGGGACCATCATCGCGCCGTTCTGGCACCCGCTGCGGGTGGCGGGCGAATGCGCCTTGCTCGACGTGATCAGCAACGGGCGCATGGAAGTCGGCCTGGCCCGTGGCGCTTACCAGGTCGAATTCGACCGCATGGCCGGCGGCATGCCCGCCTCCAGCGGCGGCCAGGCGCTGCGTGAGATGGTGCCGGTGGTGCGTGCGTTGTGGAAAGGCGACTACGCCCACGACGGCGACATCTGGAAATTCCCCACCTCCACCAGCGTGCCCAAGCCGATCCAGCAGCCCAACCCGCCGATGTGGATCGCCGCCCGCGACCCGGACTCGCACAACTTCGCAGTCGCCAACGGCTGCAACGTGATGGTCACGCCGCTGATGAAGGGCGACGAAGAAGTCCTCGACCTGAAAAACAAATTCCAGGCCGCCCTCGACAACAATCCTGGCGTACCGCGCCCGCAACTGATGGTGCTGCGTCACACCCACGTGCATGCCGCCGATGACCCGGACGGCTGGAAAGTCGGGGCCAAGGCGATCTCGAAGTTCTATCGCACCTTCGATGCCTGGTTCGGCAATAAAGAGGTGCCGGTGAATGGCTTCCTGGCACCGAGCCCGGAAGAAAAATTCGCCGCCCGCCCGGAGTTCGAACTGGACAGCCTGCACAAGACCGCGATGATCGGCACCGCCGAAGAAATCATCCCGCGCATCCGCTACTACCAGGAACTGGGCGTGGATGAGTTCAGCTTCTGGTGCGACAACAGCCTGCCCCATGCCGAGAAGAAGAAGTCGTTGGCGCTGTTTATCGAGCAGGTGGTGCCGGCGTTTCGTTGATTGATTGCAGGCGTCGCGCCAAACAGGTGCGACGCCTGCCCGCCCGGCATCAACTGAACAGTTCGACACCCAATTGGAACGCGACCCACAGCGCCAACCCCGTGGCGAAAAGCAGCGCAATATTTTCGAACAGGTTATTGCGGTATTCCTTGCTCAGCAGCGACTTCTGGTTGGACATAATCAGCAAGCCGAGGGAAATTACCGGCAAGCCAATGATGTTCAACGCGCTGACGCCGATGGTCAGCGTGACAAAGTCCGGCATGCCCGGCAGCGACCAGATCAGCGGGGTCACCAGAATGAACAACATGAACCACTTGTGCATCGGGTCATGGTGGAACTCTTTGCCGTAACGCTCACGGCGTCCAGGCCGTACGTGCTGGAAGGCATCGGTGATCAGCATCGGGAAGGCCGTGGTTTTGCCGGAGATGCTGGCAAACAGCGTAGCGAATACACCGATAAAGAAAATGTACCAGCCGATCGGCCCGAAGAAGATTTCGAGCGCCTTGCCCAGGTCGCCCAAGGTCTTCACTTCAATACCGTTGGGCCGCAGGATTTCGGCGCCCACAATCCAGATCGCCAGGTTGATCACAATGCCGACGAACACGGCGAATAGCAGGTCGTTACGCTGGATGCGCTTGTGCTGTGGGCCGACCCAGCCTTTCTGGCGCATGACATAAGGGTGCACGAAGTTAGCAATCGAGCCCGCCACCGCGCCGATCACCGAGACAGCCACCAGCAACGCCCCGTGTACGCCCTCATCCGGCGGAATGCTGAAACCGATAGTCCCTTTGACAATGCCCGCCATATCCGGCCCGGACATCACCGCCAAGGCAATGAACGCCAGGGTCATGATTGCCAGCAGGCCTTTCATCACGCCTTCGATCATCGAATAGATATTGCGCCCCACCAGCAGCCACACCGCCAACACCACCGCCACCGAACACAGCAGCGCGTAGTCAGTCTTGAACAGCATGGCCAGGGCTTCACCCGCACCCTTGATCATGTAGGCATTCATCAAATGCCCCATCAGCAGCGCATACACCAGCAGGAACCAGGCGAAGAACGGGTTCAACTGGGCATAACCCTGAAGGATCGTCATGCCTTGGTTATTGCACAGCTGAAAGCGCGCAATGATGTTGACGATCAGGTACCTGAGCAGCAGAGAAACTGCCAGCACCCACATCATGGCGTAGCCGTAATTGGCGCCGGCAACGGAGGAAGTAATCAAATCGCCGGCACCCAGCCAAGACAGGACGGCGATCACGCCTGGGCCTAATAGCTTGAGTAGTCGTACAACATGGCCGCTTACGGGTGCGGCAGACTTGCCTTCTATCGAAGGGAAATCGGTCATAGGGGGAGTCTCCGTTGTTTTTTTTGTGAGAGCGGAGATAGTCGAACACAGTTGATATGACGTCGTACAACCAATCAGCGCGCGTATTTATTAATAAATGTTTCCTGGCGGGCGCCTCCCCTTGAGTGCTGATTGCCCGCACAGAAAGAGGATTGGATCGCTGTGCACACGGCAAAATGTACTATCTGGTTACTTATCTTGCTAAAATCGCGTCTTTGCCCTCTCTCACTCGAGTCCTTTCGACATGAAACGAGCATCGCGCGCCACTGGCGTCTCTAGATTCTTACTCCTGGGTCTGGGCGTGATCATCGCCCTGCTCGGCCTCGCGCTGGCCGTTGGCGGCGCCAAACTGGTCAGCCTCGGCGGTTCCTGGTACTTCCTGATCGGCGGCGTGGCCATGGCGGTTTCCGGCCTGCTGATTGCCCGGCAAAAGACCGCAGGTGCATGGCTGTTCGCGGCGTTCCTGATCGGCACGGCCATCTGGGCGGTGGCGGATGTGGGCCTGGTGTTCTGGCCGCTGTTCTCGCGGCTGTTCATGTTCGCGGTCATCGGCCTGGTGGTGGCGCTGGTGTATCCGCTGCTGGCGGGCCGACCTGCGCGCGGTGCCTATGGCGTTGCCGCCGTGTTGGCGGTGGGCGTGGCAGTGGCGGCGGGCAATATGTTTGTCGCCCACCCCAGTGTCGCCCCAACCGGTGCAGGCCCAGGCATCACGCCCGTGGCCGCCGCCGACGCGCAGAAGGACTGGGCGCACTACGGCAACACCGAAGGTGGCAGCCGCTTCGCCGCGCTGGACCAGATCAATCGCGACAACATCAACCAGCTCAAAGTGGCCTGGACCTACCACACCGGTGACGTGGCTCTCAGCGACGGCAATGGCGCCGAAGACCAGCTCACGCCCCTGCAGATCGGCAACAAGGTGTTTATCTGCACCCCGCACAACAACCTGATCGCCCTCGACGCCGACACCGGCAAAGAGCTGTGGAAGAACGAAGTCAACGCCAAGTCGGCGGTGTGGCAGCGTTGCCGGGGCATGGCGTATTTCGACGCCACCGCGCCGATTGCCCAACCGAGCCAGCCCAACAGCTCGCCGATCATTGCCGCCAGCGTTCCAGCCGGTGCGCAATGCCAGCGCCGCTTGCTGACCAACACCATCGATGCGCGCCTGATCGCAGTAGATGCCGACACCGGTAAATTCTGCGAAGACTTCGGCACCCACGGCCAGGTGGACCTGAAAGCCGGCCTGGGCAATGTGCCGGACAGCTACTACCAGCTGTCTTCCGCGCCATTGATCGCCGGTACCACCGTGGTGGTCGGTGGTCGCGTGGCCGACAACGTACAAACCGATATGCCCGGCGGCGTGATCCGTGGCTTTGACGTGATCAGCGGGCAAATGCGCTGGGCCTTCGACCCGGGCAACCCTGAAGACAAACAAGCACCGGCCGCCGGCAGCACCTATGTGCGCAGCACCCCCAACAGCTGGGCGCCGATGTCCTACGATCCGTTGATGAACACGGTCTTCCTGCCGATGGGCAGCTCGTCCACCGACATCTATGGCGTGGAGCGCACCCCGCTCAACCATAAATACGGCGCTTCGGTATTGGCGCTGGATGCCTCCACCGGTGCTGAAAAGTGGGTGTACCAGACCGTCCACAATGACCTGTGGGACTTCGACCTGCCGATGCAACCGAGCCTGATCGACTTCACCCCACCGGGCAGCGACAAGGCGGTACCCGCAGTGGTAATCGGCACCAAGGCCGGGCAGATCTATGTACTCGACCGCGCCACCGGCCAGCCACTCACCGACGTCAAGGAAGTCCCGGTCAAAGCCGCGAATATCCCCAACGAACCTTACTCGCCGACCCAGCCGAAATCCGTGGGCATGCCGCAGATTGGCGCGCAAACCCTGACTGAATCGGACATGTGGGGCGCCACCCCGTACGACCAGTTGCTGTGCCGCATCGACTTCAAGGGCATGCGCTACGACGGCCTGTACACCGCGCCGGGCACCGATAAATCCCTGAGTTTCCCGGGTTCCCTGGGCGGCATGAACTGGGGCAGTATTTCCACCGACCCGGTGCATGGTTTTATCTTCGTCAACGACATGCGCCTGGGCCTGTGGATCCAGATGGTGCCGTCGCAGAACAAGGCCCAGTCTTCGTCCGGTGGCGAAGCGCTGAACACCGGCATGGGCGCGGTCCCGCTCAAGGGCACGCCGTATGCGGTGAACAAAAACCGCTTCCTGTCGGTGGCCGGCATTCCGTGCCAGGCGCCGCCGTTCGGCACCCTCACCGCCATCGACATGAAGACCCAGAAAGTCGCATGGCAAGTGCCGGTTGGCACCGTTGAAGACACCGGTCCGCTGGGCATCCGCATGCACCTGCCGATCAAGATCGGTCTGCCGACCCTCGGCGGCACCCTGTCGACCCAGGGCGGCCTGATCTTTATCGCCGGCACCCAGGACTTCTACCTGCGCGCCTTCAACAGCGGCAACGGTGATGAAATCTGGAAGGCCCGCCTGCCCGTCGGCAGCCAGGGCGGCCCGATGACCTACGTTTCGCCGAAAACCGGCAAGCAGTACATCGTCGTCACCGCCGGCGGTGCGCGCCAGTCCACCGACCGTGGCGACTACGTGATCGCCTACGCCCTGCCATAACCCCTCTGTCCGCGCGGTGCCCCTGCACCGCGCTCCGGCATCGGCAACAAGCCCCCTCACACATCGCCTGCATTTCAATAGTTGAGCGGCATCGTTAGTGGCATTTGGTCATGGTTTGTAAAGCGCCAGCAAGTCGGGTCGCTTTTAATTGCAGGACGTTTCCTAGACAATCCCTGCCGCCTTGTGCCTGTTGGAATCGCTGGCTAGTCTGCGGTCCGTCACTGCCAAATCAGTGATCGGGTTTAGTCGCCTGACCTTCCACCGCGTGCATGGTCCTCCATGAGTTTTATGGTGGCTGTGCGCAGGGCACCTTCGGGTGCGCCGGTATTTTCGCGTTGGAGCCGGTCGACTAACCTGCGTACAGCCGCCACCCTCGTTTAGTCGCGAAGGGTGTCGGCCTCTCATCCAACGCGAAGGTACACCATGAATAAAGTTATCCCCGATCCACCCCACGACCCCGCCAAAGACCGCGCCGCCTTCAACCGCGCCATCGACCACTACCTACCCACCCAAGGCCTCCACTCGGTCAACGAAGACCTGAGCTTCGAAGACGCCCTGCTTTACACCGCCAGCTTGCTCGACAGCGCTTCCGCCACGGCGCTGGATTGCGGTGACCTGCTACCAAACCCCGAACGGACGAAGATTCTGGCCGTGTGGCATTTGCTGGAAATTGCCAAGACCACCGTGGATCGCTCCATCGAATGCCTGAAACCCGCAAAAGCAACTGCCTGAACGCGTTAAAAAGGTGGGAGGGGCGGTGTATGTAAGGCCTTACTCAGGCACGGGCAACGCATACTACGCACCCTGCTGGTACTCCCGCGGCGTACAACCAAACTCGCGACGAAACACGGTGTGCAGGTACTGCGCCGACTTGAAGCCGCACCTGGCGGCAATATCGGCAATCGCCAGTTCGTGGCTTTCCAGGCCCTTGGCGGCGGCGGCGAGTTTGAAGCGCAGGATCTCGTCATGCACGCTGCAGCCGCGCACCTTGCGAAAGTGCGCTTCCAGGGAGGAGCGCGACACGCCGACATAGGCCGCCACCTGCGCGGTCTTGATGCCCTGGCAAGCGTATTGGCGGATAAACAGCAGCGCCTGCATCACGTACGGATTGCCCAAGGGTTGATGAAGGCTGGAGGCCTGGACGTTGATTGCGTCCGGCGGCACGAGGATTTGCGTACCGGTGCAAGGCTTGCCGTGCAACATCTGGTGCAACAGCGCAGCGGCAGTGCGACCCATGGTTTCCGTGCCCTGGATCACCGAACTCAGCGGCACTCGCGTAAGGGTTCGGGTCAGCGGATCGTTGTCGATGCCAATCAACGCCACTTGCTCCGGCACGGCGATGCCGGCAGTGAGGCAGGCTTGCAGCAGTTGTCGGGCGCGGGCGTCGGTGACGGCGATGATGCCGATGGGCTTGGGCAGGCTGTGCAGCCAGGCAATCTGCTGTTCCACCGCGCTGTCCCACAACGGCGCGCTGGTGCCCAGGCCGCGATACACCTCGACGTGCAAACCATCGCGTTGCAGCAGGCGGCGAAAGGCTTTTTCACGCTCCTGGGCCCAGCGATTGGCCTGGGCCTCGGGCAGGCTGAAACAGGCAAATCGCGTCAGCCCGGCCTCGATCAGGTGCTCGTACGCCAGCTTCATCAACCCATAGTTGTCGGTGGCCACGTAGGGAATGCCCTTGGGATAGGCGCGCGCGTCTTCATACGAGCCACCCACCGCCACCACCGGCAACTGACTATCGGCTAATGCCTCGCCAATCAGCGGGTCGTCGAAGTCGGCAATGATGCCGTCGCCCTGAAAACGCTCGATGCCTTTGAGGCGACAGAGGAAGTCCTCTTCCAGGAACAGATCCCAGGACGCGCGGGTGCTGCTCAGGTAATTGCCGATGCCGGCGATGATGCCACGGTCGTAGATTTTGCTGCCGTTGAACAACAGGGCGATGCGGTGGACGGGCGGTAGGGTTTTCATTGTTTTTGTCCTGAGGCCAGTCACACCAGACTAGCCCCTGCCACTCAAAATCGCACTACACCTTGATGATTTTCATAATCAGCGGGCCAGGAGCCGTTGCTAGTATCCAGACACCGCCAAGAACAATAAGGAAAACGCCATGCCGTACTTCCCCGGTGTCGAGAAGGTTCGCTTCGAAGGCCCCAGCAGCGACGCCCCCCTCGCCTTTCGCCATTACGACGCCAACAAGCTGATCCTCGGCAAACCGATGCGCGAGCACCTGCGCATGGCCGCGTGTTATTGGCACACCTTCGTGTGGCCCGGCGCCGATATGTTTGGCATGGGCACCTTCAAACGCCCGTGGCAGCGCAGCGGCGAGCCGATGGACGTGGCCATCGGCAAGGCTGAGGCGGCATTCGAGTTTTTCTCCAAGCTGGGCATCGACTACTACAGTTTTCACGACACCGATGTGGCGCCGGAAGGCAGTTCGCTCAAGGAGTACCGCAACCACTTTGCGCAAATGGTCGACCACCTGGAGCGCCATCAGGAACAGACCGGCATCAAGTTGCTGTGGGGCACCGCCAATTGCTTCAGCAACCCACGCTTTGCCGCCGGTGCTGCCAGTAACCCGGACCCGGAGGTGTTTGCCTACGCCGCTGCCCAGGTGTTCAGCGCGATGAACGCCACGCTGCGACTCAAGGGCGCCAACTATGTGCTGTGGGGCGGCCGTGAAGGCTATGAAACCCTGCTCAACACCGACCTCAAGCGCGAGCGCGAACAGCTCGGGCGCTTTATGCGCATGGTGGTGGAGCACAAGCACAAGATCGGCTTCAAGGGCGACCTGCTGATCGAGCCCAAGCCCCAGGAGCCGACCAAGCACCAGTACGATTACGACAGCGCCACGGTGTTCGGCTTTTTGCATGAGTACGGCCTGGAACACGAGATCAAGGTGAATATCGAGGCCAACCACGCGACCCTGGCCGGGCACAGCTTCCATCACGAGATCGCCACGGCCGTGTCCCTGGGCATCTTCGGCAGCATCGACGCCAACCGTGGCGACCCGCAGAACGGCTGGGACACCGACCAATTCCCCAACAGCGTCGAGGAGATGACCCTCGCCACCTATGAAATCCTCAAGGCCGGTGGCTTCAAGAATGGCGGCTACAATTTCGACTCCAAGGTACGCCGCCAGAGCCTGGATGAGGTGGATCTGTTCCACGGGCATGTCGAGGCCATGGACGTATTGGCGCTGGCCCTGGAGCGTGCGGCGGCCATGGTGCAAAACGACCGGTTGCAGCAGTTCAAGGACCAGCGCTATGCCGGCTGGCAGCAGCCGCTGGGCCAAGCCGTGCTGGCCGGTGAGTTCAGCCTGGAGTCGCTGGCCGAACATGCGTTTGCCCATGAACTGAACCCGCAGGCCGTGAGTGGTCGGCAGGAGATGCTGGAGGGAGTGGTCAACCGGTTTATTTATCGGTGACATTTGCGCGACAAATCTGTGCGCGGAGCGTCGAAGGACGCTCTACAGTTCTACCCGCATCACGCTGTGTCTTTCCAACAACAATAAAAGGACGCACCACCATGAAGTCATTCAAACGTACCCTGCTCGCCACCGCCCTGGCCCTGCTCGCACTGCCGGTGATGGCCGATTCCGCCCACCCGAAAATCGGTTTTTCCATCGACGACCTGCGCCTGGAACGCTGGTCCCGTGACCGTGATTACTTCGTCGCCGCTGCGGAAAAACTCGATGCCAAGGTCTTTGTGCAGTCCGCCGATGCCAACGAGCAGAAGCAGATTTCGCAGATCGAAAACCTGATCTCCCGGGGCGTCGACGTGATCGTTATCGTGCCATTCAACGCCACTGTGCTGACCAATGCCGTCGCCGAAGCCAAGAAAGCCGGGATCAAGGTGGTGTCCTATGACCGCCTGATTCTCAACGCGGACATCGATGCGTACATCTCCTTCGATAACGAAAAAGTCGGCGAGATGCAGGCCAACGGCGTGCTGCAAGCGGCACCCAAGGGCAATTACTTCCTGCTCGGCGGCGCCCCCACCGACAACAATGCCAAGGTGCTGCGCGAAGGCCAGATGAAGGTGCTGCAACCGGCCATCGACAAGGGCGATATCAAGATTGTCGGCCAGCAGTGGGTCAAGGAATGGAACCCTACCGAAGCCCTGAGCATCGTCGAAAATGCCCTGACTCGGAACAACAACAAAATCGACGCCATCGTCGCCTCCAACGACGCCACCGCCGGCGGTGCGATCCAGGCCCTGGCGGCACAGAAGCTGGCGGGCAAGGTGCCGATCTCCGGCCAGGACGCCGACCTCGCCGCCGTCAAGCGCGTGATCGACGGCACCCAGACCATGACCGTGTACAAGCCGCTCAAGCTGATCGCCACCGAAGCCGCCAAGCTCTCGGTGCAACTGGCGCGTAACGAGAAGCCCACCTACAGCTCGCAGTACGACAACGGCAGCAAGAAAGTCGACACCATCCTGCTCACCCCGACCCCGCTGACCAAGGCCAATATCGACCTGTTGGAGAAGGACGGGTTCTATACCAAAGAGCAGATCGGCGGGCAGTGACCGCCATGGCCGACTACTTGCTGCAAATGAACGGCATCGTCAAAACCTTTGGCGGTGTCCACGCGCTGAACGGCATCGACATCAAGGTGCGGCCGGGGGAATGCGTCGGCCTGTGCGGCGAGAACGGTGCCGGTAAATCCACCTTGATGAAGGTGCTGTCGGCGGTCTACCCCCATGGCACCTGGGAGGGGGAAATCCTCTGGGACGGGCAGCCGCTCAGGGCTCAGTCCATCAGCGAGACCGAGGCCGCCGGCATCGTCATCATTCACCAGGAACTGACCCTGGTGCCCGACCTGTCGGTGGCCGAGAACATCTTCATGGGCCACGAACTGACCTTGCCCGGCGGGCGCATGAACTACCCGGCGATGCTTCACCGCGCCGAAGCGTTGATGCGTGAGCTCAAAGTGCCGGACATGAACGTCGCGCTGCCGGTGTCGCAGTACGGCGGCGGCTACCAGCAACTGGTGGAAATCGCCAAGGCCCTGAACAAACAGGCGCGCCTGCTGATTCTCGACGAACCCTCCTCGGCCCTGACCCGCTCGGAAATCGAGGTGCTGCTCGACATCATCCGCGGCCTCAAGGCCAAGGGCGTGGCCTGCGTGTACATCTCCCACAAGCTCGATGAAGTCGCGGCCGTGTGCGACACCATCGCGGTGATCCGCGATGGCAAGCACATCGCGACCACCGCCATGGCCGACATGGACATCCCGCAGATCATCACGCAGATGGTCGGGCGGGAAATGAACAACCTCTACCCCACCGAGCCCCATGCCATCGGCGAGGTGATTTTCGAGGCGCGCAACGTCACCTGCTATGACGTCGACAACCCCAAGCGCAAGCGCGTCGACGATATTTCCTTTGTGCTCAAGCGCGGCGAAATCCTCGGCATAGCCGGGCTGGTGGGCGCCGGGCGTACGGAGCTGGTGTCGGCGTTGTTCGGCGCCTACCCCGGCCGCTACAGCGCCGAGGTGTGGCTGGACGGCCAGGTGATCGACACGCGCACGCCGCTCAAATCGATCCGCGCCGGGCTGTGCATGGTGCCCGAGGACCGCAAGCGCCAGGGCATCATTCCCGATCTGGGCGTGGGCCAGAACATCACCCTGGCGGTGCTCGACACCTACGCCCACCTGACCCGCATCGACGCCGAAGCCGAACTGGGCAGCATCGACCAGCAGATCGCACGCATGCACCTCAAGACCGCCAGCCCGTTCCTGCCGATCACCAGCCTGTCCGGCGGCAATCAGCAAAAAGCCGTGCTGGCGAAAATGCTGATGGCCAAGCCCAAAGTGCTGATCCTTGACGAGCCCACACGCGGGGTGGATGTGGGCGCCAAGTATGAGATCTACAAACTGATGGGCGCGCTGGCGGCCGAAGGCGTATCGATCATCATGGTTTCCTCGGAATTGGCCGAAGTGCTCGGCGTATCCAACCGCGTGCTGGTGATCGGCGACGGCCAGTTGCGCGGCGATTTCATCAATGAAGGGCTCACCCAGGAACAGGTGCTCGCCGCCGCACTCAGCCAAAATAATAACAATCGGAAAACCGCGTAGATGAATCAGGTCAAACAGCTGTTCACCCGCTACAAAATGCTCGCCCTGGTGATCGCCGTGGCGTTTATCTGGCTGTTTTTCAGCTGGCAGACCGAGGGCGGCTTCCTCACCCCGCGCAACCTGTCCAACCTGCTGCGGCAGATGTCGATCACCGGCATCCTGGCGTGCGGCATGGTGCTGGTGATCATCAGCGGCGAGATCGATTTGTCGGTGGGTTCATTGCTGGGATTATTGGGCGGGCTCGCAGCGATCCTCGATGTGATCTATCACATCCCGCTGCTGGCCAACCTCAGCCTGGTGGCGTTGTGCGGCCTGATGATCGGTTTGGCCAATGGCTACATGACCGCTTACCTGCGCATTCCGTCGTTTATCGTTGGCCTGGGCGGCATGCTGGCGTTTCGCGGGATTCTGCTGGGGATCACCGGCGGTACCACCATCGCGCCGGTGTCGCCGTCGCTGGTGTATGTAGGCCAGGGGTATTTGCCGCATTCGGTGGGGATTGGCCTTGGGGTTCTGCTGTTTGCCCTGACCCTGTTCCTGACCTGGAAACAACGCCGCAACCGAGCGCTGCATGGCTTGGCGCCACACTCCCTGGTGCGCGATGTGCTGCGCGTGGGGGTGATCGGCGCGGTGCTCGCCGGGTTCGTCACCACCCTCAACAGCTACGACGGCATCCCCGTACCGGTGCTGCTGTTGCTGGTGCTGCTCGGCGTGTTCAGCTACGTCACCAGCCAGACCGTGTTCGGCCGCCGTGTATACGCGGTGGGCAGCAATATGGAAGCCACGCGCCTGTCGGGCATCAACGTGCAGGCGGTAAAACTGTGGATCTTCGGCATCATGGGCGTGATGTGCGCCCTCGCTGGCCTGGTCAATACTGCGCGTCTCGCGGCGGGCTCACCGTCGGCGGGCAACATGGGCGAGCTGGATGCCATCGCTGCGTGCTTTATTGGCGGTACGTCGATGCGCGGCGGCTCGGGCACGGTGTACGGCGCATTGCTCGGGGCGTTGGTGATTACCAGCCTGGATAACGGCATGTCGATGCTGGACGTGGACAGTTACTGGCAGATGATTGTGAAGGGCAGCATCCTCGTATTGGCGGTGTGGGTGGATGTGAGCACGCGCACGGGGCGGCGCTGACGCCCGTTCTCACTAACACCCCATAACCCTGTGGGAGGGGGCTTGCCCCCTCCCACATTTGACTGCATTCCAAGGTTGGAGCGAGGTGGTCAGTCCTATTCAAACGCCTGACGATTCTCTGGGGTGATCAACTTGAACGGCACCCAGACCACCGTCGACTCCAGCACCTCGCCGCGTACCATGCGCAGCGCGGTGTCCACTGCGCCACCGGCCTGGCCGGCGGCATCCTGGAACACGCTGACCGCCATCTTGCCCTCAGCCATCAATTTCAACCCGTCCGGGGTGCCGTCGATGCCGCCGACCCAATAGTCCTTGGCCTGCTTGCCGGCCTTTTCCAGGCCCATGATCGCGCCGATCGCCATTTCGTCGTTATTGGCCGCGATGATCGAAAAATCGACGCCCTGCTTGACCCAGTCAATGACAATAGTGGCGGCCTGGCTACGCTCCCAGTTACCGACTTTTTTCTGTACGACTTTCATATCGGGGTATTTGGCGACGACTTTCTCCACGTCCTCGGTGCGCATCAAGGAGGACGCGTTGGCCGGGTCGCCCACCAGAATCACCACGTTGCCCTTGTAACCGGCCCGGCGCGCCAGCTCTTCCATCTGCAAGGTCCCCGACTCCAGCTCGTTGGAGCCGACAAATGCGGTCTGCGCCGGCCACTTTTCCGGGTTCGGATTGCGGTTGACGAAGACCAGCGGAATTTTGGCGTCCGAGGCCAGCTGCATCATCTGCGCCGCACTTTTGCCGTCCACCATCGCGACGATGATCGCATCCACCTTGGCGTTGACCAGGTTGCGGAATTGACGCATCTGCAAATCGACGCTGTCCTTCCCGTTCTCCATAAAAACGTCGACGTTCATGACGTCGGCCTGGTGCTGCACGCCATTGCGCAGCAGGGTCTGGAAGTTATCGTCGTACTTTGCCATGCCCACACCCAGCAAGGGCGTGGCGGCCTGGGCTGGGCCCGGTATGAACAGCGTCGCCCCCAAGGCGAGGATTAACCATGCTTTCATGTTCTGACTCCCGCGGCTCAAACGCTGAAATGATGGAGCAGCTCGCGCTGCACCTTGGCCATGTCCGACAGCTCGTGGCTGCTGATGGCGGACTGCTCCGCGCCATTTGCCGTCTGCTGGGCCGAATCGTTGATCTGGATGACCATCCGACTGGTTTCCTGCACCGTGGCGCTCTGCTCCTCGGTGGCGGCGGCGATCTGGATATTCATGTCGCGGATACTGTCGACCGAATCGCTCATCGACAGCAGCAAGTCGCCCGCGCCCGAGGCCAGGGACACGCACTGGGTGGACTGCGCCTGGCTTTCGTTCATCACGTGCACCACCGAGTGAATCTTTTCCTGCATGAGCCCGATCATGTCCTGGATTTCGCTGGTCGAGGTCTGGGTACGGCTGGCCAGGGAGCGCACTTCATCGGCCACTACCGCAAAACCGCGTCCCTGCTCGCCGGCACGGGCCGCTTCAATCGCCGCATTCAGGGCGAGCAGGTTGGTCTGTTCGGCAATGGTGCGAATGGCGACAACAATGCCCTCGATATTCTGCCCGTACTTCTGCAACTCATCGGTCACCTGCGTGGCCTTGTTCACCTGGTCGGCCTGCTGGCGGATGTTGACGATGGTCTCGGCCACGCGCGCCTGCACCTTGTGCGTGAGTTCACTCGTGTCGTCCACGGCCTGGCGGGTGTCCTGCGCACGCCGAGCCACCTCTTCGACCGTGCTTTCCATCTGCGTCATGGCCGAGGCTGCCGATTGCAACCGGTCCTTCTGCTCATCCACCACACGGGTGGTCTGCTCGCTGTTCAAGGCGTTGCTGCCTGCGGTAACGGCCAGCGCATCGGCAGAGCTGATCAATTCACGAAAGGTTTTGCGCAGGGCCGTGGTCAGTTCGTTCAGGTAGCCGCCCAACTCACCGAACTCATCTTTGCGGCTGACATCGAAACTGACCCGCATGTCCCCCGCCGTGAGCGTCTTGAGGACTTCACGAAACGCCGCCAGCGGACGCCGCAGGCTGAAGGCGACCCACGTACCAATCGCCACTGCCGCCAGCACCGCCAGCACACACGCGATCAACAGCAAGCTGCGGCTGGTGCCGATGGTGGCATTGGCCGACTGACTGGCCTGGTTGGCGACCTCCAGGGACTGGCTGCCGAACTCGCCAATCCTGTCCAGGGTGGCTTTCAGGGTCGCGTCAACCGCATTGCGTTGCTGCTGCACCTGCGCAGCCAGTTTCGCCTCCACCTGATAAGCCTGGAACAGCCCGTCAGGGGCGGTCAGGTCAGTCAGCAGGCGATTGACCATGACGCCGGCAATCCGCCCGACCCTGGGATCAATCGCCGTCAGGGCCTGGGCCCGGGTGCTGATCACTTCGTCCTGCAGGTTGAGCACGCGCTGTAATTTATCAATAGCGGGCGTAACGGTATGAGCCGCGAAGCCATCGTAGGATTTGTTGACTTCCAACAGCAGCTTTTCCGCTGCGGCCACCTGTTGCGGCTCGCCGACACTGCGGGCATGGGCAATGTAATCGCGCAGATAGCTGGTCAGCTGTATCGCCTGAGCACTGCTGTAGCCTTGCAGTTGCCGCGTCAGCGCCAACTGCTGCACGTGTTGCACGTGGGACGTCATCAACGCCTGCGACTGCTCGGCGTAGGCCGCTACCTGTTGGCGCTGCTGCGCCAGGTTCGCGCGCAGCGCCTCATGCTCGCCGGTATAGGCAAGGGTGCTGTCGAGCAACTGGTTGAACTGGGCGATGCTCTCGGTGAACGGTCGCTTGCCGTCCTCGATCTGCTTGGGGTCGGTGCTGATCTGAATGGCCAGCAACGCCTGGTTGGCGCGCAGGATATGCACGTATAACTCACTGGCGGCCCGGCTCAAGGGTGCCGACTGGCCGGTGATAATGTTCAAGCGACTGCTGATGGACTGCGTGTTCTGATAGCTGATCCCCGCCATGACTAGCAGTAACAGCACCAGCACTGCGAACCCGCCGATCACACGCTGCAATATGGTCATGGCCACCCCTTTTGATTTTTATTCGTTGACCTGAGCGACGACCAGGTGTGCACCTACGCGTTCGGGATCACTCGTGGTGCTAGTGCCTGTATCGGCCAGGTGGGCGGGGACTTGAGCGTTGAAGGCGGCTGAAATGCGGTCAAAAAAAGTGGGAGGGGGCAAGCCCCCTCCCACCTACCTGATGAAATCAGGCTGGGTTTTGCACTGCGGTCACTGGCTCAACACCACATCCCGCATCGCCGGAATGTAACCGTAGTCGTAAGCCTCCTGCACAAACGAACGAGCGCCCTTCAACACGATCCTGACCGTCGGCGCCTCGGTGCCGCCGATGCGGTAGTCATCGCCGGTGGTGGGCACGCTGTCGATAAACGACGTCACCAGGCCGTTGGGCATCACGCAGTGGGAATACGTCTGGAACGGCTGCGAAGGCGGGTTGCCCAGTACCAGCCCCGACGCATTCATCAGCGTATAGGGGCCGAACAGGTGATCGCTGACGAACCCATAGACGCCATCCGGCCCCGTCACGCCATCCGCATAGGTGAACTTGTGGCTGATGGTGAACAGGTAGTACTTGTTGTCCTGGAACACATAGTGCGGCCGTTCGGTCTGATCATTCACCCCGACGGCAGTCACCAGCGGCGGCAAAATCTCCCACTCGTCACCGTTGAGGTCTTTGGCAACCGCAATGCCGATACAGCCCACCTGATAACGCGCACCGCCGACATCTTCATGCCCTGGCGGCACCAGGCCTATTTCATTCGGGCCCACTTCATGAGTTCCGCGCTCGCCGGCCACATTGCCTTCGAACACCATGTACAACTTGCCATCGACGGGATCGATAAAGGGGCTGGGATCGCGAAAGTTCCAGGTCGCATTCTGCGCTTCGGTTTGGTAATAGGTGCCGTCGGCGTCGAACAATGACTTGACCTGAGTAAAGCCTCGCAGCTCGACACCGGTGTCCGAAGTGACAACCTGCCCCCTGACCTTGGCAATCGTGGCACCCGGCGTGACGCAGGTGTAATACAGGTCGATGTCACCGTTGTTATTCAACAGGATCGGCGTGCCCGCCCATTCACGGGTGGTCGGCGAAACCCCTTCGGCCATGACACGGCCGCCGAAGATCCAGTCCTTGCCGGTGCGCGAGTACCAGTAGCAGATCCGCGCATGACCGTGGCGGTCTTCCCAATCACGCTTGATGTCGTAACGGCCATCGGCATTGATGAATTGTGGATCATGGGGGCGGCGGTCGGCGGTCAGGGTGAAGATCACCGACCAGCCATTCACCGATACCACCGTGCCATCCAGTTCACGCAATGGCATGGTGTCCCAAATAAAGACCGTGTCGCTCATGACAGGAAAGTCAGGACTCACTAACGGCTGTGTCGTCGTCGGGTCATTCTCATTAACTTTCAGCGCATCGGCCCGTGTCCAGCGAGTGGGTGCGTGATTCGCATGTTTCATGATGATGTCCTTTTGCTAACGCTTAAGTGACAAGCGAAGATTAAATAGCACCTGGCAGCCAGCAACTTAATACTGACTGAAAGAGCAAGAGATAGTTGGCCCTGCAAGTGCGCACCAAGGTTTAACATGGGCACCCACTTATCGCAACATGAAGAATTATTTAGATTACAAAGGCCATCACTGTATTTATATCCTTGATATAAAGACAGTGGCACTTGCAATAAATGACAGCTCAGTAAAAAGCTAGCTACTCAACTACCGAATACCAGCGCCGCAGCCTGAGCCCCGGCATTCTTCTGTGTGAAGTCCTTGGCTTGCGCCGCCGTCTTCAAGGTATAGGCGTAGTTAGAACTTGCCGTCCATTGTGCCTTGGGCGACTTCTGGTTGGTGATCGGCGGCACACTGTTTGTGTCAGTGAACGTCCCGGTGCCCTTATCATCCAACATGCCTTTGTTTTGGCTGCCTTCGCCAAAATAGTTGCTTTCAGAGAGGATATTGGCATTCTGCGCCAGGGTAAAACCGAGGTGGAAGTTATTGATGTAGTTGTTGTAGACATGGAAATAACCGTAACGCATCAAGCCGGGCGCACGCACTTCCATGTTCTCGAAGCGGTTATGGCACACCGTCAGGCGTGGGTAACCGTTGAACTCCGCCTTATTATCATCCGCCGGATGACCGAAGATCAGGCCGTATTTGTGGCTGCCAAAGAAGCAGTTGCTGATGGTGGCATAATCGGCTTTTTCACCGATATACAGCAGTTTGTCTTCACTGCCGTCAGTGGTGGACCAGCTGTGCCCGACAAACGAGCAATGGTCAATCCAATACTTGCTGCCGTAGTTCAGGTACACCTGAATATCATCATTGGCCTTAATGCTCGCCGAATGCTTGAAGATAATATTCTGCAGAATAATGTTCTGCGACTGCGCGGTTGCACGCAGGTGAATATTCTCCAACGTACGGTTCTGGAACGAACCGATCAGGGTCTTGTTGGCGCCCATGTTGACTTTGGTCAGGCTCGACGCCGAGATATTACTGTTGATCACCAATACCCGTGGGGTAGTGTCGCCAATATTGGCCTTGAGTTGATCCAGGCTGGTGATACTGACCACAGGGCCGGACCAGCCGCCGGTCACTTTTGCCGCAAGGGCGAAACCGGTCAAGCCGGTGAGTTTGCTTTCTGGGTACGACATGAGTTCCCTCTCTATACATAAAAACGGCTCGGTAGAACGAGCCTGTGCATTAAGTTAATCCATTAACTTGCACACAGTGTTTGGCGTGGCTGATGTTGCCATCCTGGTTGATCAGCGCTTAAACACTGTGTTTATGTACAGTATTCGTCATTCGCCTGGCCGTCAACCCTCAAGTGAAAAACAACCAAAAGTGGGAGGGGGCAAGTCGAATCGTCGCACTGCCCCTCCCACATTTGCCCTACGGTGTTCTTCCAAGCGTTATTTGGACACCGGCATCGCAAACTCCGCGCCCTGCTCGATGCTCTCCGACCAGCGCTGCATGATCGATTTCTGCTTGGTGTAGAAGCGCACCCCCTCAGTGCCGTAGGCATGCATGTCACCGAACAGGCTCTTCTTCCAGCCACCAAACCCGTGCCACGCCATCGGCACCGGGATCGGCACGTTGATGCCGACCATGCCCACTTCGATACGCCGGGCAAACTCGCGGGCAATGTTGCCGTCGCGGGTAAAGCAGCTGACGCCGTTGCCGAATTCGTGGTCGTTGACCAGCTTCACCGCCTCGGCAAAGTCATTCACGCGCACGCAGGCCAGCACCGGGCCGAAGATTTCTTCGCGGTAGATGCTCATCTCTTTGGTCACGTGGTCGAACAAGGTCGCGCCGAGCCAGAAACCGTTTTCCAGGCCGGCTTCGGTGGGTACATAGTCACGCCCGTCGAGCAGCAGTTGCGCGCCGGCCTGCACGCCTTGTTCGATGTAGCCGCTGATGCGCTCCAGTGCGGCGCGGGACACAATCGGGCCCATCTCGGCCTTGAGGTCGCGGCCGTCGGTGATGCGCAGGTGCTTGGCGCGTTCGGTCAGCGCGGCGATGACTTTGTCACCGACATCGCCAACCAGCACCGCTACGGAAATGGCCATGCAGCGTTCGCCGGCACTGCCGTAGGCGGCGCCCATCAAGGCGTCGACGGTTTTTTCGATATCGGCGTCCGGCATCACCACCATGTGGTTCTTCGCGCCGCCCAGGCCTTGCACACGCTTGCCGTTGCGCGCACCGGTTTCGTAGATGTACTGCGCAATCGGCGTGGAGCCGACGAAGCTCACGGCCTTGACGTCCGGGTGCGCGATCAGCGCGTCCACCGACTCCTTGTCACCCTGCACCACGTTGAACACGCCTTTGGGCAGGCCGGCTTCACGCAGCAGTTCAGCCATGAACAGCGAAGCACTTGGATCGGTCGGGCTTGGCTTGAGGATGAAGGTGTTACCCGCCGCGATGGCGATCGGGTACATCCACATCGGCACCATCACCGGGAAGTTGAACGGCGTGACACCGGCCACGACGCCCAGGGGTTGGCGCATCGTCCAGTTGTCCATGCCACGGGAGACCTGGTCGGAATGCTCGCCCTTGAGCAGGTTGGGGATGCCGCAGGCGAATTCGAGAATGTCGATGCCACGGTCGACTTCGCCCTGGGCATCGGTGAAGACCTTGCCGTGTTCGGCGACGATGATGCGCGCCAGGTCGTCCTTGCGCTCACGCAGCAGGTGCAGGTATTCGAACAGCACGCGGGCGCGGCGGATGGGCGGAGTGTCGGCCCAGCCGGCAAAAGCGGCCTGGGCAGCGGCGACGGCTTCGGACACGGTCTGGCTGCTGGCCAGTGCGACGCGGCCGGTCACTTCGCCGGTGGCCGGGTTGTAGACGTCCTGATAGCGATCATCGCGGCTGACGCGCTGGTCGTTGATGTAGTGCTCGATTGTTGTAGTCATGGCAGTAGATCCCAGGTGGGTTGCGTTGGGACACACGATAGGCTTTCGGTTTGTTCCAAACCAGAGCAGAATCAAGAACTGATTGTCCTCACAAGCGAACAATAAGCCGATGGAAAAATCCGAGATCGAAGGGCTGTGGACCCACATTCACTGGCTCTCAGTGCTGGAGGAACACGGCACCTACACCGCCGCCGCCGCGCGCCTGGGGGTGAGTAAATCCGCAGTCAGCCAGCGCATTTCCGACCTGGAGAAAGCCACCGGCACACGGCTGGTGACGCGTACCACGCGCAGTGTGCGGTTGACCGATGCCGGGTTGTCGCTGACCCGTGAAGTGCGCGGTGCCTATGAGCAAATCGCGCGCAGCTTCTCGTCGGTGCGCGATTCCGCCGGGGAGATTCGTGGCCTGGTGCGCTTGACCGCCCCCGTCGCATTCGCCCGGCAACAGCTGGTGCCGCACTTGTCGGAATTCCTGCAGCAGTACCCGCAGGTGCGTATCCAGCTGGACGTGTCGGATGCCCTGAGTTCACTGGCGGCCGAGGGCTACGACCTGGCGGTGCGCCATGGCTTCCAGGTGCCGGAAACCCACGTGGCGTGGAAACTGTGCGACACCGGCTCGGTGCTGGTCGCCACCCGCGATTACCTGCAACGCCACGGCGAACCGCGCGAACCCGGCGACCTGTCCGCGCACAACTGCCTGTTCTACCCGCGCGGCACCGACCAGCCCGCGTGGACGTTCGAGCGCGGCAACAAAACCGTGGAACGCCTCACCGTGCCCATCGCCGGCAGCTTCGCCACCAACAACAGCGAAGCCCTGCGTGATTCGGCGCTCAACCACTTGGGCATCGCCCTGCTCCCGGACTTCAGTGCCCACGCTGCGCTGGCCAGCGGCAAGCTGGTGCAGGTGCTCAAGGGCTGGACACTCAAGGGCGCGTTTGCCGACGAGATCTACCTGATCCGGCCGTATTCGCCCCATGTGCCGAAGTCGGTGAGTGCGTTGGTGGGGTATTTGAAGGGCAAGTTGTCGGGTGGGTTTCGCTACGGAGGCTGACAGCGCCGGCGTTAAAACGAGCCCCGTGGCGCTATCAGTCAACTCTGGCGGTACCGCTCAAGTACGCCGGCGGGGTTTGGCTTAGGGTGATTGTGCGAGGGAGTTCCCTCTGCTCACAATTCCAATAATAGAGCCACGTCCATGAGCCCACTCAAATACTTGCCAGCGTGCCTGGTGCTCAGCTTCGCCTCGTCAGCTGTCTTCGCCGCCGATGGGCCGCCAGCGCCCTCGGTGACCGAGCCCAGTGGCATCAACCTCGGCGGCACCAGTTTCTACGATGGTTTTGCCGGGCCGCCCGGCCTGTCCCATCTCACCTACTTGAAGTTCAGCACCGCCAGCAGTCTCAGGACCAACAGCGGCAAGGCCAACAGCGCCTTCGACAATCCCAAAATCAACGTGATCACGCTGATCAACCAACTCAGCTACTACTCGCCCGACACCATTGGCGGCGGTGCGCACCTGGGCTGGAGCTTGCTGGTGCCCGTCGTGTCACTGGATGCCACCTTTGGCAGTAATGGACCGGCGCTGCAAGACAACGCCACAGGGCTTGGCGATGTCACCGTCGGGCCGCAGATCCAATTCGATCCTATCGTCGATGCGCACGGGCGCCCGGTGTTTGTGCAGCGGGTGGCCTTTGACACGATCCTGCCGACCGGTAAATACGACAAACACAAAGACCTCAACCCAGGGTCGAACTATTACTCCCTGAACCCCTACTGGGCCGCAACCTGGATGCCGGCACCGCGTTGGGAAGTCAGTTGGCGCCTGCATTACCTGTACAACTTCAAGAACCGCGATCCGGCCAGCAGCTCGCAGGACTCCTTCGAGGGCAAACCGGTAAGTAACAGCCGCGCCGGGCAGTCGGCCTGGGCCAACTTCACGGCGTCCTATGAAGTCATCCCCAACGTGTCGGTGGGGATCAACGGCTATTACTTCCGGCAGATCACCGACGACCAGATCAACGGCGACCGGCTGAGCGACTCGCGGGAAAAAGTGCTGGGCATAGGCCCCGGCATGTTCTGGAAAATCAGTGAAGGCCAAGGCTTCTGGCTCAACACTTACAAGGAAACCGGTGTCGAGAACCGCTCCCGGCAGGACTATGCCGTGCAGGTTCGTTACGCCCACACCTTCTGACCGACAAGCGCTCGCTCACCCTATCGAGGTACTGCATTCATGAATGCATCCGCTGGCATCGACAGCAAAACATCACTGGCGGCTATTTGCCTGATGATGGTCACGTCCCTTGGCACCTTGCAGATTCAACCGATTCTGGGCGGGGCTTTTATCGATCAGCTCGGTATCCCGCTCAATGCCATCGGTAGGATTTTCGCAGGCGAACTGATTGCCATGGCACTCACCTGCGGGGTGTCTGCCCTGTTGATGACCCGCGTCAATCGCCGATGGGTGGCGCAGCTCGCCTTGCTGGTGCTGGTCTGCGCCAATCTGGCGAGTACCCGGTTCCACAGCGAAACATCGCTGCTGCTGTGCCGCATCGTCTCTGGCGCCAGCGGCGGCGCGGTCATGGCGGTGGTGTATGCCTCCGCGGCACTGCGCACATCCAAGGACGCGACGTTCGCGGTGATCAATATCGGTAATCTGTTCTGGGGCATGTTGCTGGTGACCTCGATGCCAGCGGTGCTCATGGCCTTTGGCGTCAACGGCGCGTTTTACCTGCTGGCCGGCGCCAGTGCCTTGGCCCTGTTCGGCTGCGGGCGCGTGCCTGCGCGGTACACCCCCGCCGACGGAGCACCGGCTCGGCTGGCCCAGCCGTTCGGCCTGACGTCACTCTTGTTGATCGGGCTGTTTGCGCTGTTGTTTTTTGGCCATTCGGCGCTGTGGGTGTATCAGGAACGCATCGGCAAAAGTATCGGCCTGGAGCCCCAGCAGATCGGCGCCATCCTGGGTGGCAGTATTCTTGCCGGGGCACTCGGTGCTGCGCTGGCGGGACTTATCGGACGGCGCCTGGGGCTGCTGTTTCCGCAGTTGCTGGGGTTCGGCACGGCGGTGATGGCCACGCTGATCATGGTCTACGGCGACAGCCCCATGGCGTTCGCCACCACGGCATGCCTGATCCATATGGTCTGGTTCTTCAGCCTTCCCTACCTGCTCTCGATGGCGGCCGAGTTGGACGCGAGCGGTCGACTCGCAGGCCTGGGCAATGCTGCGATCTTCGTGGGCCAGGGCCTCGGCCCGTTTGGCGCGGCCCTGGTCGTCGGTGACGGACACTTCCGAGCGGTCGGCTGGCTGGCGGCCTCGGCGTATATCGTCGCCCTGGTCATCTCTTGCTGGATGGTTGCCCGTTTTCGCCGCGCGTCCGGCCCTTCAACACCCGACGCGCCTGCGCTGCCCGCCGGCCTGCTCGATAAATAAATACTGCGCACATGAGGTCGTAGCCATGAGTACCCGATTCCCGCAAACCCCTGAATTTTCCGGGGCGCTGTATAGCCCTAGTCGTGTAGAAGCCGAGGTGCTGGACCTTGAGGTCGAAGGCACCCTTCCCGCGTCCATCCTAGGCGTCTTCTATCAGGTGGCCCCCGACCCGCAATACCCGCCCATGCTGGGCAGCGATATGTTTTTCAACGGTGACGGGATGGTCAGCGGTTTCTATTTTGCTGACGGCAAGGTGTCCCTGCGGCGACGCTACGTGCAGACCGATCGCTTGCTCGCGCAGCGCCGTGAAGGCCGCTCCCTCAATGGTGTCTATCGAAACACGTACACCAATGACCCACTGGCGGCCAAAAACAACACCACCGCCAATACGTCGGTGATCCCTCACAACGGCAGGCTGCTCGCGCTCAAGGAGGACGCCCTGCCCTGGGCTATGGACCTGCAAACCCTGGAAACCCTGGGCGAATGGGATTTTGCCGGGCAAATCAAGTCGGCGACCTTTACCGCCCACCCCAAGATCGACCCCGTCACCGGCAACCTGCTGGCCTTCAGTTATGAAGCCAAAGGTGACGGCACGCCGGATATGGCGTATTTCGAACTCTCACCCGACGGCAAGCTGCTCAAAGAGATCTGGTTCCAGGCACCTTACGCGGCGATGGTGCATGACTTTGCGGTCACCGAGCACTACGTCGTGTTCCCACTGATTCCGCTGACCGTCGATGTAGAACGCATGAAAAAAGGCGGGCCGCATTTTCAGTGGCAACCTGATCTGCCGCAGTTGTTTGCCGTGCTGCCGCGCAATGGCAACGCGCAGGCTATCCGCTGGTTCAAAGGCCCCAAGGACAGCTTTCAAGGCCACACCCTCAATGCCTTCGATCAAGACGGCAAAGTGTACGTGGACATGCCGGTTACTGGCGGCAACGTGTTTTATTTCTTCCCCCAGGCGGACGGTGCGGTGCCCGCCCCCGAGGACCTACCCTCGAGCCTGATGCGCTGGACGTTTGATCTGAACGACGCGCGGGATGACGTCGAGCCGCAACCGTTGACCGACTACATGTGTGAGTTTCCCCGCTGCGATGAGCGCTATCTGGGTCGCCCGTACGAACACGGCTTTGTGCTCGCCTTTGATCCGACACTGCCCTACAACCCCGCAAACGGCCCCATGCCCTTTCAGTTTTTCAACCAGTTGGCCCATCTGAACCTCAAGACGGGCAGCACCGACGCCTGGTTCCCAGGGGACAACAGTTGTTTCCAGGAGCCCATATTCATCCCTCGTTCTTCGGATGCCGAAGAGGCCGACGGTTACGTGGTCGCACTGCTGAATGTGCTGGACCAGGCGCGTAGCGAGCTGGTGATCCTGGATTCGCGCGACATGGCCAACGGGCCCATTGCGCGGGTCAAGGTTCCGTTACGGATGCGCATGTCCCTGCACGGCTGCTGGGCACAGGGATAACCCTGGGCTAGACCCGACCGCCAGCACACCGAATGGCCTGCTCCCGAAGGCAGGCACACGGCTGCGCGAAAGCAAAAAATATACATTTTTCCTGCAATTTGGGATTTAAGTAAAATCCCGCTTTACAGGATTTTTAAGCGCGAATAGAGTGAAATTCTGTCCACGCCTCCCTCGCCCACAAGGACTATCGAATGAAACTTGCAAGCTTCACCGTTGAAGGCCGTCACACCTATGGCATCGTCGAAGGCGACCAGGTGGCTGATCTGGAATCGATGAAAAACACCCTCGGCGCGGATCTCAAGCAGGCGCTTGCCCTCGGCCGCCTGGGGTCGATGAGCGATGAGCAGGTGTCGAGCCTGCCGCGTCTGGCACTGGCCGACGTGACGCTGCTGCCGGTCATTCCAAACCCGGGCAAGGTGCTGTGCATTGGCATCAACTACGCGACCCACGTGCGCGAAACCGGGCGTGACATGCCGGTTTACCCAATGATTTTCACGCGATTTGCCGACAGCCAGACCGCTCACCTGCAACCCATCGTGCGGCCTACGGTCTCGCACAAGCTGGATTTCGAAGGCGAACTCGCCATCATCATTGGCAAGACCGCGCGCCACATCCGCAAAGCCGACGCCCTCGATTACGTCGCCGGCTACGCCTGCTACAACGATGGCAGCGTGCGCGATTGGCAAAAGCACACCCTTCAATTCGTCCCCGGCAAGAACTTCCCGAGCACCGGCGGCTTTGGCCCGTGGCTGGTCACCCGTGACGAAATCAGCGACCCGCAGAACCTCGAATTGACCACCCGGCTCAACGGCGAGGTCATGCAGCACACGTCCACAGGCGACATGATCTTCGACGTCGGTGCACTGATCGAGTACTGCTCCACCTTTACCGAACTCGCCCCCGGTGACGTGATTGTCAGCGGCACCACCGGCGGGGTTGGTGCCTTCCGCGAGCCGCCGGTGTGGATGCAGCCCGGTGATGTGGTGGAAGTGGAGATCTCGCGCATCGGCACCCTGCGTAACACCATCGTCGATGAGCAATAAACCATGACCCTGATCGATGAATCATCCCAACCGCCAGAGCGCGACACCAAGGGCTCCAGCCTGGAGCGCATGCTGCGCGTGCTGGATCTGTTTACCGAGACGCAGCCGATCTGGGCGGTCGACGACATGGTCAGCGCGCTGGGGTTTACCCGCTCCACCGCCTACCGCTACGTGCGTGAACTGGCCGAGACCAATCTGTTGTTCCAGGTCGAGGCCGGGCGCTATGCACTGGGGGCCAGGATCATTACCTGGGACCGTCAACTGCGGCTCAGCGACCCGCTGGTACGCGCCGCGCAGCAGCTGGAGGCCAACCTGCCAGGCTGGAGTGAGCAACAAGTCTGGCTGATCTGCCGGTTGTTCAAAGACCAAGTGGTGTGTGTTCACCAGTGCGGTGAATTGACCAGCACCGTCAGCTATTCCCGTGGTTCGCCACGGCCGTTGTTCATGGGCGCGACCTCAAAAGCCATCCTTGCGCACATGAACGCTCGCCAGCACAGCCAGCTGTTTCTCGAACACCCTGACGAGGTGCGCGCCAGCAACCTGGGCGCCACCTGGGAAGACTTCCGCCGGTCGCTGCAACGCTTGCGGCGCCAGGGCTATGTAGCCAGTACAGGCGAAGTCGACCCCGGCGTGTACGGCCTGGCCGCACCGATATTCGACGGCGACGGCAAGGTTGTGGGCAGCCTCAGTTGCGTGCGCCCGGCAGCCGAGCGGCACAAGGCGCTGGAGCAGGAACAGGGTGAGCAGATGGTCGCGCTGGCCCACACGCTCTCGCGGCACATGCTCGCGCTGACCCAAAGCGCCAACCCATCCTCCAAGCCATTGGACTGATGCAGTCGTAGGGGAACAACAATGACAACCCTGAACAGTATCAATACCCGCGTCCTGATCGTCGGCGCCGGCCCTACCGGGCTGACCCTGGCCAACCTGCTGGGCCAGGCCGGCGTGGATGCCTGGATTATCGACAGCAAACCGGGCACCGTCACCGAGCCTCGCGCGGTCTCGATCGATGATGAGTCGTTGCGCACCATGCAGGCCATGGGCTTGAGCCAGGCGGTGCTGGCGGACGTGGTGGCCGGCTATGGCGTGCATTACTTTACGCGCCCTGGCGGGCGGTGCTTCGGCAAGGTCGAACCCAGCGGCAAGCTGTATGGTTTTCCCAAGCGCAATGCGTTCCGCCAACCGCTGTTCGAAAGCACGTTGAGGGCCGGCCTGCAGCGTTTCGCTTGCCTGACCGCGCGCTTCAGCCACGAACTGCTGGAGTTCACCCAGGACGAGCACGGCGTGCGTGCGCTGGTCGTGGACGCCAACAAGGAACTGCTGGAAGTGCAGGCCGACTACCTGATCGCCTGTGATGGTGGGCGCAGCCCGGTGCGTAAACAGCTTGGGATCAATATGGTCGGCTCCAGCTTCGCGTCGCGCTGGCTGGTGGTGGACACCGATCAGGACGATGACCCGTTCTGGCAAACCCGCGTGTACTGCGATGCGCGCCGCCCTACCGTCGAGGTCCCCGGCCCGCATCGCACGCGGCGCTTCGAGTTCATGCTCAAGGACGGCGAAAGCGACGCGCAGATGCTCAGCCAAGCGCGATTGCAAGCGTTGCTACGCCCGTTCAAGGGCGATGCACCGGTCTCCATCGTGCGTAAAACCGTGTACACCTTTCACGCCCGCATCGCCGAACGCTGGCAAGTCAACCGTGTGTTGCTCGCCGGTGACGCTGCACACCTCACTCCGCCCTATGCCGGACAAGGCATGAACAGCGGCGTGCGCGATGCCCATAACCTGGCCTGGAAACTGATCGGCGTGCTGACCGGGAAAATGGCCCCGGCCGTGTTGCTCACCTACGAAACCGAGCGCCGCGATCACGCGTGGGCATTGATCAAGCTCGCGCTGAACCTCGGGGTGGTGATGGCGCCCGCTACCGTGCTGCGGGCGCGATTGATCAGTGGTGCATTCTCGCTGATCGGGCTGGTGCCGCCGCTGCGTGACTACTTCCTGCAGATGCGCTTCAAGCCAAAACCACGGCTGCGCCAAGGCCTGGTGCTCACCGCCGGTGCCGCGGGCAGCGTGTCCAGCGGGCAAATGTTCCCTCAGCCAAGCCTCACCGACAGCCAGGGCACTGAACGCCTGCTCGACGATTACATCGGCGCAGGTTTCGCCCTGATCCAATACGGCGCCCCTCACCGCGAACGCCTGGATCAATTGCAGCACCCGCTCTGGGCGCACTTGGAGGTGAAGCGGATTCTGATCCTGCCAGGTTCCGTCAGCGAGCCACCTGTCCTGCCGGGCTGCACGGTATTGCACGATCATGCCGGGGCGCTCGAGGCATTGCTCGGCGCCAGCGCCAGCTTCTTCCTGCTGCGGCCTGATCGCTACATTGCCGCGATTTTCCACAGCGCCACCGAGACAATCACTGCCGAGGCCTTGCAGTCCTTGCTGGGTGCCGTGCCCGCGGGCGATCGCGCGCCCCGACCGTCCATCACAACACCCGTCACGCTCGAGAGGTGCGTATGAACACATTGCAAACGTCCACCCCTGCTCGCCTGTGCTACTTGCACCTGGCGAGCAAAGACCCGCAACGGCAGATCGACTTCTATCAACGCATGATGGACATGCAGGGCCAGCCCCAAGCCGACGGCCACTGGCTACTCAGGGGGCCTAATCGCGCCATGCTGCTCTCCCCGGCCGAGCACAGCGGCCTGCTGGCGGCGGCGTATGACCTGGCGAGCCCAGAGAAACTTGCCACGCTGCACCGTCGCCTGCGCGAGCGCAACTGCACCACCGAAGACATCAGCTCGCCCCTGCTCGCACAGGGCGCCTTTGCAATACGCGATCCTCAAGGTCGCCAGACGATTTTTGGCGTATCCCAGGCGCACACTCATGCCACCCCACCCGGCATGCCCGGCCGCCTGCAGCATGTGGTATTCCAGACCACCGAGCTGGAAGCGATGATTGAGTTCTATGTCAACACCGTTGGCTTCACGGTGTCCGACAGCGTGGTCGACCAACAGAGTGGCCTGTTGATGGTGTGCTTTCTGCGTTCGGACGATGAGCACCATTCGCTGGCGTTCTTCCGCGGCTCGAAAAACGAGTGGGATCATCACTGTTACGAAACCAATGAATGGAATGACATTCGGGACTGGGGTGATCGCTTTGCCAAGGAGCGCATCAGCATTTTCTTTGGCCCCGGCCGTCATGGACCCGGCGACAACCTGTTCTTCATGGTGGTGGATGCCGATCGCAACCGGCTGGAGTTCTCGGCGGAGCTGCAAATCACCGAAGCGAGCGACCCTCCTGGCACTTGGCCGCAAGAAGAACACACCCTCAATTCCTGGGGGCGCGCGTGGATCAGAACCTGAGCCCGTCTTGCTCTGAAACCACGTGCCCCACTGACCCAAAGGTAAAACCATGACTGCCCAACGCCCAACCCCTTACGCCCTCAACGGCGACCAGTTCATCGACGGCACCTGGCACACCGGTCGTTCCTCAGCACAGCTGGACGATCGCAATCCTTTCAACGGCGAGACATTGCTCGAAATGCCCCTGGCCAGCATTGCCGACCTCGACGCGGCCTACGCAGCAGCACAACGCGCGCAAACCCCGTGGGCGCAGTTGCATCCAACCGCACGCGGCGCCCAGCTGGAAAAGCTCGTTCACATCATCCAGCAACGCAGCGAAGAGATCATCGACTGGCTGATTCGCGAGTCCGGCAGTACCCGTATCAAAGCGACCATGGAATGGCAATTCACCCTCAACCTGGTGCGTGAATGCATTGCGCTGCCCATGCAGGTGGAGGGGCGCATCCTGAGTAGCTACAAGCCCGGCGAGCAAAGCTTCGTGTTCCGTGAGCCGCTCGGGGTGATTGGGGTCATCAGCCCCTGGAACTTCCCCCTGTACTTGAGCATGCGTTCGGTGGTTCCGGCGTTGGCACTGGGCAATACCGTGGTCCTTAAACCGGCCAGCGACACGGCCGTGACCGGCGGCCTGCTGATTGCGCACCTGTTCGAAGAAGCGGGTTTTCCCGAGGGCACGCTCAATGTAGTAGTCGGCGCCGGCTCGGAAATCGGCGATGCCTTTGTGGGGCACCCCGTTCCCAGCCTGATCTCATTTACCGGGTCTACCGATGTCGGGCGCAATGTCGGGCGCATCGCCACCGGCGGCCAGCACATCAAGCGAGTCGCCCTGGAGCTTGGCGGCAACGCGCCGCTGGTGGTGCTCGATGATGCGGATATCGACCTTGCCGCGCATGCAGCAGTGGTCGGACGCTTCCTGCATCAGGGCCAGATCTGCATGAGCGTCAACCGGGTGATTGTGGACCGCTCGCTCTACGCCGACTTCACCGCGTTGGTGGTGGAACGCGTGCGCAACTTGAAAACCGGCAACCCGAACCTCGCCGATACCGTGATTGGCCCGGTAATCAACCGCAGCCAGTTGGACGGCTTGCTGCGCAAGGTCAATGCCGCCGACAGCGCGGGCCTGAAGAAACTGCACGGTGGCCCGGCGTCTGGGCTGGTGCTGCCGCCCCATGTATACGGGGATGTCCCTTTCGACCACGAACTGGCGCACGATGAAACCTTCGGGCCCTTGCTGCCAATATTGATCGCCGACAATGAGGCACATGCCCTGACCCTGGCCAACGCCAGCGAATATGGGCTGTCCAGCGCCGTGTTCAGTAAAGATATGGCCCGCGCTCTGAACTTTTCCCGTGGCATCGTGGCTGGGATGACGCACATTAACGACATCACTGTGGACGACCAGCCCAATGCCCCGTTCGGTGGCGAAAAGAACTCGGGGCTGGGACGCTTCAACGGTCACTATGCCCTGGACGAATTCACCCGTGCGCACTGGGTGACCTGGCAAGCCGGGAGCCACCGCTACCCCTTCTAGGAGACAGGGTGGGCCAACCCGGTGTGGCCCACCCCATAACAATAAAAAGAGGCGAACCATGAGCAATCTAGCCTGCGTTTCTACCGATCAAGTGATGCGCTCCGACCGCCTGATGAAGTGGAAGGAGTTTATGAGTGACAACCTCGGCCGCACGCCGGAGTACATCAAGCGCCTCGAGTCCACCTACATCGAACCCTTGCACGATGCCGACTTCCAGGGCCGCCTGGAATACGGCGATCTTGGAAAACTGCGTTTTTGCCGCATGACCGCCAGCGCGCACCGCTACTCCCGTCACCTGAGCAAAGCAGTCGAGGCGCCCGATACGTCACGCATGTTGATTCTGCAAACCGCCGGCGTCAGTCATTTCCAGCAAGGCAAGCACAGCAACGCCCTGGCGCCCGACGAGTTGCTGGTGGTTGACTGCGCCCAGCCATTCAACGTCAGCAGCCCCCAAGGCTGTGAGCACTTCATCCTGTTGTTCAACGAAGGCGCCGGGCAGGCACTGGACGCTGACGACCTGCATATCAGCGCACGCAACGGGCTTGGGCGGATGTTGATGCACCTGATCGTTGACGCCTACAGCCAATATCCGCTGCTGAACAGCCAGTCGGCGGCGCTGGTCGGCGACAGTATCGTCGGGCTTTTGAACAATGCGCTGGGCAACAAGCAGGAAGAGAAGAAGCTCGAACACGACTTCCGTCACTACAAGCAGAACCGCCTCAAGCGCTATATCGAACTTCACCTGGCCGACCGCGACCTGAGTATCGAGCGCATCGCGTTTGCCGAACACTGTTCCGTGCGCAGTCTGCATCGGGCATTCCAGGACGAATTCGGTTGCAGTGTCAGCGAGTACATCTGGCAACGCCGCGTGGCGCGCTGCGCGCAAGACCTACGCAACCGTGACCTCAGCCATCGCTCGCTCACCGACATTGCTTACGCCTGGGGCTATGGCAGCAGCGCTCACTTCAGTCGCCATTTCAAGGCAGCATTCGGCATGCCGCCCAGGCTCTACCGTGAAACGGCCAGCGCCGCCCATTGAGCCAGATCGCGTTTCCCTAGGGGGCAACGCTGTGAGGCCCGAGCGCATAGCCCGCCAGCAAGGTATCCAGCGCACGGCTTACGGCTGCTCGCATTTTGCTGTTCCATCGGCCTGGGCCTGGAAGACATCGCACTGGCCAACGCCCTCTGACAGCTATGAGCCACGCGGACTTCATCATCATCGGCGCCGGCATTGCCGGTGCCGCACCCATGACTTTTTTGCACAACGCTCCGGTGTTTTTGAGCGTTTTGCTCTTATTTATGCGTGCCTATACTCGGTCCAGCCTCTCGGTGCACCCGAGGGGGTCAGTCCCCACAACAATAATTAAGGACACCGACCATGACCCAGTCCTTCCTGGCTGCCCGGGATTTTCTGCTCGCGCACCGCACCGACTACGCCACCGCCGCCCGCGACTTCCGCTGGCCGCAACTGGACGCCTTCAACTGGGCCCTGGATTACTTCGATGCCATGGCCGAGGGCAATGCCGCCGACGCGCTGTGGATCGTCGAAGAGGACGGCAGCGAACAGCGCTACAGCTTCCAGCATCTGGCCGCGCGCTCCAACCAGGTCGCCAACCACCTGCGCGCCCTCGGTGTGCGGCGTGGCGAGCGCGTACTGCTGATGCTCGGCAACGATGTGGCGCTGTGGGAAACCATGCTGGCGGCATTCAAACTCGGCGCCGTGGTGATCCCCGCCACCGCCCTGCTCAACCCCGTTGACCTGCACGACCGCATCGAGCGGGGCCAGGTACGCCACCTGGTGGTCGGCGAGGCGCATGTCGGCAAGTTCGAGGGCCTCGGTGAGGGTTGCAGCCGCATTTGTGTGGGGGCGGCGCCTACTGGCTGGGTCGCGCACAGCGCCGCTTTCGAATACCCCGAGCGGTTCGAGGCCGAAGGTCGTACCTTGGCCACGGACCCGATGCTGCTGTATTTCACCTCCGGTACCACTTCAAAACCGAAAATGGTGCTGCACAGCCACCAGAGCTACCCGGTCGGCCATCTGTCTACGATGTACTGGATCGGCCTGCAACCCGGCGACCTGCACCTGAACATCTCCTCGCCGGGCTGGGCCAAGCATGCCTGGAGCTGCCTGTTCGCGCCGTGGAATGCCGGCGCCTGCATCTTTATCCATAACGTCGCGCGGTTCAGTGCCCAGGCGTTGCTCGGCGCGCTGGAGCAGTACCGGGTGACCAGTCTGTGCGCCCCGCCCACGGTGTGGCGCATGCTGATCCAGGAAGACCTGGCCAGCTACAAACCGCGCCTGAACCTGCGCGAACTGGTGGGTGCCGGTGAGCCGCTGAATCCGGAGATCATCGAGCAGATCCAACAGGCCTGGGGCCTGCCGCTGCGCGATGGCTTCGGCCAGTCAGAAACCACCGCGTTGGTGGGCAATACGCCGGGCCAGTTGCTCAAGCCAGGGTCCATGGGTCGCCCATTGCCGGGCTACCAGGTGGCCCTGCTGGACGCCGACGGCGTGCCGGACACCGAGGGCGAAGTCGCCCTGCCCCTTGAGGTGCGCCCACTGGGCCTGATGCTCGGCTACGAAGACAGCCCGGAGAAAACCGCCGAGGTGATGCGCGACGGTTACTACCGCACCGGCGACACCGCGCAGATCGACGCCGACGGCTACATCACCTTCGTGGGGCGCGCCGACGACGTGTTCAAGGCCTCCGACTACCGTATCAGCCCCTTCGAACTGGAGAGCGCACTGATCGAACACCCGGCGGTGATGGAGGTGGCCGTGGTGCCCAGCCCCGATCCGTTGCGCCTGGCGGTGCCCAAGGCGTTCCTGATCCTGGCCCACGACGCCCCTGGCAACGCCGAGCTGGCGCGGCACATTCTCGCCTTCGCCCGCGAGCATCTGGCGCCCTACAAGCGGGTGCGGCGGATCGAGTTTGTCAGTGAGTTGCCCAAGACCATTTCCGGGAAAATCCGCCGGGTTGAGTTGCGGCAGATGGAGGTGGTGCGGCGCCAGAGCGACACACGGGGTGAACAGGAGCACTTCGAAGAAGATTTCAGCTAAAAAAAACCCGGTGACGCAGGTCACCGGGCAAAACGAAGCGACCAGCTTCAGTAACGCGGTTTGACGGTCTTCCAATCCGGTTGATAACGCTGCATCTGCTTCACGTCGTCGCGCTGGCGAATGCCGCAGGTAAGGTACTGGTCATGCAGCTTGCCCAGTTGATCATGGTCCAGTTCCAGGCCCAGCCCCGGTGCGCGGGTGATCTTCACGCAGCCGTCGACGATCGGCAGTTTGCCGCCCTTGATCACTTCTTCGTCCGGTTCTTGCCACGGGTAGTGAGTGTCGCAGGCATAGTCGAGGTTGGGCACCGACGCGGCCACGTGGGCCATGGCCATCAGGCTGATGCCCAAGTGTGAGTTGGAGTGCATCGACACGCCCAGGCCAAAGGTCTGGCACATCTTCGCCAATACCTGGGTGTCGCGCAGGCCGCCCCAGTAGTGATGGTCGGCGAGTACGATCTGCACGCTGTTCAGGGCCACGCTGCGGCGGAACTCGTCAAAATCGGTGACCACCATATTGGTCGCCAGGGGCAAGCCGGTGCGTGTGTGCAACTCGGCCATGCCTTCCAGGCCGGGGGTCGGGTCTTCGTAATACTGCAGGTCGTCGCCGAGCAGTTCGGCCATGCGGATTGAGGTTTCCAAGGACCAGTTGCCATTCGGATCGATGCGCAGCGGCACGCCCGGGAAGGCCTTTTTCAAGGCCTTGATGCACGCCACTTCATGTTCAGGGTCCAGCGCACCGGCCTTGAGCTTGATGCTTTTGAAGCCATAGGTTTCGATCATCCGCCGCGCCTGGGCGACGATCTGTACTTCGTTGAGGGCTTCGCCCCAACTGTCGGGTTTATAGGGCGAGTCGATGTGCTCGGCGTACTTGAAGAACAGGTAGGCGCTGAACGGGATCTGGTCGCGGATCGCGCCGCCCAGCAGGTCCACCAGCGGCACATTCAGCGAGTGCGCCTGCAGGTCGAGAAACGCCACCTCAAACGCCGAATAGGCATTGCTCACCGCCTTGCTCGCATGGGACCCGGGGGCCAGTTCGGCGCCGGCAATGCTCACAGGTTTGTATGCCGCCACGGTGGCCTGCACGATGGCGCGCAGTTGGTTGAGGTTGAACGGATCGAGGCCGATCAGTTGGTCCTTGACCTGTTGCTGGATCGCCAGCGCCGGGGCATCGCCGTAGCTTTCGCCAAGGCCGATGTAGCCGGTGTCGCTCTCTATTTCGATGATCGAGCGCAGGGCAAAGGCTTCGTGGATACCGCTGGCGTTGAGCAGCGGCGGGTCGCGAAACGCGATGGGGGTGACGGTGACTCGGACGATTTTCAAGAGGCGGCTCCCTGTGGGCCTGGACGCAAGGCGTGATGATGATTAGTCGGTTTGGAGGTGGGGGGCACACCGGGCCGTGGTGCGGTGCGCGCAAAAAACACCACCACCGCGGCCACCAGCGAGGTCGCGGCCAGGCCGTAGAGCCCGCCTTCAATCGAGCCGGTGGTCTGCTCCAGCAGGCCGAAGGTGGTGGGTGCAACAAACCCGCCGAGGTTGCCGACTGAGTTGATCAAGGCGATGACCGCCGCCGCGATGCGCGCATCCAGGTAACCCTGGGGGATCGGCCAGAACAGCGCGGAGGCAGCCTTGAAGCCAATCGCGGCAAAACAGATGGCGACAAACGCAAACACCGGCCCGCCCATGGTGGACATGAACATGCCGACGGCGGCGATCACGAGCATCAGCGCCACCCACGCCTGCTGGTGTTTCCACTTGCTTGCCAGGGCGGCGAACCCATACATGGCGACGATGGAAATCAACCACGGAATCGAGTTGAACAACCCCACCTGGAAGTCGCCCAGGTTGCCCATTTTCTTGATCATGCTCGGCAGCCAGAACGTGGCGCCGTAGATGGTCAGGGCAATGGAAAAGTAGATAAAGCAGAACAGCGCGATCTGCTTGTCGGCCAGCAGCTTGAACATCGACGGCCGCACGCTCTGGGTGGCTTCGCGGGCCGTTTGCTCAAGCGCGATGGCCGTCACCAGCGCGTGTTTTTCTTCGTCGCTGAGCCACTTGGCCTGATGGGGGTGAGACTGCAACCAGAACCACACAAACCCGCACAACACGACGGAGGCAAAGCCCTCGATCAGGAACATCCACTGCCAGCCATGCAGGCTCAAGCCGCTGACGTTGAGCAACGCCCCCGACACCGGCCCGGAAATCACCGAGGCGATGGCCGAACCACTGAGGAAAATCGCCATCGCCTTGCCGCGCTCGGCGGCCGGCAGCCATTGGGTGAAGTAGTAGATGATGCCGGGGAAAAAACCGGCTTCGGCCGCGCCGAGCACGAAACGCAGGATATAGAAGCTGGTTTCGCCTTTGACAAAGGCCATGGCCATCGCGGCCGCGCCCCAGGTGAACATGATGCGCGTCAACCAGGCCCGTGCGCCGTAGCGCTGCAGCAGCAGGTTGGACGGCACTTCGAAGATCGCGTAACCGATGAAGAACAGCCCGGCACCCAAGCCATAGGCGGCGGCGCCAATGCCCAGGTCGGTCTCCAAATGGCTGCGCACAAAGCCGATATTGACCCGGTCGATGTAATTGACGATGAACATCACCACGAACAACGGCAGTACATGGCGCTTGACCTTGGCGGCTGCTCGGGCAAGCACGCGCGGGTCGGGCGAATTCTGGACGGTATCCAAGGGCAACTCCCAATCATTGTTTTTTTAGGGACGCTCCGATGATGGACGTCGGGGATTGTTCCCGTCTAATCTAACTTGGCATTCGATTGATACCTGGATTAGATCAATGTTCGAACTGACGCAACTGCGCTGCTTCACCACCGTAGCCACCGAGCTGAATTTTCGCCGCGCCGCTGAACGCCTGAACATGACCCAGCCGCCCCTCAGCCGGCAGATCCAATTACTGGAACATCACCTCGGCGTGGAGCTGTTTACCCGCACCACCCGCAGCGTTGCGCTCACTGCCGCGGGGCGGGCGTTTTTTATCGAGGCCCAGAACCTGCTGGAACGGGCCCAGCAGGCGGCCGTAACCGCACGACGTTTTGCCGAGGGCGATATCGGCACGGTGAATATCAGCTTCGTCGGCAGCGCGGTGTATGAGTTTTTGCCCAGGGTCATTGCCGAGGCACGGCTCAAGCAGCCCCAGGTCAGAATCGACCTCTCGGAGATGAACACCTACCAGCAATACGAAGCCCTGCGTGCGCGCCGCATCGACCTGGGCATCGTCCGTGCGCCCCTGCTGGAACCCGGTTATGCCACCGAATGCCTGGTGCGCGAGCCCTTCGTGCTGGCGGTGCCGAGCAGCCATCGACTGGCCAGCGCCGACAGCGTCAGTGTCCACGACCTCGACGCCCAGCCCTTCCTGATGTACGCCCATTCGGCCTACCCGCCATTCAACGAACTGCTCACCGGCCTGCTGCGCTCGGCCCGTGTCGCCCCCGAATATGTGCAGTGGCTGGGCTCGTCCCTGACCATCCTGGCCCTGGTCAACGCCGGCATGGGCTTGGCGTTGGTACCGCGTTGCGCCAGCAGCGTGGTGTTCAAGAACGTGGTGTTTCGCGATATCGACCTGGGCGAAGGCGCACAGAGTGAACTGCACTTGATCTGGCGCGAGAACAATGACAACCCGGCATTCGCGATGTTGCTGGAGGGTATTCGCAGTGCGGTGCGTGACGGGTGGGCGGACTAATGGAACAGGCCTCGTCGAAATCAAAGCCTTGCTGCAATCCATCCATCGCCACCAAACAACTGTGGGAGGGGGCTTGCTCCCGATAGCGGAGTGTCAGTCACTGTAGAGGTCGACTGCCCCACCGCCGTCGGAGCAGGCCGCCCTCGCCTCACGCCACTTTGAAACGATTGACCAGGTCCTGCTGGTGCTCGGCCAGGCGCGCCAGTTCCTGGCTGGTGATTGCGGTTTGCTCGGCGCCGGCACTGACTTGGATGACCAGGTCGTTTATCTCGTTGACGTTACGGTTGATGTCTTCTGAAACCGCGCTCTGCTCTTCAGCCGCCGAGGCGATCTGCAGGTTGCGATCACTGATGCTGGCCACACCTTCGGCGATTTCCAACAGCAACTCACCCGCACGTTCGACCTTGCGCGCGCCGTCCTGGGCCTTGCCCAAGGTCTCCTGCATGGACGAGCTCGCGCGATCGGAACCACTTTGCAGGTTGCTGATCATCTGCTGAATGTTCCCCGTGGACTCCTGGGTCTTCTGCGCAAGTACCCGCACCTCGGAGGCCACCACGGCAAAGCCGCGCCCATGATCCCCGGCCCGCGCCGCTTCGATGGCCGCGTTCAAGGCCAGCAGGTTGGTTTGCTCGGCAATGCCGCGAATGACGTCCAGCACGGAGGAAATCCCATCGCTTTCCTGTTTGAGCTCGTCAATGATCAGCGCGGTGTCCTCGGCCTGCCCCGAGAGCTGGCGGATCAGGGTGATGGTGCCTTCGATCTCGGTGCGCCCTTGGGTGGTGCTGGCATTGACCCGTTGCGACAGTTGCGCCGCATCGTTGGTGCTGTGCGCCACCTCGCGCACGGTGGCGCTCATTTGGTTGATCGCCGTGGCCACCAGCTCGGTGCTTTGACGCTGTTGCTCGACGCTCTGGCTGGTCTGCATCGTCACGGCCGAGGACTCCTCAGCCGCCGTTGCAACCTGTGCGGTGGCGTTGCCGATTTCCTGCACCACGCCACTGATTTCTTGCGCCATGCGGTTGAGGTTGCGCGAGATCTGACCGAACTCGTCTTTGCTCTCATAGGTCGCCCGCGCGGTGAGATCGCGTGCTGCCAGGTCGTTGAGCACGCGGTTCAGGTCGCGCACCGCCGAATCGATCATGCGGATGATCAGCCAGGACAATACCGCCACTGCCAACAGGGCCACGATCACTGCGCCGACAGTCAGCCACAGGGCGCGGCGGGCGTCATCCCGCTCGTGCATCGCCAGGCTGCTGACACTTTGGCCCAAGGCTTCCTCGACTTGGCTCATCAGGTCAATGCGCTGGGTGGAGGTTTCAAACCAGGCTTCGGGTTTGATCCCCAGGGCCTGGCCCATCGGCACCTCAAACGCCAGGCGCTGCAACTTGCCGACCTCGACGGCGGCAGGTTGTTGCATTTGCGTGTCGAACTGCGCCAGCGAGGCCGCGGGCGCCTTGCGCCGGAACGCATCGTAGTAGGCGCCGAACTCGCCCAGGTTGCGGCTGAAGCGCGACAACAGCGCCTCATCGAAATGCCCTTGGCTGAAGACCAGGCCCAGCACCACGCGCTCGCGCCCGGCCCGCTCTTTCATCTCGATAAATTGATTCAGTGCCCCCAGCGCGTAGACGATGGTCGCGTTGTTGACGCTCGCTTCCAGGGAATGGGTGTAACCGGTCAGCACTTGGATAATCTGGGTATAACGCGCGCCGGATTCGGTGCTGTTGATGCTCAGTTTATCCACCTGCCCGCGCATGTCCGGCAGCTGGTCCAGGGCCCGCAGGACGTCGTCCAGGTTCGCATTGCCGGAAGTGGACAAACCGCGCACCACCTCGACGGCTGCGCTGGAGTCCCTGCGCATCTGCACCATCCGATCGCCCATGGACTTGCCGCCACTGCCGAGGAACACGCCACTGGCACCGCGCTCGCGCTGCAACGTAGTAATCAGTTGGCTCAACTTCTGGGCGGTGGCGCTGGCCATCACCGTGGTGTTCATGTCACGCAGCGTTTTGTAGTTGTCCACCACAAACACGCCGGCCAGGGTCAGGAACCCGAGCATGGGCAGCAGCAGTATCAACAACAGTTTCAGACGCAGCGGAGCGTTCTTAAGCATTTCCCTAAAGCCTCATGTCCATGGATCAGACTGGCGCCTGTCACGCCAAGATAGTGGCGCCATAATATCACCCATGAAAACGGCGCTACCGCTCTCGGACGGCCATCTTGAGCCAATAGGAGTTTGTACTGACCCAGATCAATAAACCCTCCCAAAACAATCGGCTGCTGGTCCCCGTGTTGATCGACCACCTTGATTGACTGACTCAATCCTCTCGAATACTTGCCTGATCCTCCGAATGTTCGGTTTTTTCGTAGATGGCCCTTGTGCCCTGATCTAGAGTTCGACAATGGGCGCCCATCGCCTTTCTTATAAGAACCAAGCCATACCAACCGATGATCAGCAGGTGAGTCAGCCATGGAATTACGCATCAACCAAAAGGCCTATCAGGTCGACGCCGACGCGGACACGCCTTTGCTGTGGGTGATCCGCGATGACCTGGGGCTGACCGGCACCAAGTACGGCTGCGGCCTGGCCCAATGCGGCGCCTGCTCAGTGCTGGTGGACGGCAATGTCGTGCGTTCGTGCGTCACGCCGGTGGCCGGGGTGGTCGGGCGTGAGATCACCACCATCGAGGCCATCGAAGCCGATGAAGTCGGCAAGCGGGTGGTCAGTGCCTGGGTCGAGCATCAGGTGGCGCAATGCGGTTACTGCCAGTCCGGGCAGGTGATGGCGGCCACCGCGCTGCTCAAGCACACCCCCGCGCCCACCAATGCGCAGATCGACGCGGCCATGGTCAACCTGTGCCGCTGCGGCACCTACAACGCCATCCACGCCGCCATGCATGACCTGGCCGCCGGGAAGGAGAGCGCCTGATGAACACGCCATCCGTCATCCCTGGCATCACCCTGGGCGAGCCGATCAACCTGTCGCGTCGACGCTTCCTGGCCAGTACGGCCGTGGGTGCGCTGGTCATCGGTTTCGGCCTGCCGCTGGGCTCGGCCCGGGTACAGGCCGCCAGTGCCGCAGAACGCGGCACCCAGGTGCCCGCGTTCCTGGAGATTCGCCCGGACGGTACGGTGCGCCTGCTCAGCCCCTTTATGGAAGGCGGCCAAGGCACCCATACCGCCATGGCGCAGATCGTCGGCGAAGAACTGGATGCCGACCCCGCCACCTTTATCGTCGAAGCCGCGCCACCCGGTGAGGCCTACGTGGTGATGGACAACGGCATGCGCATCACCGGCGGCAGCATGTCGGTGCGCATGAGCTACCCGGTCATGCGCCGCCTGGGCGCCCTCGCCCGCGCCATGCTGTTGCAGGCTGGTGCCGAGCAGCTCGGTGTGCCGGTGGCCCAACTGACCACCCAACCCGGCCGTGTGGTCCACGCCGCGTCCGGCCGCTCCCTGGGTTACGGCGAGTTGGCCGGCCGTGCGCTGGACATGCCGGTGCCCGACCCGGCCAGCATCACCCTGCGCGACCCGAGCCAGTTCCGCTGGATCGGCAAGCCGGTCAAGCGCCTGGATGCCTATGACAAATCCACCGGCAAGGCGCAGTACAGCATCGACATGAAGGTCGACGGCATGCTCCACGCCGCCGTGCAGCACGCGCCGCGCCTGGGCATGACCGTGGGCAGCCTGCGTAACCAATCGCACGTCGAAGCCATGAAAGGCGTGCACTCGGTGCATGTGCTGCCCGGTGCGGTGGCCGTGGTGGCCGAACGCTGGTGGCACGCCAAGCGTGCGGTGGAGGCGATCCAGGTCGACTGGCAGGAACCGACGGCCGACTCAACAGTGCGCGGTATGCCTGCGGATTTCTCCAGCGACGGCTTTCGCGATTTTCTCGCGGCCCAGCAAGGTCCGGCCCGTGACGACGAGAACGAAGGCGATGTGGCCGGCGCGTTGAAAAACGCCAAGACCCAGGTCGAGGCCACCTACCACAACCAATACCTCAACCATGCCCAGCTGGAGCCACCGTCAGCCCTGGCGCGCTTCAACCCCGACGGTTCGCTGGAGATCTGGCTGCCCAACCAGGCGCCCGATATGTTCCGCGCCGACATCGCCAAGCGCGCCGGGCTCGACCCCGCGCAGGTGACCCTGCACTCGCCGCTGCTGGGCGGTTTTTTTGGCCGGCACTTCCTGTATGACTCGGCCAGCCCTTACCCGCAAGCCATTGCATTGGCCAAGGCGGTGGGCCGTCCGGTCAAGCTGATCTGGAGCCGTGAGGAAGAGTTCCTGCGCGACGTGTTGCGCCCGGTCGCCGTGGTCAAGTTCCGCGCCGCGCTGGACGCCGACGGCCTGCCGGTGGCGATCGAAGCGGTGAGCGCCACCGAAGGCCCTACCGAGGCCATCGCCGGCAAGCAGGGCGAAAAACTCGACCCCACCGCCCTTGAAGGCCTGTCGGGCAAGAGCTACGCCATCCCCAACAAACGCATCGCGCAGATCTACGTCAAGGGCCCGGCCATGCTCGGTTACTGGCGTTCGGTGGGCAATTCGCTGAATGACTTCTTCTACGAAGCGTTCCTCGATGAGCTGGCGGACAAAGGCAGCCGCGATCCCTATGAGCTGCGCCTGCACCTGCTGCGTGACAACCCACGGCTGACCACCCTGCTCAAGGCCGTGGGCGAGTTGTCAGGTGGCTGGAAGCGTGGCCCCTACACCGCCGAAGACGGCACCCGGCGCGCCCGTGGCGTGGCCATGGCCTCGCCGTTTGGCTCCCACGCGGCGGTGATCGCCGAAGTCTCGCTTGAAAACGGCCAGGTCAGGGTCCACCACATCTGGGAAGCCATCGACCCCGGCAGCATCGTCAACCCGGCGATTGTGCAAGCCCAGGTCAATGGCGCGGTGGCCCTGGGCTTATCGCAAACCCTGTTGGAGGAAGCGGTGTACGTGGACGGTAAGCCACGGGCGCGCAACTACGACCTTTACCCAATCCTGCCGCCCTCACGGATGGCGCAGGTGCACGTAAAGATCGTCGAGAGTGGCGAGAAGATGGGCGGCATCGGTGAGCCTCCGCTCCCCGCTGTGGCGCCGGCCGTGGTCAATGCGGTAGCGCAGTTGACCGGCCAGCGTGTTCGCAGCCTGCCATTAAGCCGACACACCTTCAGCTAACCGAGCGAGACCGCCCATGAACAACCGTCGATTCGCAAGAACCGCAGGCTGGCTGGTGCTGCCCTGCCTGGTCGCCGCCGGCGTGCTGGCCTGGTATGTCACCCGCCAGCCCGCCACCCCGTTTGAGCAGGAACAGGCCGCCAGCGTCGACCCCGCACAGGTCAGTCGCGGCGAGTATGTCGCCCGCCTCAGCGACTGCGTTGCCTGCCACAGCCTGCCTGGCAAGGCGCCGTTCGCGGGAGGCCTGGAAATGGCCACGCCGCTGGGCGCCATTCACGCCACCAACATCACCCCGGACCGCACCCACGGTATCGGCACCTACAGCCTCGCCGACTTCGACCGTGCAGTGCGCCACGGCGTCGCACCGGGCGGCCGCCGGCTCTATCCGGCAATGCCCTACCCGTCTTACGCCAAGCTCAGCGACGACGATATACGCGCGATGTATGCGTTCTTCATGAAAGGCATACAACCGGCCAACGAGCCCAACATCCCCAGCGACATTCCATGGCCGCTCAATCTGCGCTGGCCCATCGCCCTGTGGAACGGCCTCTTCGCGCCGACCGCCACTTACGCGGCCAAACCCAACCAGGACGCGCTGTGGAACCGTGGCGCCTACATCGTCCAAGGCCCTGGCCACTGCGGCAGCTGCCACACGCCGCGCGGCCTGGCCTTCAACGAAAAAGCCCTGGACGAGTCCGGCAAGCCGTTCCTCGCCGGCGCCCTGCTCGACGGCTGGTACGCTCCGAGTCTGCGCCAGGACCCGAACACCGGTCTGGGGCGCTGGAGCGAGGCGCAGATCGTGCAGTTCCTCAAGACCGGGCGCAACGCCCATGCGGTGGTCTACGGCTCGATGACCGAAGCCTTCAACAACTCCACGCAGTTCATGGAAGACGCCGACCTGGCCGCCATCGCCCGTTACCTCAAGTCACTGCCCGGCGACCCACAGCGTGACGGCACAGCCTGGCAGTACGCGGCCGCCGATACACGCCAGGACGCCCCCGGAGCCCACACCTACGCGACCCGCTGCGCCTCCTGCCATGGCCTTGACGGCAAGGGCCAGCCCGAATGGATGCCACCCCTGGCCGGCGCCACCTCGGCATTGGCCAAGGAAAGCGCCTCGGCGATCAACATCACCCTCAACGGTTCACAACGAGTAGTGGCCGCCGGCGTCCCGGACGCCTACCGCATGCCGGCGTTTCGTGAGCAACTGTCCGACGCGGAAATCGCCCAGGTACTGACCTACGTGCGCAGCACCTGGGGCAACCACGGTGATGCGGTCGATGCCAAGGCCGTCGGCAAGCTGCGCGGGCATACCGACCCGGCCAGCAGCAGTCCGATTATTTTGCATATGCGTTGAAGGTAGCGTCCCGACCTTTTCCCCGGCGTGGGCAGTGAAATGAGCATGCCGGGGAATAAGGGTTGATGTGAACAAACTTAGTATTGATCCGGCCCCGCGAACGTTGATCTGTCCGATTACTCGCCTATTCAAGCTCGCCTCTTCCGACAATCAAAACAGAATCCTTCTACGTAACGGATTAACCATTACGCACGGAAATATGTTGGCAACCTCAGCAAGATCGAGACCCAACTGACCGAGCGGAACATGGCAAATTCACACTACCGCTATTTATGGCTGGCCATCTTCCTGACTGACGGTTCCTTCAACCGCTTTTTCATACATATAAAGTATGCATAATGAAGATGTTCAGGATTCAATACGATGAGGCAAAAAACATCGCCAATCAGCAGAAGCACAAGGGCATAAGCCTGGCGGACGCAGAACCGGTGTTCAACGATGAGATCGCCCTGACGATACAAGACCACGATCACGATGAAGAGCGCTGGGTGACCATGGGCACTGACGCGAGGGGACGAATTTTGGTAGTGACATACACTTACCGCGATCCGAATTTCGTACGCGTTATCAGCGCCAGGCTCGCATCAAAAAATGAACGGCGCCGTTATCTGGAGGCTTGAACAATGAAAGACGAATACGATTTCACCCACAGCAAACGCGGTGCTGTCGCCAGCAACAAGGGCAAGACCCGCATCACCATCATGCTTGACGATGCGGTAATCGATGCCGCCCGTGAACGCGCAGAAAGCGCCGGTACGGGCTATCAAACCGTGATCAACAATCTGTTGCGTCAGGCGTTGATTTCGCAACAAGCACACAATCTGGCGCCCGCCCCAAAGAAGCGGGCTAAAACCCTGCAAGTTATCAACAATGGCATTAGCCTTTCTGAGGTTGAAGCACTGGAACAACAACTCATCGCTGTCGCTGGCGAGTTGAATCGCGTGCTGGGCACAGCCAAACCGGCCGATTGACCAAGGCTTTCTGAGACCTGCCCCAACTCCCGCTTGAGTGGCTAACGGTCCAGCGCCCCATCCCAGCGGGCAATGAACAGGGTGGCCACGCCGTTGCCGATCACATTGATCAGTGCGCCGCCTTCGGAGATAAACCGGTAGACGCCCAGTACCAGCACCAAGCCTGCTGCCGGTATCACATAGATCGAGCCGAGGGTGCGGCCCGCACCCCGAACTAATTTGAACGAACCCCCACGTTTATCCATCAACACTGAAGGACCTATCAGACACGAGAACGGCTTGTGTCGCTCCTACGCGAGCTACGACCCCGGCGGCCTTGATCAGGCCCCTGCACTCTTCGCTCGCACATGACGACCTTGGGGTGAAGGCCATGGCAGCAAACATGCGTGAAGCGTCGAAACAAACCAACTGGGAAGCAGAGCTGGCCAGGAACACCGAGCTGTTCTACGAGGCAGACCGCCTGGAAACGCAGGCCTACGCCATCATTGGCAGCAGCCTGGCTGATGCCGGCGCGTGGTTGCGTTTTACCGAGGCAAAACAGGTGGCGGACGCTAAGCGCACCGAGGCCTATCAGGACCTGATGCGCATTCGGCGCGATATGGAAGCTGAACGCTCCGACTGAGGTGGCCGACTTGGGCTACGGTCGTCGCGCAGCGGCGTAGAGTACGCCGAGGGTGGCATTTGCATGGGGCTTTAGAGTGCCTCAGGCAGAAAAAACCTCCGCGCACCCTGTGTTGTTGTTTTGTGCCGGACCGGCTGCTGTCGAACAAGCTGCGCCTGAACCTGGGCGACGGCATCCAGCACTCGCTGTGCCCAGTTCTCGTCCTGGGGGTCCACCACTACCACGCGAAAACCATGGTCATGGCCTTCACTGCGCACGCCTTCGGAGTCATCCACATGCAGGTCGATGTCGAAGGCCGGCGGGAATTTAGAGGGTGCGTTCGACAGGCCGTGCGCCGTCAGCGCATGGTTGTGCAGCACGCTGTTGACCACGCCGTCGACGCGGATGCCGTAGAGCATCAGCCAGCGGCGGATATAGGACGGCGTGCGACCGGACGAGGTGTAGACCCAGATGCTGCAGCCCTGGCGGCGTAGTTCGCGGGTCAGGGACCGTGTGCCGATCCGCAAGGGCTCACCCAGCCAACGGTGCACGCAGGCCGGCAGCCGGCTCGGCTCGACGTCGCAGTGGTGGAGCTGGCAAGCCAACGTGTCGTCGATATCGAACGAAATGCGGATGCGCGGCCGCTTGACCAGTTGCATCGGGAGCACGCGCTGGAGCGCCTGCCCTGCCCTGGCTAACAGGGAATAACCGCTCATCAATGGCCCCCTTGATAGACGGGCAAGGACTGGTCTTTAAGAAAAAACTTCATCGGATCCGGCGCCTGTTCTTCCAGGAAGGCGGCGTATTTTTTCTTGATCTTGGGCAATTCGTACAACGCCTTGACTCCATGTTTGGCTGAGTTGCGGATGACAGACGAGGGGTTGAAATAGCCCTCGGCGTTCTCCAGCGTCAGCACGAACGGCGGCAAGCCTGCACGCATCAGCAAATAGCTGACGATCAGGGAGCCACTGCGGTTGTTGCCTTCAATGAACAACTGCGGCTTGCTGAGGATGCGTACATACACCCCGGCTGCACGCTTCCAGACTGATTCACTGCGATACGCGCAGTACCAGTTGTACAAGTCCTTGATGCCGCCCTCAACGTTGTTGAAGAAGTGTTCCTCGGTCGCCGCCAGGTGCTGGGCGTATTCCAGGCGGCGCGCTGGGTCGCTGCCACAGAGTACGGTGGCGTTGATCTCCAGCATCAGGTTCAGTTGCTGAAGGTCAAACAGGTCGACGCCCCGCGCCACATAGTCATCAATCAGCGCGTAGCCTTCAAGCACGTTGTGCAGCACTTCGTCGGTCAACGGATCGCGCGGCTCGGTAAAGTCCCGGCTGAGCTCGGCGAAGCGCTGTTGCACCTCACGCAGTGCGCGTTCAATCGCGGGCAAATCAAGGCGTCGTGTTGCAGGCATTGGCATTCCCATAAGCAGTTGAAAATACGGGAGCATCCGAGCTCCCGCAGGGGCATCAGCTGAACTTGCCGCTGATGTAGTCCCCGGTCATTTGTTCACGCGGGTTCTCGAAGATCTGCGCCGTCGGGCCCATCTCCACCAGGTAGCCGGTGCGCGTGCCCTGGGAAATATCCACCGAGAAAAACGCCGTGGTGTCGGCCACACGGATCGCCTGCTGCATGTTGTGGGTCACCAGGGCGATGGTGTAGTCCTTCTTCAGCTCGACCATCAATTCCTCGACCCGGCGCGTGGCGATCGGGTCAAGCGCCGAGCAGGGTTCATCGAGCAACAGCACTTCCGGCTCGGTGGCGATGGCGCGGGCGATGCACAGGCGTTGCTGCTGGCCACCGGACAGCGACAGGCCGCTGACCTTGAGCTTGTCCTTGACCTCATCCCACAGCGCAGCGCCTTGCAGGGCGTGCTTGACGCGGTCGCCCAGGTCGCCTTTGTAGCGGTTCAGGCGCAGGCCGAAAGCGACGTTGTCGAAGATGCTCATCGAGAACGGGTTCGGCTGCTGGAACACCATGCCGATATAGCGGCGCACGACCACCGGGTCCACGCCCTTGCCATAGACGTCCTGGCCGAGGAAGTGCACATGGCCCTCGAAACGGAAGCCCTTGACCAGGTCGTTCATGCGGTTGAGGCTACGCAGCACGGTACTTTTACCGCAGCCGGAAGGCCCGATGAAGCCGGTGATCTTGTTCTTTTCGATCGGCACATGGCTGTCACGCACGGCCATGAAGTTGCCGTAGAAGATCTTGTCCAGCTTGCAGTCCATGACCACAGGCGCCTGGGTGACAAACGGAGCGGCTATTTGCGCAGTTGATACGTTCAAGATTCAGATGCTCCCGTTTTCAATACTTTGGCTTGCCGAAGATACGGCTCACGATATTCACGACCAGCACGATCATTACCAGTACCAGCGACGCCGCCCATGCGAGTTCAAGCTGGTTGTCGAAGGGCATGCCGGAGAAGTTGTAGATGAGCACGGCCAGCGAGGCCGTCGGGTTCATCACCGCCAGGCTGCCGTCGTGGTAGATCCAGTAGTTGCTGAACAGCGCGGTAAACAACAGCGGCGCGGTTTCGCCTGCGGCGCGGGCCACAGCGAGCATCACGCCGGTGAGGATTGCCGGCAGGCCGGTGGGCAGGACGATTTTCCAGATCACCTGGGAGCGGGTGCAGCCCATGCCGTAGGCGGCGTCCTTCATGATCTTGGGCACCATGCGCATCGACTCTTCAGCCGTCAGCACCACGATCGGCAGCATCAATACCGCGAGTGCCACACCACCGGCCGGGGCCGAGTAGGTGCCGGTGGTCATCACCACCAGGGCGTAGGCGAATACACCCGCCAGGATGGAAGGCAGGCCGGTGAGCATCTTCGCGGCAAAACGTGCAGCGTTCGCCAGCTTGCTGTCCGGCCCCAGTTCGGCGAGGAAGATCGCCGCCATGATGCCGACCGGCACGGCGATGGCAGCGGCAATGCCGACCATCACGAAGGTACCGGCCATCGCGTTGCCGAAACCGCCGCCGGTCTCGAAACCGGTGGGTGGCAGCTCGGTGAACACTTCAAGGCTCAGGCGAGCACCGCCGCGGGTGATGAGCATGTAGAGCACGGAAATCAGCGGTACGCTGGCCAGCAGCGCGCCCGCCCAGACCAGGGTGGTCAACACCAGGCTGCGCAGGGCACGGCCTTCGAACCGGCGCTGCAGGCTGGGCAGTGCGCCTGCGGGGGACGTCAGGTCGGTTGCAGCAGTGAGATCAGTCATCACTTATTACCCCGTTGGGCGTACATCATGATCATGGAGCCGAAGATGTTCACGATCAGCGTGATCAACATCAGCACCAGTGCGGCGTACATCAATACTTCGATCTCGTTCGGCCCGGCTTCAGGGAAGTTCAGCGCCAGCAAGGCTGCCAGGGTGTTGGCCGGTGCGAACAGCGACAGCGAGATGTTGTTGGCGTTGCCCACCAGCATGGCCAGGGCCATGGTTTCACCGAGTGCGCGGCCCAGGCCCAGCACCAGGGAACCGAAGATGCCGGTGGCGGCGGACGGCACCATCACCTTGAGAATCGCTTCCCAGTGGGTGGTACCCATGCCGTAGGCGGCTTGCTTGGTTTTCATCGGCACGGCGGTGAGCGCATCCTGCGACACGGCGGCGATGGTCGGCAGAATCATGATGGCCAGTACCAGCGCCGCCGGGAGCAACCCCGGGCCGCTCAGGGACGTGCCGAAAAAGGGGATCCAGCCAAGTTCAGTGTTCAACCATGCGGTCAACGGCCGGATCGCCGGGATGACCACGTAAATGCCCCAGAGGCCGTAAACGACGCTGGGGATGGCCGCGAGCAGTTCGACGATGGTACGAAACACCGCCGCCAGCTTCGCCGGCAAAAAATCCTGGGTGAGAAAAATCGCCATGCTGACGCCGAAGACGCCTGCGATCAGCAACGCGATAAAAGCACTGTAGAGCGTGCCCCAGATGGCCGGCAGAATGCCGTACTTGCCTTGGTTGACATCCCAGACGCTGCCGAGCAGCACGTCAAACCCGTGCTTTTCCATGCCTGGCAGGGCCTTGCGGCCGACTTCGAACACCAAGGCAAACACCAACGCCAGCACCAGAACCACGCCTATTCGCGCAAGCGCACGGAAGGTGCGGTCAACCAGGAAGTCCTTCGTAGAAGGTGGCTGGCAGGCAGAATCCGGGTTACCCGGTACGACAAACGGTGTGTTCATTGGCTAATTCCGGAACAGGGGGGTAACTCTCCCGGCAAGGCTGACAGCACCCGCCGAGAGAGGCCTCACGAGCGTTACTTGATGTTGGCAGACGCTTTGCGAACCTGATCGACCACCGATGGCGGCAGCGGGATATAGCCCATCGAGTCGGCGATTTTCTGACCTTCGGTCAGGCTGTACTCGACCATTTCACGCATGGCCTTGGCCTTGGCCGGGTTGCCGTTGTCCTTGCGGAAGATCATCCAGGTGTAGGAGGTGATCGGGTAGGACTTGGCACCGTCCGGATCCGGCAGCCAGGCCACCAGGCTTTCCGGCATCTTCACCGCCGCCAGTGCTTCGGCACCGCTTTCGGCGTTAGGTACCACGTACTTGCCAGCCTTGTTTTGCAACTGGGCAAAGTCAACCTTGGCCAGCTTGGCGAAGCCGTATTCGATGTAGCCAATCGCGCCTGGGGTCTGGCGTACGGTGGCGGTCACACCATCGTTCTTCGGCGATTTGATGAATTTGTCGCTGGCTGGCCAGTTGACGGTGTTGCCTTCACCCAAGTCCTTCTGGAACTGTGGGTTGATGGCCGACAAGTGCTTGGTGAACACGGCAGTGGTACCGCTGGAGTCTGCACGCACGACCACGGTGATCGGCATATCCGGCAGTTTCAGGCCAGGGTTGGCGGCGACGATCTGCGGATCGTTCCACTTGGTGACCTTGCCCAGGAAGATGTTGGAGTACACATCGCGTGGCAGCTTAAGTTCTTTAGGATTGCCTGGCAGGTTGAACGCCAGCACGATTTCGCCTGCGGTCATCGGCAGCAACTGCACGCCTTCGGCGACCTTGGCGATGTCTTCATCTTTCATGGCCGAGTCACTGGCGGCGAAGTCCACGGTTTTGTTCAGGAAGTCCTGTACACCCGCGCCACTGCCTTTGGACTGGTAGTCAACCGTGACGCCTTCGGTCTTCTTGCTGAAATCCTTGAACCAGGTGAGGTAGATCGGCGCCGGGAAGCTGGCGCCAGAACCTGTCAGACGGACGTTCTCGGCAGCAAATACCGAGGTGGCACTTAGAGAAACCGCAACGGCGAGTGCAGCAGACTTCATCAGACGTTTCATTCAGGGAAATCCTTGTGATTACGGGCTCCCGGCACTTTGCAGCAGCTTTGTTACGCTTTTATGAAAATTGAGTGGCAAACCGCTATTTCTTCCCGCCTTTCCGCCACTGCCATGCATTTCGATGTAATTGGTTGGTAACAAAATGCGACTAAGACTTTGCCATCTCCCCCCCACGACGCGAGTGCCTCCCATGTCTGCAGTAGACGACGCCTTGATCCAGCGCATCCACCGAGAGCTGCTGGACCACAGTGACGAAGAGCTGGAACTGGAATTGTCCGAAGACGGGCACGACCTGAATGCGCTGTTCGATGAGCACGTCGAGGAAAGCCCGGAAAAGGCCGCGCGCAGGATTTACTTCAGCGAGCTGTTTCGCCTGCAAGGCGAACTGGTGAAGCTGCAAAGCTGGGTGGTCAAGACCGGCGCCAAAGTGGTGATTCTGTTCGAGGGCCGCGATGCCGCCGGCAAAGGCGGTGTGATCAAGCGCATTACCCAGCGCCTCAACCCGCGGGTCTGCCGCGTCGCCGCCCTGCCCGCCCCCAACGACCGCGAACAGACGCAGTGGTACTTCCAGCGTTATGTCTCGCACCTGCCGGCCGCCGGTGAAATCGTGCTGTTCGACCGCAGCTGGTACAACCGCGCCGGCGTCGAACAAGTCATGGGCTTTTGCAACGAAGACCAGTACGAAGAGTTCTTCCGCACCGTGCCGGAGTTCGAACGCATGCTCGCCCGCTCCGGCATCCAGTTGATCAAGTACTGGTTCTCCATTTCCGACCAGGAACAGCACCTGCGCTTTCTCAGCCGCATTCATGACCCGCTCAAGCAATGGAAACTCAGCCCCATGGACCTGGAGTCGCGTCGGCGCTGGGAGGCTTATACCAAGGCCAAGGAAGTCATGCTCGAGCGCACCCACATCGCCGAAGCGCCATGGTGGGTGGTGCAGGCCGATGATAAAAAGAAAGCCCGACTCAACTGCATCCACCACCTGCTCGGGCAGATGCCTTATGAGGAAGTGGAACTGCCGGTGATCGAGCTGCCGCAACGGGTCAGGCAGGAGGACTACTCGCGCAGCCCGACGCCGGTGGAAATCATCGTGCCGCAGGTCTATTAACGCAGGACGCAATAGATTCCCCAGTGGTGAGCGGACCGTTCAGTTAAGAGCGAACACCGTACCTGTGGTGAGCGGGCTTGCCCCGCTCACTACAAGGGTCCATTCGTCATAACGTTTACGCTTACGGCGCCGGCTCCACATCCTTGAACACCAGCCCTTGGCTATCGCTGACCTGCCATGGATTGGCACCGCCGGTCTGGCTGAAGACCACGTGGTCGAAGCGTGAGTCTTTCAGTCCATCAATACGCGCCTTGGCTGCGCCGCGAAAGCGCACACGCTCGAACACCAGGCCCTGATGGTAGGCGTTGTGCAAGGCATCACCCTTGACCTCGATCGCCGCCCCTTGGGCATTCTCGACGCTCACGTCGCTCACCCGAATGTCCTTGAACTGCCCCGCTATCGTTGAGCGCTGATAGTCGAGCTTGGCGTTCGGGTCGTTGTAGTCGAGGGTAAAAATGAACGCCTGCTTGACGGTGTTGCGGATCGCCGAGTCGCGGAATGTCACGTTGCGCGCGCCGCCGCCCATGAAGTTGGTGCTCTTCATGCGCAACCCGGCATCGGTGCCGTCCGACACGTTGTCTTCGGCCAGGATGTTCTGGATCCAGGCGCCGGTATGGCTGCCGGCGACCACCATGCCATGGCCCTTGCGGAAGTAGTTGTTGAAGATCCACGCATCTTCCTGCGGCGGCTGATGCACGGCATCGGCACCGGTGCCGGCAGCGAAGTTCACGCAGTCATCACCGGTGTCGAAGAAGTTGTTGAACACCATCGCCCCCTTGCTGTTGGCGAACTCGATGCCGTCGCCGTTGTTGGCGTCGTAGGTCTTGTGGGTGGTGTTGGCCAGCACCACGTTCTCGGTCTCCAGGTTCATGATGCCGTGGAACGCCGGGTTCACCACGGTGAAGCCGCCGTAGAACACGTTCTGCACATTGCGCAGGGTGATCAGCGAGGAGCGCATCTGCCCGTAGGCATCCTTGACGTTCATGCCGCGCGCCACGGCCTGTTCCACCTGCGCCTTGGCGAGGATGCCGTCCTGGGCATAGCGGGTATTGTCGCTGGGCAGGTAGAACGGCAGTGCCTGGCCACGTTCGTCGACGACATCGGCGTTGCGCTTCCAGCCATTGCCGTCGAGGGTGCCCTTGCCGACGATGCGGATGTTTTCGAATGACTGATGCTGGCGTGGATCGCGAGGCAACGCGTTGATCAGCGAGGCCGGGCGCACGGTGGTGGAATACGGGTACTGGATGTAGCCGGCCAACGGGTAATCTTCGGCGCGCTCGGAGCCGAGCAAGGTCGCGCCTTCGGCGATCTCCAGGGTCATGTTGCTCTTGAGGTAGAGCGCGCCGCTTTTGTAGGTGCCTTGAGGCAGCAAGACTTTGCAACCGACGCTGCAGGCATCGATGGCGTTCTGTATAGCCTGGGTATCGAGATGGCTGCCATCGCCTTTGGCGCCGTATTTTTTCACGTCAAATACCGCCGCAACCTGGGTGGTGCGCTGCAGCACCGGGGCGCTGTCGGCGGACTCTTTGCCGTTGACATCCACGGAGCGCACGGTGAAGCGGTACGCGGTGTCGGGCTTCAGGCCCTGGGCGGTGAAGCTGTGAATGCCGATGCGATGGTGGAAGTTGGCGGTGTCTTGCCGATAAAACCGGTCGATGTAGGGTTTGGCCGGTGACACCTGGTCATTGTTGGCATTGGCGCTGCCCAGCAGCGTGCCATTGGCGTAGACCCGGTAATCCTTGATGTCGGCGTGATCGGCAGGCTTTTCCCACACCAGGATGATTTGCCGGTCATCAAAGGCCAGCGTCGGTACTTGCAGTTTTGACGGGGCTTGCAGCGCCCATGACAGCGGGCTGCAACCGAGGACCACCAGGACCAGCGCGCAACGCACCGGTCTTTTTTTCGAGGGTTGATACGGCATGTTGTTCTCCTTGTTTTTGCCGGTATTCACACCGAGGGGCGCTACATCTGCCGCCCGGATTCTTCGAGGTAGTTGATAAGGCGGTTGTAGGAGCGGGCAAGCTCGCTCCTACAAGGGGCTTACTGGGCGCCCAGCGCCTTGATCAGCACGTCCAATTGCTCCACTTCTTCCGGCAACAAGTCGGTCAACGGCGCACGCACGGGGCCGGCGTCGTGGCCTACCAGGCGTGCACCGGCCTTGACGATACTCACGCCATAACCTTCGCAGCGGTTGCGGATCGCCAGGTACGGCAGGAAGAAATCATCGATCAAGCGGCCCACGGTGGCGTGGTCGTCGGCGGCCACCGCGCGGTAGAAATCCATCGCGGTTTTCGGGATGAAGTTGAACACCGCCGAGGAATACACCGGCACGCCCAGGGCCTTGTAGGCCGCGGCATAGACTTCGGCGGTCGGCAGCCCGCCGAGGTAGGTCAGGCGGTCGCCGAGGCGGCGACGGATCGACACCATGGATTCGACTTCACCGATGCCGTCCTTGAAACCGATCAGGTTCGGGCAGCGCTCGGCCAACTGTTCCAGGCTGTCGGCGTTGAGACGGCACAGGTTGCGGTTGTACACCACCACGCCGAAATCCACCGAGTTGCACACCTGCTCAACATGGGCCACCAGGCCTTTCTGGCTGGCTTCGGTGAGGTAGTGAGGCATCAGCAGAATACCGGCGGCACCGAGGCGCTCGGCCTCCTGGGCGTAGGCGATGGCCTGGCGTGTAGGGCCCCCTGCCCCGGCGAGGATGGGCACCTGGCCTTTGCAGGTGTCCACGGCAGTCTTGATGATCTGCGTGTACTCCTTGGCTTCCAGGGAGAAGAATTCCCCGGTGCCCCCCGCCGCGAACAACGCGCTGGCGCCGTAGGGTGCCAGCCACTCCAGGCGGCGGGCATAGGTGTCGGCACGGAAGTCACCGGCCGCGTCAAAGTCGGTAACCGGGAAAGAGAGCAAGCCGGAAGACAGGACTGTTTTTAGTTCTTGTGGCGTCATGTTCGCAAACCTCAAATCGAAAAATAAAGGGGATACCTAAAGAGGTACGTCATCGTACAACTGTAGAAGGTCGTTAGCTAGTCTCTAAGCGCTTTTGTTTGCGCCATTATTATTTAATCAATAAAACCATAAGCTTGCGTGAACAAAACATGAAGTCACGCATCATCAATAAGCCATAGTCATACGATGACTATAGAGATCAGCCGACCTTACGCCCTACAGACTCCTGACTGAAGTCACGGCTGGCCTGCACCAGCATGCGCGTGTAGTCGTGCACGGCCTGGTCCTGACTCAAGGCCTGGCAGTCGAGCAATTCGACGATCCTGCCGTGCTGCATCACCGCCACCCGGTCGCACAAGTGAGTGACCACCCCCAGATCATGGGTGACCAGCAGATAGGTGAGTTTCTCGCGCTGGCGCAGGTCCGCCAGCAAGTTGAGGATCTCGGCCTGGACCGACACATCCAGGGCCGAGGTCGGCTCATCCAGCAACAGCACGCGGGGCTCAAGGATCAATGCGCGCGCAATGGCCACGCGCTGGCGCTGCCCACCGGACAACTGATGCGGATAGCGGAAGCGGAAGCTGTCGTTCAGGCCGACCTTGAGCAGGATCTCGTTGATCCGGTCGTCCTTGTCCCCTACCCCGTGGATAATCAGCGGCTCACGCAGGGCGGTGTCGATGGTGTGCCTGGGGTGCAGGGAGCCGTAGGGGTCCTGGAAGACCATCTGCACTTTGCGAAAATGCTCCTTGGGAATCTTGTGCTGCAACGGCGCGCCGGCGATGCTCAGCTCCCCGTTCCAATGCCGGTATTGCCCGGCCAGGCAGCGCAGTACGGTGGTCTTGCCCGAACCGGACTCCCCCACCAGGCCGAACGATTCGCCGTCGGCAACACTCAGGCTCACATCGTGCAGCACCTGGTTGATGGCAGCGCCTGTGCCGAAACTCAGGTTCAAGGCGTGCGCTTGGATCATGGGCATGGTCAGGTTCCTTATTGAGTCAGCCAAAGTGGATCGCGCTTGAGCACCGGCAGGTGCACGCGACGGTTATCCATGCTCGGCAGCGCGGCCAGCAGGCCGCGGGTGTAGGGATGCTCGGCGTATTGCAGGTCGCAGGCAGCCAGGGATTCGACGACGCGCCCGGCGTACATCACCAACACGCGGTCACAGTAGTTACGCACCAGGTTGAGGTCGTGACTGACAAAAATCAGCCCCATCTGCTGCTGGTCCACCAACTCTTCCAGCACGCTGAGCACTTGCTGGCGCACCGAGACATCCAGCGCCGACGTGGGCTCATCGGCGATGATCACTTCCGGACGCGTGATCACCATCATCGCGATCATGATGCGCTGGCCCATACCGCCGGACACCTCGTGGGGGTACAGGTTGTAGACCCGCTTCGGATCGCGGATATGCACCTGCTCGAGCATCTGCATGACCCGCTCGCGCGCATCACTGCGACTGGCCTTGTGGTGGGCCAGGTAGGCTTCGGCAATCTGGTCGCCCACCTTGACCACCGGGTTCAGCGAGTACTTGGGGTCTTGCATGATCATCGAGATGCGCTGGCCGCGAATCTTCTGCATCGCCTTTTCACTGGCCGAGAGCAGATCGACCTCGCCAAACGCCATGGCCTTGGCGGTGATTCTGGCGCTGGGCGGATGCAGCTTGAGCAGGCTGCGCCCGACCGTGGACTTGCCTGAGCCGGACTCACCGACAATCGCCAGTTTCTCCCGCCCCAAGGTAAAGGACACATCGCGCACGGCGTGGGTTTCTTTCTGGCCACTGACGAAGCGCACATTAAGCCCTTCGACATTCAGTTTGATGGCGGACATAAGGTGTTCTCCGATTATTCGCTGCGCGGATCAAGGATGTCCCGCAGGCCATCGCCCAACAGGTTGAAGGCCAGGCTGACCAACATGATCGCCGCCCCAGGCACCGCCACCAGCCACCAGCACTCGAGCATGTAGCGGCGCCCGGTGGAGATCATCGCGCCCCACTCCGGCAGCGGCGCCTGGGCACCCAGGCCGAGGAAGCCCAAGGCGGCGGCGGTGAGGATGATCCCGGCCATGTTCATGGTCAGGCGGATGATCACCGAGGACAGGCACATCGGCACGATATGGCGCAGGATAATCCGCGCCGGCGACGCACCTTGCAGTTCCACGGCGACGACAAAGTCAGCGTTGCGCAGGGACAGGGTTTCGGCCCGCGCGAGCCGCGCAATCGGTGGCCATGAAGTCAAGGCAATCGCCACCACCGCATGCTCCAGGCCAGGACCCAGGGCGGCGATAAAGGCCAGCGCCAGGACCAGGCTGGGGAAGGAAATAAAGATGTCGGTCAGGCGCATGAACACGGTGTCGACCGCCCCGCCGAAGTAGCCCGAGACGGTGCCGATAAACAGCCCGATGGGACCGACGATCACGGTTACCAGAGCAATGATGTACAGCGTGATCCGCGAGCCATAGACCAGCCGACTGAAAATATCCCGGCCGTATTCGTCGGTGCCGAACCAGTGCGCCGAGCCCGGCGCCTGCAAGGCAGTGGCGAGATTTTGCGCGACCGGGTCATGGGTGGCGATCCACGGCGCAAAGGCCGCGACCACCACCAATAGCAGCGCAACCAGCAGGCCCGCCAGGGTCATGGGGTTACGCAACAGGTGACGCAGCACCCGCAGGCCGCTCTTGCAGAAGGCATCGAAGCTGGAGCCCGGCGAGCGATCCACCGGCCGCTTCGCCGCCGTGTCGATGGAAGACAGATTGGCATTCATAAGCATCTTCTCTGTGTGAATTCTGAAGGGCCGCAGCCCCACTCAACGCTGCTTGTAGACACCCAGGTAACGGGTGGCCTCGGCATCGTCACCGCTGAAACCCTTGACGTCGGCAGCGCTGACCACGGTATCGGTCATCTGCGAGATCATCAGGATCGGCCCCACCTGCTGGTCATAGAGCGTCTGCGCCTGGTGATACAGGCTGACCCGCTGTGCCGAATCGCGCGTTACGCCCGCCTGGTCGATCAGGCTGTTGAGCTGCGGATTGAAGAATGAAGCGCGCCAGCCCTGGAAGTTCGGCAAGCCAGCGTCATCGCTGTTGTTGGGGTTGTAGGCGAAGGTGCGCAGGCTGAAATACGGATGCGGATAGCGCTCGGCGCCACGGGCCACGATGATCTCGAAATTGCGCGCGCGCATGGCGCCGTAGACCTGGTTGCCAGTGCCGGTGACGATACTGGCCTTGATCCCACCTTCGGCCAGGGTCGCTTGCAGGCGCGCGGCGATGTCGATGAACGGTGGCTCCGACAGCGTGCGAATAGTAGTGTTGAAACCGTCGGGGTAACCCGCCTCGGCGAGCAGCTTTTTCGCCTTGGCCACATCCATGTGATAGCCCGGATCCGGCAAGCGCGCTTCCAGCCCCAACTGCATCGGCTGCTGATTGAGCTTGCCGTAATACGGCATCACCTGTTCATCCAGGCCCTTGTAGTCGATCAGGTTGCGCACGGCTTCACGCACCTGAGTCTTGGCAAACTCGGGTTGCTTCATGCTCATCGCCACGTAGTACATGGTGCCGCGCGGCAATGATTGCACCTGGATCTTGTCCGAGCCGTCGATGGCGCGAATGTCGGGCGCCGCCATGCCGTAGGCCAGGTCGAGGTCGCCGCGTTCAAGCATCAGGCGCAAGGATTGGGATTCGGTCATGTGCCGCACCACCACGCGCTTGAGCTTGGCCGCGCCGCCCCAGTAACCGTCGAAACGGGTCAGCAGCAGCGAATCGTTGGCGCTCCATTTGGTCAGCACGAAGGGGCCACTGCCCGCCTCGTTCGTCACCAGCCAGCCGGCGCCGAGGTCGCCGTTTTTTTCATGCGCCAGGGCCGTCTTGCGGTCCACTACCACGGCGCTCGGCGAGATCGCCAGGGAGTCCACCAGCAGCAGCGGGTCCATGGTCTGCGGCAGGTCGATGACCAGGGTGTGGGTGTCCGTGGCGCGGATCAGCGATTGGATATTCTCGACGCTGTAGCCGTAGGCCTTCCAGGTGGTGGCCAGGCCGAAATTGAGCTTCATCACCCGGTACAGCGACCACGCCACGTCCTCGGCGGTCAGCGGGTTGCCCGAATGGAATTTCACATCCTGACGCAGATGAAAGGTCACCTGCTTGCCGTCTTCGCTGATGTCCCAGCGTTCGGCCAATTGCGGCAGGTGTTTTTCCGGGTTGCCCTGGTCGCGCTTGATCAGCGTGTCGTAGAGGTTGGCGTTGACGCCGGAGGCATCCAGGCCGGGCGCATTGGCCGGGTCGATGGAAAACAGGTTGACCATGCTCATGCCGACGATCAATTGATCGGCGGGGGTCTTGGCGCTGGCCGTTGTCATCGGCCCAAGGGCGAGTATCGCCGTCAACAGGCCAAGGTGCAGTGTTGAAAATACCGTCTTCATGCAAAAATCCTTCTTTTTATAGTTTTATCGGTACTGCGCAGTGCGTTAACGGGTACGGGGGTCGAACACCTTGTACAAGGCGTCGCTGATCAGGTTGAGCGCGACGAAAATCAAGCCGATCACCAGCACGCAGCCCATCACCGCGTTCATGTCGCCGAGCATCAGGCTGCTGGTCAGGTACTGGCCGAACCCCGGCCAGGCAAACACGGTTTCGATCAGCACCGCGCCCTCCAGCAACGAGCCGTAGGCCAGTGCAACCACCGTCAGCAATTGCACGAGGATGTTGCGAAACGCATGCCCCCACACCACCTGGCGACGGGAAAGGCCCTTGACCCGCGCGGTGATGATGTACTCCTGGGACAGCTGCTCGAGCATGAAGCTGCGGGTCATGCGGCTGATATACGCCACCGAATTCAGGCCCAGAATCAGCGCCGGCAACACGATGTGGCGCAGGGCGCTGGCGAAGGCCTCCCAGTCACGTGCCAGGGTCGAGTCGATCAGCAGCAGGCCGGTGACCTCGGGCACCATGCCGTCATAGGCCAGGTCGATGCGCCCCGCTCCACCGGCCCAGCCGAGCCAGGCGTAGAACACCAGCAGCCCCATCATGCCCAGCCAGAAAATCGGCGTGGAGTAGCCGAACAAAGTGATCACCCGCGCCACGTGATCGCCGAGGCGACCCTGGTTGCTGGCCGCACAGACGCCCAGCGGCAAACCGATCAGCACGCCGAACAGGATCGCCAGGGTGGCCAGTTCGATCGTCGCGGGGAATACGCGCAGGATGTCGTCGAGCACCGGGTGGCCGGTCAACAGCGCATTGCCGAAGTCACCGTGGAGCAGGTCGTTGAGGTAAAGACCGAATTGGGTCCAGATCGGCTTGTCCAGGCCCATCGACCGGTACACCTGATCGTAGGTGGAACTGTCGGCATCCGGCCCGACTACCGCCAGCACGGGGTCGAGCGGCATGACCCGGCCGATGATGAACGTCAGGGCCAACAGGCCGAGCAAGGTCACCAGCACCGTACCGGCACGCCGGGCTGTGTTGGACGCGCGAGCGCCCATGACAGAGGCAGTCATAACAAACATAGTGAGCTCCTGATAATCGGTCAGCGCTTCTTGTAGACGTCTTTGTAGCGCGTGGTCGCGGCGGTATGGCCCTGGAAGTCGGCCACGTCGTCGTACACCACCACGGTGTCGGTCATTTGCGAGACCGGCAAAATGGCCCCGACCTGCTGATCGACCTGCTCCTGGATGTCGCGGTATTGGGCCAGTTGCTTGCCTGTGTCAGGCTCGACTTCCGCGCGCTCAATCAGTTGGTTCAGCTCAGGGCTGTAGAAGGACGTGCGCCAGCCCTGGAAGTTGGTGAGCTTGGCTTCATCGCGGTTATCCGGGTTGTACACCAGCGTACGCAGGCTGGAGTGCGGATGCCGTTCCGCGCCGCCACCGCCGCGGCCGACGATGATGTCGAAGCTGCGCTCACGCATCGCGCCGTAGATCTGGTTGCCCGTGCCGGTGATGATGCTGGCATCGATACCGGCTTGGGCCAGGGTCGACTGCAGGTTGGAGGCAATGTTGATAAACGGCGGTTCGGCGAGCACGCGAATGGTGGTCTTGAAACCGTTCGGGTAACCGGCCTCGGCCAGCCAGGCCTTGGCCTGCTTGACGTTGAGCGTGTAACCCGGATCCGGCAGGCGCGCGGCCAGGCCCAGCGGCAGCGGCCGTTGGTTGATCACGCCGTAATGGGGCATGACGGTCTGGTTGATGCCCTGGTAATCGATCAGCGCACGCACGGCCTTGCGCACGCGCGCATCGGCAAACATCGGTTGCTTCACACTCAGGGCTACGTAGTACAGCGTGCCGCGCTGCAAGGTCTGGGTGCGGACCTTGTCGCTTTTCTGCAGGGCTTCGATGTCCGGCGCGGACATGCCTTTGGCGATGTCCAGGTCGCCGCGCTCGATCATCAGGCGCAACGACTGCGACTCGGTCATGTTGCGCATGACGATGCGCTTGAGCTTGGCCGGGCCGCCCCAGTACCCGTCGAAACGGGTCATCAGGATCACGTCGTTGGCGCGCCAGTCATTGAGCACAAACGCACCGCTGCCGGCGGCGTGAGTCACCAGCCAGGCGGCGCCCATGTCGTTGTTTTTCTGGTGTTCGAGGACTTTTTTGCGATCGAGGATGAACGCACTCGGCGACGTCGCCAACGTATTGAGCACCAACAGCGGGTCGGTCGGCCGAGGCAGTTCGATCACGAAGGTCGCGGCATCCGTGGCACGCATGTAGCGCTCGACGTTCTCGGCGGTAAAGCCGTAGGCCTTCCAGGTGGAAGCCAGCGCCAGGTTGAGCTTGAGCACGCGCTGCAACGACCAGGCAACGTCTTCGGCACTCAGGTCATTGCCGGACTGGAACTTCACGCCGGTGCGCAGGTTGAACGTCAGGGTCTTGCGGTCATCACTGACCTGCCAGCGCTCGGCCAGCGCCGGTACCAGGCGATCCGGCTGGGCGACGTCCTGCACCAGCAACATGTCATAGAGGTTGGCGTTGATCTCCGACACGTCCAGGCCGGTGGCCGCCGCCGGGTCGAGGGACAGCAGGTTGATCATGCTCATGCCGACGATCAGCTGATCGGCCGGTGTCTTGGCAAAGCTTGCAGGTACGGCGGTAACGGCCAGGGCGGCGACGAATACCCGCGCCCACAGCGAGGGGAAAATGTTCATAACAAGAGTGCCTTTTTTATATTTATAGGGCTCTTGATCAGCCCGACTTATGCCGGACTGACCGTGTACACGTCAGAAGCTTTTAAGCGTATTGGTCTCGATGAAGTTGAAATCGATGTCTTCACCCAGGCCCGGCAAGTCGGACAGGTGCACAAAACCGTCGCTGTCCATCGGGTCTACCAGACGCTTGAGGTAGGCCGGTACTTCGTCGTAATCCAGGTACGGGTGCAACAGGCCACGCTCATACCAGGTGCAGTTCTTGATCGCGCCGACGACAGCCAGATTGGCGGCGCCGTTGCCATGAATCTCGCAATCCATGCCGAAGGATTCAGCCAGGTGCGCAACCTTCAGGCACGGCGCAATACCGCCGACACCCGCCACACCGGCGCGCAAGATATCGCACACATCGTGCTTGACCCAACTGGCGCGGCTCAGGTGTTTGCCGGACAGGGTTTCCGGGCCCAGCACCGGAATGTCCAACTGCCCCGCCAGCCAGGCATAGGACTCGGCGGACTCTTCCATCATCGGTTCTTCGAACCAGGCGAAGTCGAGCTTCTCCAGCTCACGCCCGATGTACAGCGCTTCGGTGCGGCTGTACCAGTGATAACCATCGAGCATCAGGGCGATGTCCGGGCCGACTGCTTCGCGTACCGCAGCACAAGCCTGGACGTCGATGCGCGGGCTCGGGGCGAAGGACACCGGCGGCATCCAAGTGTGCAGCTTGATGGCCTTGTAGCCGCGCTGCACCAGGGTCTCGGCAAAACGCCCGTAGTCTTCCGGGGTCGCCAGGCCACCGGGCAGTTCGTCGCCACACATGGTGGAACCGTAGGCCGGCACTTTGTCGCGGAAACCACCAATCAACTTGTGCACCGGCACACCCAGTTTGCGCCCAGCCCAATCCCAGAGGGCCTGCTCCACCAGCGCCAAGGCGCGGTCGGTTAACTGGCTGGCACTGCCACGCTGCCAATGCGCGAGGTCATGCCAGATTTTTTCGCGATCGAAGGCGTTCTGCCCCACCAGCACTTTGCGCACGAAACCATCAAGCACATACGGGCGGATCAGTTCAGGGGCGCCGAAGGCATAACCCTCGTGACCGTCTTCGGTCTGGATGCGCAGCAAAGCCATCTGCGCCTGGGTGACATCACCCGGGTGCGCATGGCCGGCGCTGTCCACTGCGCGGCGGGTCGGGTAGGAAAATACCTGGACGTTGACTGCTGTGATTCTCATGGACGTCGTAAGCCTTCTTATTGGATTTGTGACGGGAGTGTCGTCTGTTGCGACCGATCATAGGTCATCGTACAACGCTTGAAAAGACCCAATAACCCGCCTCTCGCCTGCGTACATTTTCAGTAAATCCCGACAAAACCCTTATTTTTAAAGACAACCAAGGAATAACCAGGATTGCTGTAAAGCCCTATTCATTGGGCACATATATTTCAAAGTGTTTCAAAACCACCGATAACCCATAGACGAGTCGTCTTGTCGTACGATAACGTATATCGGCACCTTAGATGAGATCCATACGCAACAACGCACTGCCGTAGCAACCGTCAAACGACCCTAACAAAAACAAAAAAGAAGACCGTATGAACACCACCCTACGCACGCTCGTTACTGCCCTGACCCTCGGCCTGCCGCTGTATGTCAGCGCTGACTCTGCCAGCATCAACTACCGCCACCAGTTCACCGAGGAGGACAGCGCCCACGCTGACCGAATCAAGCTCAACTATCGCCTGGACAGTGGCCTGGGATTTGAAGCGGAAATGAAATACCGCACCGCCGGAGACCGTGAAGACGTTGCCTACGACAACATGGTCAACAACGGGCACGAGTTCACCGTGAGCTACAACTACAAACTCAGCGCGCAATCGACGTTGACCCCGGCGTTCCAGATGGACAGCTCGAAAGACTCGACCACCTACAAGTTCGGCCTCAAGTACAACTACAAGATCAACGACGCCTTCTACGCCGCCACGCGCTATCGCCTGGATGCCAAGAAGCTGGACCGCGATCAGGTCGACGAGGACTTGCCCGACCACATCAAGGATGACCAGACCACCCATCGTTTCGAGGGCTGGCTCGGCTACACGCCGGCCAGTAAGTGGGCGTACGAATATCAGTTCATCTACTTCAAGACTGACTACATCCGCTACGACAACAAGAAGAGCGATTACGAACAGAACCTGAGCGTTAAATACAAGCTCAACAAGGAATGGGCCCCGTTCATGGAGATTGGTGATGTGAAGGTCAACGCCACGTCCGAAGACCGCCAGGCGCGGTGGCGCCTGGGCATCCAGTACAACTTCATGTAAAGCCTCCACGACTTGCCTGGCGAGTGCGCATCGCTCGACAGGCAAGCCACCTGCATTCAGCGTTCAATGGAAGACCTGACCATGACCACACAACCCAAACCCTTCACGCGCATCTTGCTCACCGGCGCCGCCGGCGGCCTGGGGCAAATCCTGCGGAACACCTTGCAGGCCCACGCCGGCATCGTCCGCGCCTCGGACATCAGCCCCATGGCGCCCAGCCGTGGTGAGCACGACGAAGTGATCACCTGCAACCTGGCCGACAAGGCCGCCGTTGCGGCGTTGGTCAACGGCGTCGACGCCATCGTTCACCTGGGCGGGATTTCCGTGGAGCGGCCGTTCGAGGAGATTCTCGACGCCAATATTCGCGGCACATTCCACATTTATGAGGCGGCGCGACAACAGGGGGTCAAGCGGATTGTGTTTGCCAGTTCCAACCACGTCACCGGTTTCTATCCCCAGGACGTTGAACTGGACGTGCACTCACCGCGCCGTCCGGATGGCTACTACGCCCTCTCCAAGGCCTACGGCGAAGACCTGGCGGCGTTCTACTTTCACCGCTACGGGATTGAAACCGTGAGTTTGCGCATCGGCTCGTCGTTCCCCGAGCCGCGCAACCGGCGGATGCTTTCGACGTGGCTGAGCTACACCGACCTGGACCATCTGGTGGCGCGCGCCCTGCTGGCCAAGGAAGTCGGGCACAGTGTGGTGTATGGCGTGTCGGACAATCGGGACCGCTGGTGGAGCACTCGGCACACGGAACACCTGGGCTTTGCACCCAAGGACAGTTCGGAAGCGTTTCGCGCCAAGGTCGAGCAACAACCGCCAGCGCCGGCTGATGAACCAGGCAGCCGGCTTCAGGGCGGCGCATTCACCGCGGCGGGGCCGTTCGATAACTCGGCGGCGGCGGCTTCATAGGCCCGGCGCATACGCTCGCGACTGTTGGACAGGTGCAGGCGCATCGCCGCCCGAGCCGCATCGGCGTCACGGCGCAGGATGGCTTTGTAGATGTCCTCATGCTCACGGCTCAAGCGCTCCAGGAAGGGCTCCTTGTTGTCGTTGGCCAAGCGTTTTGAGTGCAGGCGTGTGCGCGGCAGGATGTTGACCCCCAGGTGCAACATGATGTCGGTGAAGTAGCGATTGCCCGTGGCTAACGCGATCTGCTGATGAAACTGAAAGTCTGCCGACACCGCATAGTCGGCACTCACCGCCCGCGAGTTCAGCGCATCCAGCGAGTCGCGCATCACCCGCAACTGCTCGTCGGTGCGCCCCACGCACGCCAGGCCGGCGGCCTCCACCTCCAGGCTGATGCGCAACTCCAGCACGGCCAGCACATCCTGCAAGGTCACGATGCTGTCCGGGTCGATGCGAAACCCGCTGGGGCTGGGGATATCCTTCACAAAGGTGCCGATGCCGTGCCGGGTTTCCACCAGGCCCGCGGCTTGCAGGCGCGAAATGGCCTCGCGCACCACCGTGCGGCTCACGCCATGTTCGGCCATCACTTCAGATTCGGTGGGCAGCTTGGTGGCACGCGGCAGCTCACCGGAACAGATGCGCCGGGAAAGCTCGGTGACCAGTTCTTCAGCCAGGCTGCGGTGCCGGCGTCGAACGGTGGGCTGGACGTTCGGGTTGTCCATCAAGAACGGGTATCTCGGTTAGCGGAGGAACGCGCATCATAGCGCATTCGGTTGTACGACAACCTTTCCTGTCCGTTCGCAGCGCCTTCGCCTACACGAAAGACTCTGCCAGGCCGCTCTCGACGGTTACTGAGCGGACTAAAAATGTGCAGGATTGCTCAACGCCTCGGTGCATGATCGGGCTATGATCGGCCGATATGAACCGGATGCCCAACGCCCCATGTCTGTTGATCTGCAAGCTCTCTACCCGAAACTGATCCACCTGATGCTGGATACGGTCTTTGTCGTCGACGGTGACAGCCAGATTGTCTTCGTCAGCGATGGCTGTGAGGCCCTGCTCGGCTACCGTGCCGACGAACTGATCGGCACCCTGATCACCCACTACATGCACCCTGAAGACCTGGCGCGCACCCGGGCCTCGATTGTGCGGGTCATGAATGGCCAATCCCATGTCGACTTCCGCAACCGCTACATACGCAAGGATGGCAGTGTCGTGCACATCCTGTGGGCGGCCTTCTGGTCCCAAGAAGTGCGCGCGCGCATCGGGGTCGCACGGGACGTGACCGCGCTCACCCAGGCCGAGGAAGAACTGCGCTTCCTTGCCCATCATGATCCGCTGACCGCCCTGACCAACCGGTCACTGTTCAATGATCGGCTGGACCGCGCCCTGCACCTAGCACAGTCCCACAACCGCAACTTGGCGTTACTGTTTCTGGACGTCAATGATTTCAAGGGCATCAACGATGTGCATGGCCATGCCATGGGCGATCGCGTGCTGTGTGTGATTGCCCGACGGTTGGAACGCTGCGTGCGCGAGAGCGACCTGGTGGCGAGGATGGGCGGTGATGAGTTCACGGTGCTGCTGACGGACATCCCGTCGCGGGAGGCTATTTCTGCCAAGGTGGTGCAGATACTCGCGGTCATGGCCGAGCCGCTGGGCCCAGAGTTTGGCGGGGTAGTGATGCCGTCCTGCAGTATCGGCGTGGCGGTTTATCCCCAGGACGGAGAGGACGCCGATAGCCTGCTCAGCCATGCGGACGGAGATATGTACCGGGTAAAAAGGCGCCGATTTGCGGCTGAGTGACAAGGCGGGGTTTCGCATCGGGCAGGTCGGTCACCCGCCCAATGCAGAACCCCTCGGACGCTTATAGTCGACAGGCATTGACCGGCGGTACCCGACCGCGCCAGGGCTGGGCCCGCTCCAACTGCCCCGCGAGGGCAAACAAGGTACTTTCTTCGCCAAAGCGCGCGGCGAAATGAGCGCCCATCGGCAAGCCGGCAGCGCTCCAGTACAACGGCACTGACATCGCCGGTTGCCCGCTGGCATTGAACAGTGCCGTGAACGGCGAGTAGCTGTGGAACTGTTCAATCAGATCTTCCAGGCTCAGACGGTCGTCTTGCAGGTCCAGCTCACCGATTGGCACCGGCTCGCGTGCCAGGGTCGGCGTGAGGATCAGGTCGTAATCCTGCATGAACACCGCCAACTGCCGACCCAAGGCATGAATCCACTCCACGGCCCCCGCGTACTGCGCACCACTGACATCGCCCTTGCTGCGCAAAATGATGCGGGTGCGAGCTTCCAGCTCTTCAGGCTGCACAGCGAAACCGCGCATCTGGCCCAACACATCAACATAGTGGCGAGTACTTGCACCAATGATGGTGAAGACCTGATCAAGAAACGTCGGCAACACCACCGGCAAGCTGACCGGTTCAACGCGGTGGCCCAGGGATTCACACAACCTGGCGGCCTGGCGCACGGCTTCCACACTTTCGCTGGAAGTCGGCCAAGGCCCGAGGTGCTCAACCAGGGCGATGCGCAGCGGCCGGGGATCACGCTGCAGCGCGGTGACATAGGGCTGTGCCTGCAGCGGCGCAGCATAAGGTGCGCCCAGGTCGATCCCGGCCGTGGCATCCAACAGCGCGGCGCTGTCACGCACCGACAAGGTAATCGCATGGGGGGTGCCCATGCCGGCCCAGCCCTCGCCGATCATCGGCCCGGACGGCAACAGCCCACGGCTGGGTTTGAAGCCGAACACCCCACAGCAGGACGCCGGCACGCGCAAGGAACCGCCGCCATCGTTGCCATGGGCAAACGGTACGACGCGCGCCGCCACCAAGGCTGCCGCGCCGCCGCTGGAACCGCCGGCACTGTGGCCGATATTCCAGGGGTTGCGTGTGGCGCCAAAGCGGTTGGACTCGGTGGAGTACGACGTGCCGAACTCGGGTGAGGTGCTGGTGCCGAGAATCACACACCCGGCACGACGGATACGGCTTACATGTTCAGCTTCAAAGTCAGCGCGAGCGCCTCCCAACGCCTGCGAGCCATTGGTCATCGCCGCGCCGTTAACCGGTGAAAACAGGTCCTTGATCAAGGTCGGTACCCCGGCAAACACACCGTGGCCGGGGCGCGATGCGCGTGCCGACTGCCGCGCCGAATCGTAAAGCCGCTCGGCCACCGCGTTCAGCTGCGGTTCGACCCGTTCGATACGCTCAATCACCGCTTCCAGCAGCTCGCCGGGCTGCACCTCACCGCGCCTGACCCATTCGGCCAAACCGGTGGCGTCCTCGCTGTCCAGCAGGTTGTGGATGTCCATGTTCGTCTCCTATTGATTATGAATGACTTGATCCGAATGCCTGGGTCAGCGCTTTGCGCCGTGCTTGCAGGCCTGCCAGTGCCCAGGCCAGGGCCGAGGCAAAACTGGCACAGGCCAGCCACAGGATTGAACGACGTACGTCACCCGAGTAAACGCTGAGCAAGGCCACCACCAGCGGGCTGACAAATTGACCGAAATACAGAAACGCCGTGAACCCACCCAAGCCGCGCCCACGGGTTTTCGCGCTCAGGGCATTCATCACCGGCGCCATCGCGTTGGGCACCAGCAGCCCGGCGCCCAGGCCATGGATCAGCACTGCCACAAACACCATGCTGTAGCTCGGTGCGCGCATCAGCAGCCACAATCCCAGGCCCAACAGGCTCAGCAACAGCGCATTGCAGCCGGGGATACCGATGCGTCGGCGCAGCAGCGGCCAGGCTAACGAACCACCTAGGGTCGCCAGCAGACTGCCCCCCGCCGACAGCCCGATCATCGTGCTTGAAGTAATGCCGAGGCTGACGAGTAAAACCGGCGCCTGGATCGGCACGATAAAACTCAGCACCATCCCACTGAGGATCAGCAGATAACCGAGCACCAGGGGCAGCACGGCCACCCTGCCCTGTTCAGCCACCTCGGCGGGCTGGCGAGCGGCGGCGGGCTCCCACAGCACCTTGATCATCATCGGCACCAACAACAGTGGCAGCAGGTACAGCAGGAATGGCAGGCGCCAGGAGTGTTCGCCCAACGCGCCGCCCACAACATAGAACAGCGAGCCGACCAAACCGATGGTGACCACCTGCCGGTTGATGTAGCGCAACCGCTCCTCGCCGTGCCAATAGTCGGCAATCAGCGTGGCGCAACAGGTCATCACCGCAGCCTCCGCCGCACCGAACAATAGGCGCACGCCGACGATGGCGGGCAAGTTATCCAGCAGCGCCGGGATAGCCCCGAGCACGGCATACAACAGGGTGGCGATCACCAGCAACGCCTTGCGCCCGACCCGGTCGGCCAACCAGCCGGCCAGCGGCGCGCACAGCGCAATCGCCAGTGCCGGCCCGGTGACCGCCAACGGCACCAACAAGTCGGCACGCGGTTCCAGCGCACCGAACTCGGCGCCCAGCTTGGGCAGGATCGGCGCCACCATGGCCGCGCCCATGATGGTCAGGCTGCTGCCCAGCATCAGCACCAGCCCTTCACGGCGCCCGGTGGCTTGCCGTGGTGATGGGGAATCGGAATGTGATGAGTTCATGGCCAGCCCCTTAGAAACTTTGAGAAATGCGCAGCGCCACGGTGTAACCCTCGGCACGGTTGCGGGCATCGGTTTCCTTATAGGCATGCAGCCACACGGGCGGCAGGCCGGGCTTGAAGTAACTCACTGCAGGACCGACAGCCAGCACCCGCGCGCGGTTGCCCGATTGCAGCCCGGGCGCGTCGTCATCGCTGAACTGGCGGTAGTAATAGCCACCCAGGCCCAGAGTCCAAGGCCCCACGTGCTGGCCCACGGCAAACTCGTGACGGTACTCGACACCGTTCTTGTAATCGGTCGCGGGGTTACGGGTATTGACGTCGACTTCAAAGCTGGAAGAAACCTCGAAGCCACTGTCGGTGATGTAGGTGGCGTTGACGATCGGCGAGAACGTCCAGTGATTGAGCCCTGGAGAAATCAAACGATTCTTGTCGTAGTCACCGGTGGGCGTCTGGATCTGCAACTGCGTGTTGATAAACAGATTCGGCGACAGGTTCCACTGCAGGATCACCGGCAACAGTTGCACGTCGGCCATTCGAAACGGATCGGCCTCCAGGCTCAGCGGCCCCACCGGCGTCTGCACCTTGACGGAAGCGTCCATCTTGAAAAACGGCACCACGGCGCCGAAACCATAGGTGGCGCCCAATACGGTGTAATCGGTCATGCGCATATAGGCAACGCCGATGGACAACACATCCAGTGAGAAGTGGTTGTCGACAGCGCGCCCTTGGCGATCCTTCTGCACGTTGGCCGAATAGAATGCCGTGCGCAGCCCTACAGTTCCGAAAGGCGTGGCCGGCGGCATCATCCCTGCGCCAAAGTCATAGACACCGACGGCCGTCGTCGGCGCACCGTTCTCGGTGGCCTGGACACTGGCGCAGCAACCCAGCAGACCCAGGGTGAACAGCGTCATGCGTGCGGCGCTTGCGTTATTGTTATGAATCATCGAATGCCCCTCCCATCAAGTGGTGTGGGCCATCCTAGTAACGCGCGACGTGAGCCGGTTATCCGTTTTCAGCAGAGTTGCGTGCGGCGCAGGGTCTGTGAAGGGCTTTCGCCAAACAGGGTGCGGTAATCGCTGGAGAACCGGCTCAAATGCCAGAAACCCCAACGCGCAGCCACTTCCTGTACGCCATGGGCCTGGGTGCTCGTTCGCAGTTCGCGGCGCACTGCATTGAGGCGCAGTGCACGCAGATAAGCCACCGGGTTGATGCCCAGGGTTTCCTGAAAACAGTATTGGAGTTTGCGCCGGCTGGCGCCGATGTGATTGCACAGATCGAGGATCGACAGCGGTTCGTCGAGGTGACTCAACGCGTACTCGCGGGCGCGGTCGACCATCCTTTTGCGCGCCGTGGGGTTGAGGGGTGGCGCCTGGTCCGGCGCGATCAACTCCAGCACATGCAGCATCACCGCATCGCGTATGTCGCGCCGGATCGAATCGTGCCCCAGCACGGCATCACGGCCCTGATCGCAGCCTGCCAATTCATCGAACAACGCCGCGAGGTCACGTTGCACGGATGAATGGCCCAAGCGGTAACACTTGGGAAGATCGGTAATTCGAAACTGACTGCGTTGACGCTCCAGCACATGTTCGAGTGCGTGCTCTTCGATGGCCACGCCGAGCAGATCCAGGTGCTGTGGGGTGTGCAGGTCGGGAAGATTTTCACCGTGGGCCACCAACAGGCTGGGCTCGTGGATCGGGTGCCCCGAGCAATACACCGGGCCGTTGGCACTCAAGGGAATACTGAAGGTAATTGCACCTTTCCAGGCCACGCCACGTTTGACCATGGCCTGATTAGAGCGGTCGCGCACCAGTTGCATCCAGTCCGAACGGAACGCCACCAACTCACCGGTAAAGGGGCCGGGGGATAACTGATCGTAGCGAACCTGCCAGCCGTCCATATTGCGCGCGTGTTCGTCGATGTCACTGGTCAGAAAACGCTGGAGGGGTAGCGTCGGTGCAAGCACCACCGAGGCCACAGGCGTCAGCACATTATTATTGTTCATTGACCCAACCTTTTTCAGTTGCAAGGCTTACAGGTCATATCGCACGCAAGTTCCATTCCGAACCCAGGGCAGCTCGTGCAGGTGTGCCGAAAACGGATAGTGAGGATTGGCGGCCGCGATACCTTCAACGGGAAAATACGTTCACCTATTAATGAAATATTGGCGCGTTCAAGGCTTGATGTTTTTCAGCTCATTGAGCAAGCCCAGCAACTGCTCCATTTTCTCGGCGCCAAACTGCTCTTCGATTTTCTGGTAGTTGCTTTCCATGCCCTCGCTCATGGAGACGAAGCATTGCTGGCCGCGCTCGGTGAGGCCCACAAATACCCGGCGTTGGTCCTGGCTGGACTTCTGCCGACGCACCAGGCCGTCGCGCTCCAGGCGGGTCAGCACACCGGTCATGCTCGGCTTGAGGATGCAGGCCTGCTGGGCGAGCTGATGGCTTTCGAGTTCGCCCTGCTGGCGCAGGATGCGAATGACCCGCCACTGTTGCTCAGTCAGTTCATGCTTGTTCAGGGCCGGGCGGAAGAAAGCCATTGCGGCTTCACGGGCTTGCAGCAGGGTCAGTGTCAGCGAAGGTCTGGGGTTGGCCATGACGGCACCACTTGAATGGGCGAGTCGGCAGCTTAGTGTCGCCGGCCAGCGGCTGCAAGCGGCGTTGGCGCTGTGAAAAGTACAATCGGTTCCGCGTAAAAGCCATTCTGTCGCGGCGCGCCGATGCGCATGATGATCCCTACAAGATCAACAAGACCAAGGCGCGAAGCCCCTATGCCTGGCTCAACGCAACCCCGATTGGCGCTGGCGGTACTCCCCCGGCGTGAGCTGTGCGTAACGCTGGAAAAAACGACTGAAATAGGCCGGGTCCTTAAACCCCAGCTGATAGCAGATCTCGTTGGCCGAGCTGCCGGTAAACAGCAGCAGGCGCTTGGCTTCCTGCATCAGGCGCTCCAGGATCAGGCGCTTGGACGGCAAGTCGGCAATACGTCGGCATACATCGTTGAGCCGTGCTTCTGTCACCCCAATGCCCTGGGCATACCGCGACAACGGCCAGTGTTGCTGATAGTGCACTTCGATCAGCTCATTGAAGCGGTGGAAGATTTTCAAGTCTTCGTGCCTGGCGGGCGTGGCTTTCAACGAGTGGGAGCACAGCCGCAACAGGCTGATCATGATCAACCGCGTCAGGCTGTCCAGGGCCGCGCTGCGCCCGGAACGCTGGGCTTTCACTTCTTCGCTCAGTTCCTCGAACAGATAATCCAAGCGGCGGATATCCCCCGCGTATTGCGGCTCCAACTGCGCCAGGGCGACACACGCGGCCGGCAATTGCGCACCGGCCGGTGCCAGGCTGGCGTCGGCTTCGATCAGTTGCCACACCAGCTGCTGACGCACCGTCAGCACGTGCCCGTCACTGTCGGCCTCGGTCACAAACGAGTGCGGGACCGTGGGTGGCGTGAGGAAGAACATCGGCCCGGATTCGACGTATTGCTGGTCGTCCAGGTACACGCGCACGGTGCCGCTTTTTACGTAGTGAACCTGGAAAAACCGGTCATGCCGGTGAACGGGCATGTTGCGCCCGAAGAAATCCGCCAGGTTCGCCAGTTTGTCGTAGTGGACTTCAGCGTCGCTGTAGCGCTGGTCGTACACCTGGCCAATGTTGATGTTCGGGATGGGTTGACGGTCGCTCATCGCACGCTACTCGTTTTTATTGTGATTGCTGCAGTGCAGCAGCACTCATCCTGCACCGATTTGGGCGGCACAACCACCGCACAAACAGTCTGCCACCCTTGACGATAGTTAACATCTTAATTATAACTGTTAACACATTAACTAAATACAGGGCCCCCACGGCTCTGCCAGGAGAAAGCATGAGCCGCGCCTTGCATGACGTCGCGACTGGCACCCTTTTCGGTGTCGCGCTGAACTACCAGGGGCTGCTCAAGCAGCGCCTCGCCGAGTTCGAACAGCCGCCGTATCAGAAACCGCCGGTCAAACCGGTGCTGTTCATCAAGACGCCCAACACCCGCAACCAGCACGGCGCCGAGGTGGTGCATCCAGGCCAGGGCGAACGCTTGCAGCCTGGGCCGGCATTGGGGGTGGTGATGGGCAAGAGCGCCAGCCGCGTCAGCCCGGCCGAAGCCCTCGATTACGTGGCTGGCTACACCCTCGTCAATGAGTTCAGCCTGCCGGAAGACAGCTACTACCGCCCCGCCGTCAAAGCCAAATGCCGCGATGGTTTCTGCGCCATCGGGCCCGAGCTGATACCCACGGCGCAGGTCTCGAACCCGCACAATCTCGCGATCACCCTGTACGTCAACGGCGAGATTCGCCAGCAAAACACCACGGCCAACTTCGTGCGCAACATTCCATTGCTGATCGCCGAGATCAGCGAATTCATGACCCTGCACGCGGGCGATGTGCTGATAACCGGCACTCCCGAAGGCCGGGTGGATGTGCAGCCTGGCGACACCGTGGAGGTCGAGATCAGTGGCCTGGGCCGCCTGGTCAATCACATCAAGGCGGAGGAGCTCTCATGAAACACGCCCGTATTCGCTTTGAAGGTGAAGTCCATTCGGTACAGGTCGAAGCTGAAAACGCCGTACGCCTGGCTGACGGCCGCCTGCTGGCCGAAGACCAGGTGCAATGGCTGCCACCGGCGACCGGCAGCATGTTCGCCCTGGGCCTGAACTATGCCGACCACGCCGCTGAACTGGCTTTCAAGCCGCCGACCGAACCGCTGGCCTTCATAAAGTCCGTGGGCACGTACACCGGCCACAACCAGGTGACCTGGCGCCCGGATAACGTCGCCTACATGCACTACGAGTGCGAACTGGTGGCCGTCATCGGCAAGCCGGCGCGCAACGTCAAGCGCGAAGACGCCCTGGATTACCTGGCGGGCTACACCGTGTGCAACGACTACGCCATTCGCGACTACCTGGAAAATTACTACCGGCCCAACCTGCGCGTGAAAAACCGCGACGCCACCACGCCTGTCGGCCCGTGGATCGTCGATGTAGCCGATGTGCCGGACCCAGGCAACCTGAAACTGCGCACCTGGATCAACGGCGAGCTGCGCCAGGAAGGCAGCACCCAGGACATGATTTTCGACATTCCCTACCTGATCGAATACCTGTCCAGCTTCATGACCTTGCAACCCGGCGACATGATCGCCACCGGCACGCCCGAAGGCCTGGCGGACGTCGTGCCTGGCGATGAAGTGATTGTGGAAGTCGAAGGCGTAGGCCGCCTGGTGAACCGAATTGTCAGCGAAGCGGCGTTCTTCAGCGCCCGTAAAGAGGCTTGAGCAGCATGATCAAACATTGGATCAACGGCCGTGAGGTCGAAAGCAAAGACGTGTTCGTCAACTACAACCCGGCCACCGGCGAAGCCATCGGCGAAGTGGCCAGCGGCGGTGCCGAGGAAGTCGCGCAAGCCGTGGCCGCTGCCAAGGAAGCCTTCCCGAAATGGGCCGGCACCCCGGCCAAGGAACGTGCGCGCTTGATGCGCAAGCTAGGTGAACTGATCGAACAGAACGTGCCGCACCTGGCCGAACTGGAAACCCTCGACACCGGCCTGCCGATCCACCAGACCAAAAACGTATTGATTCCCCGCGCCTCGCACAACTTCGACTTTTTCGCCGAAGTCTGCACGCGCATGGACGGCCACAGCTACCCGGTCGATAACCAGATGCTCAACTACACCCTGTACCAGCCGGTGGGTGTCTGCGCGCTGGTCTCGCCGTGGAACGTGCCGTTCATGACGGCCACCTGGAAGACCGCGCCGTGCCTGGCCCTGGGCAATACCGCCGTGCTGAAAATGTCCGAGCTGTCGCCGCTGACCGCTAACGAACTGGGGCGCCTGGCGGTGGAGGCCGGGATTCCAAAAGGCGTGCTCAACGTCATCCAGGGTTACGGCGCGACTGCCGGTGACGCCCTGGTGCGCCACCCCGATGTCCGCGCGATTTCATTCACCGGCGGCACCGCCACCGGCAAGAAAATCATGCAGACCGCCGGGCTGAAGAAGTACTCCATGGAACTGGGCGGCAAGTCGCCGGTGCTGATCTTCGAAGACGCCGACCTGGAACGTGCCCTCGACGCCGCGCTGTTCACCATCTTCTCGCTCAACGGCGAACGCTGCACCGCCGGCAGCCGGATCTTTATCCAGGAAAGCGTGTACCCGCAGTTCGTCGCCGAGTTCGCCGCGCGCGCCAAACGCCTGATCGTCGGCGACCCGCAAGACCCGAAAACCCAGGTCGGCTCGATGATCACCCAGGCCCACTACGACAAGGTCACCGGCTACATCAAGATCGGTCTCGAAGAAGGCGCCACCCTCCTCGCCGGTGGCCTGGAGCGCCCGGCCAACCTCGCGGCGCACTTGAGCAAAGGCCAGTTCATCCAGCCCACGGTGTTCGCTGACGTGAACAACAATATGCGCATCGCCCAGGAAGAGATCTTTGGCCCGGTGGTGTGCTTGATCCCCTTCAAGGACGAAGCCGAAGCGCTGCAACTGGCCAACGATACCGAGTACGGCCTGGCGTCGTACATCTGGACCCAGGATATCGGCAAGGCGCATCGTCTGGCTTACGGCATCGAAGCCGGCATGGTGTTCATCAACAGCCAGAACGTGCGGGACTTGCGCCAGCCATTCGGCGGCGTGAAGGGCTCCGGCACCGGCCGTGAAGGCGGCCAGTACAGCTTCGAGGTGTTCGCCGAGATCAAGAACGTGTGCATCTCGATGGGCAGCCATCACATTCCACGCTGGGGCGTCTGAGCAACACCCGAAGCCCCTAAGAAAACAACAACAATTTCAGGAGAATCATCATGGGCGAAGTCGTCCTGGCGGCGAAAATCTGCCACGTACCCTCGATGTATTTGTCGGAGCTGCCTGGCAAGCACCACGGCTGCCGCGAAGCGGCGATTGCCGGGCACAAGGAAATCGGTCGGCGCGCCCGCGAGCTGGGCGCCGATACCGCCGTAGTGTTCGACGTGCACTGGCTGGTCAACAGCGCCTATCACGTCAACAGCGGAGAGCACTTCAAAGGCATCTACACCAGTAACGAACTGCCGCACTTCATCAAGAACATGGCGTACGAATACCCCGGCTGCCCGGAGCTGGGCGAGCTGATCGCCGCCGAGGCCAACGCCGCCGACGTGCGCACCCTGGCCCACAACATCCCGAGCCTGGAACTGGAATACGGCACCCTGGTACCGATGCGCTACATGCACATGGGCGTACCGGACGAGCAGACATTCAAAGTCGTTTCGATTGCCGCCTGGTGTGCCTGGCATCGCCTGCAAGACAGCTTCACCTTCGGCGCCGCCGTGCGCCGGGCCATCGAGAAGAGCGACCGCAAAGTCGTGGTGCTGGCCTCGGGGTCGCTGTCGCACCGTTTCTCCGACGACCGCAATGCCGAAGCCAATATCCATAACTGGACGCGCGAGTTCGACAAACAGGTCGACCTGCATGTGGTGGAACTGTGGCGCCAGGGCCGCTGGAAAGAGTTCTGCGCCATGCTCCCGGACTACGCCGAGCATTGCTTTGGCGAAGGCAAGATGCACGACACCGCCATGCTCCTGGGTTTGCTCGGCGGGCCGGACTACGACAAGCCGGCCGAGATCATCACCGCGCCTTTCGGTAGCTCGGGCACCGGGCAGATCAACGCCATTTTCCCTGTTTGACCGCATGGCCGCGCGGCATCCCCGCGCGGCCTGAAGGAGCCGTTCATGCCCCACTTCATCGCTGAATACACCGACAACATCGAACAGCAGGCAGACCTGCCGGGCCTGTTCGAAAAAGTCCACGCCAGCCTGGGCGACAGCGGCGTGTTTCCCCTGGGCGGCATCCGCAGCCGTGGCGTGCGCCTGGACACCTGGCGCATGGCCGACGGCAAGCATGACTACGCCTTCGTGCACATGACGTTGAAGGTCGGCCATGGCCGCGACCTGGCGACACGGCAGCACGTCGCCGAGCGCCTGTTCGAGGTCATCACCCAGCACTTCGCCGATCTTCAGGCCCAGCGCCTGCTGGCCTTGTCGTTTGAAATGATCGAACTGCACGAGCAACTCAACTTCAAGCAGAACAACGTGCATGCGTTCCTCAAGGCGCAGGTCGGTTAAGACACCCTGCCCGTTCACACCCTCGGCCTCTCAGATAAAAAGTATAAAACCATGAGCACAGCCCATACCGCCGACAACCTCGGCCAGGTCGCACGCGACCGTACTCACAGCACCATCACCTGGCGGCTGATGCCGTTGTTGCTGATCTGCTACCTCTTCGCCCATCTCGATCGCATCAACATCGGCTTCGCCAAGATGCAGATGAGCGCGGACTTGAACTTCAGCGACACCGTCTATGGCTTCGGCGCCGGCCTGTTCTTCGTGGCCTACGCGCTGTTCGGCGTGCCCAGCAACATGGCCCTGGACCGAGTGGGCCCCAGGCGTTGGATTGCCACGCTGATGGTGGTGTGGGGCGTGCTGTCGACCTGCATGTTCCTGATCGACAGCGCCATGGGTTTCTATGTGCTGCGCTTTTTGCTGGGGGTGGCCGAGGCCGGTTTCTTCCCGGGCATCCTGGTGTTTCTAAACCGCTGGTACCCGGCCGGCCGTCGCGCTCAGGTTACCGCCCTGTTTGCCATCGCAGTGCCGATGGCCGGGGTAATCGGTGGTCCGCTTTCCGGCGGCATCCTTGAACACTTTCACGACCTGGGCGGCCTGCGCGGCTGGCAATGGATGTTCGTCATCGAAGGCGCCCCCGTGATTCTTCTCGGGCTGGTGGTGCTCAAGTGCTTGCCGGACAGCTTCGAGACGGTCAAGTGGCTGGCGCCGGAACAGAAGCAACAACTGCGCGAGCAACTGCACCGGGAAGAACACCGCAAATCGATCACCTCGTTTTCGGCGATTCTCAGCAACCCGCAGGTGTGGCTGCTGGTGGCGGTGTACTTCGCGGTGATGCTGGCGGTCAACACCCTGGCGTTCTGGATGCCGACGCTGATCCATGGCGCCGGCATCGGCAGCGACGGCAAGGTCGGCCTGCTCAGTGCGGTGCCGTACCTGGCCGGGTGTTTCTTCATGATTGGCTGTGGGCGCTCGTCCGACCGCCAGCGTGAACGCCGCTGGCACCTGTGCGTGCCCTTGCTGATGTCGGCCGCCGGTATTGCCATCGCCGGGCTCGCCCCCGCCAACCCGACCGTGGTGCTGGGCGGCTTGATTCTCGCCGGCATGGGCGCCAGCGCGGCGTTGCCGATGTTCTGGCAATTGCCCCCGGCGTTCCTGTCCAACAGCACCCAAGCCGCCGGGATCGCCCTGATCAGTTCGTTCGGCAGCATCGCGTCGTTCTTCGCGCCCTACCTGATCGGCTGGATGCGCGACACCACCCAGAGCGCCAGCCTGGCCCTGTACGTCCTGGCGCTGCTCATTGCTCTCGGTGGCTTGCTGGTGCTGCGCACCCGAGCGGCCATCGTCAACCCTCAATAAGAGACTCTTGCCATGCTTGATCAATCACTCATTTTGCAAGCCGCCGCGCGCCTCGACCAGGCCGAACGTTCACGCGAGCAGGTGCGCCAGTTTTCCCTCGATCACCCGGCGATCACCCTCGACGACGCCTATGCCATCCAGCGCGCCTGGGTCGCGCAAAAAATCAAGGACGGGCGCAAGCTGGTCGGCCACAAGATCGGCCTGACCTCCCGGGCCATGCAGGTCTCGTCCAACATCACCGAGCCGGATTACGGCGCGTTGCTCGATGACATGTTCTTCGATGAAGGCACCGACATCCCCTTCGAGCGCTTTATCGTGCCGCGCGTCGAGGTGGAGCTGGCATTTATCCTGGGCAAACCGCTCAAGGGGCCGAACGTGACGGTGTTCGATGTGCTCGACGCCACCGAATGGGTAATCCCGGCGCTGGAGATCATCGATGCGCGCATCCAGCAGGTCGACCCGCACACCAAGGCGACCCGCAAGGTGTTCGACACCATCTCCGACAACGCCGCCAACGCCGGCGTGGTCATGGGCGGGCGGGCCGTGCGCCCCACCGAGATCGACTTGCGCAAGGTGCCGGCGGTGCTCTACCGCAATGGCGTGATCGAAGAGTCCGGCGTCTCCGCCGCCGTGCTCAATCACCCGGCCAAGGGCGTGGCCTGGCTCGCGAATAAACTGGCCGCCTATGACGTCACCCTGCAACCCGGGCAAATCATCCTGGGTGGCTCCTTCACCCGCCCGGTGGCGGCCAACCCTGGCGATACCTTCCATGTCGACTACGACATGCTCGGGTCGATTGCCTGCCGATTCGTTTAACGGGAGAGTGCCCATGGACATGCCTATCAACACCTTCAAACGTCGCCTGCGCAGCGGTGAAGCCCAGATCGGCCTATGGCTGGGTCTGGCCGATGCCTATTGCGCGGAACTGGCCGCCAATGCCGGTTTCGATTGGCTGCTGATCGACGGCGAACATGCGCCCAACGACCTGCGCGGCATGCTCGGCCAGCTCCAGGCCGTGGCGCCCTACCCTAGCCATCCGGTGATTCGCCCGGTGATCGGCGACACCGCGTTGATCAAGCAAGTACTCGACATTGGCGTGCAGACGTTGCTGGTGCCCATGGTGGAAAGCGCAGAACAGGCGCGGGAACTGGTGAGAGCCATCCACTATCCACCCCACGGCGTACGTGGTGTCGGCAGTGCTCTGGCCAGGGCTTCACGCTGGAACAGCATTGCCGGCTACCTCGACAAAGCCGATGAGCAGATGTGCCTGCTGGTGCAGATCGAAAACCGCGAAGGCCTGGCCAACCTGGATGCGATTGCGGCGGTGGAAGGCGTCGACGGTGTGTTTATCGGGCCGGCAGACCTGAGCGCCTCGATGGGCCATCGCGGCAACCCCGGCCACCCTGAGGTGCAGGCGGCAATCGAAGACGCCATCGCGCGCATCCGCAGCGCCGGCAAAGCCGCCGGCATTCTCAGCGCCGACCAGGCACTGGCCCGACGCTACATCGACCTGGGCGCGGCGTTCGTGGCGGTGGGCGTGGACACCACCGTGCTGATGCGCGGGCTGCAAAGCCTGGCGGCGGCCTTCAAGGATTCACCGGCGCCTGCCAGCGCGGCCGGCGCTATCTATTAGGGAGTGCGAACGAAAAGTGACCTGTGGCGAGGGAGGCCCGCTCGCCACAGGCTTATCTGACCGACATGCCGGCCTCGGCTCAGCGCTTGAGGGTTTTCAGCTCGTTGAGCAAGGTCAGCAACGTCTGCAACTTCTCCTCGCCAAACCCCGCCTGCAAGCGCTGGTAATTGGCTTCCATGCTCTGGCTCATCGAGTCGAAACAGGCTTGGCCCTTCTCGGCCAGCCGCACCAGCACGCGGCGTTGATCCTGTTGCGCCTTGCGCCGCTCCACCATGCCCGCCGCTTCCATACGCACCAGCACCCCGGTCATGCTCGGCTTGAGGATGCACGCCAGCTCGGCCAACCGGTTGATCTCAAGCTCATCGTGCTGGTTCAAGATCCGAATGACCCGCCATTGCTGCTCGGTCAACCCGTGTTGATTGAGCGAAGGACGAAAAAACCCCATGGCGGCTTCACGCGCATGGAGCAAAGTGAGGGTCAGGGATTGGCGCGGTTTGGACATGGGGGGTGGCGTCGCAATTAGTTAACAGATTAACAACATTCTAGCATTGGCAATTGTTCCCCGTGTGCGGCTTTACCGCGCGGCCGGATTCAGGGTTGATTATTGGCAGCCACGGTCAAGAGCGGCGGCACACAGAATCAAGACACCTACCGCTCGGAAGGCACTTAATACACCCCAACAGGCACAGAGCTTCTTGTCGGCTCTGCAGTGAGTTTCCCTTCACTTTTCCAGGCTGCGCCATGATCAATATCGAAACGCCGACCTACTACTCGGCAACCAAGAAATACAACCTCAGCTTCCCCTCCCTCGAACAGGACGTGGAAGCCGATGTGGTGGTGATTGGCGGCGGTTTCTCCGGCATCAACACCGCACTGGAACTCGCCGAAAAAGGCATCACCAATATTGTGGTGCTCGAAGCGCGCTACCTGGGCTTCGGCGGTACGGGCCGCAATGGCGGGCAGATCATGGCAGGGATCGGCCATGACCTGGAGAAGATCAAGCAACAAGTCGGCGACGAAGGCCTGCGCCAGATCTTTGAAATCAGCGAGCTGGGCGCCGGCATCATCAAGGATCGCATCGCCAAGTACGCGATCGACGCCGACTTCTGCCACGGCTACGGCTACATGGGCTTCAACGCCCGCCAGGAAAAAACCCTGCGCGCCTGGGAGAAGGACTTCAAGTCGATCAACACCCAGGACGAAATCCGCTTTATGGCGGGGTCCGAGGTCAAGCAGATCATTGGTTCAGACGCCTATACCAGCGCGCTGCTGCACATGGGCGGCGGGCACGTGCACTCGCTGAACCTGCTGCTGGGCGAAGCCAAGGCCCTGGCCGGCCACGGTGTGCGCATCTTTGAGCACAGCCCGGCGCTGGAAGTCAGTTATGGCGAACGCATCACCGTGCGCACCGGCCGAGGCTCGGTCAAAGCCTCCAAGTTGCTGTGGGCCTGCGACAGTTTTCTCAACAAGCTGGAACCGGAACTGCACAAGACCACCGTCAATACCTATGCCTTCCAGTTGATGACCGAGCCGTTGTCGGACGAGATGATCAACCGCATCAGCCCGATACGCGGCGCCTACAGCGATATTCGCCCGGTGATCGACTACTACCGGGTCACCAACGAAAACCGCTTGCTGTTCGGTGCCGCCACGCCTTTCGTCGAGCACATCCCGCTGGACCTCAAAGCCTGGAACCGCAACCTGATGCTGAAGATTTTCCCCTACCTCAAGGACGTGAAGATCGACCTGGCGTGGGGCGGGCCGATGGCGACCGGGGCCAACCTGTTCCCGCAGATCGGCACGCTCAGCGGGCGCCCGAATGCCTTTTATGTGCAGGGCTACGCCGGCTTCGGGGTCACGCCCAGCCACATCATCTGCAAGGTCCTGGCCGAGGGCATGAGCGAAGGCTCGTCGCGCTACGACCTGATCAGCGCGGTCAAGCATGCGCAGATCCTGGGCAAGGACCATATCCGCCCGCTGCTGCTCACGGCCGGCAAAAGCCTTCATCAACTTTCGGGCTACTTCAACGGTCGCCGTTGAGCCCCGCTGTTTCATTCACAGGAGAACTGCCATGCCCGTTACCACCCTGAAGAAAGACATCCAATTATCGGACCTCGATGCCTGGGGCACCGTTGCCGATCTCGGTTCCGAGATCCTCGAAGGTGAAGTCAAAGCCTTTGGCAAAATGACCTTCGGCGCACCGACCGACGCCGTCAGCAGCGCCTATTTCGGCACTACCCAAGGCAAGTTCCGGATGGTCTACCCGTTCGCCGAACAAGCTACGGTGGTCACCGGTGAAGTGGTGCTGACCGACGAGAGTACTGGCCAGAGCGCCCGCTACAAGGCCGGCGACAGCTGGTTCGTAACCAAGGGCACGCCGGTGCTGTGGGAGGTGGTGAGCGAGAGTTTTGTGAAACACTATTTCGCGGTAGTCTGATCGCTCCCCTCTGCCGGCTTCGGCCGGCAGCGTTTGTTCCGGCGCAGGTGACTGACCATGCATGCCATCCCCGCTCAGGAAGTCGCCGGCCATTGCCTGCAGGCTTTCACTCAACTGGTGCCCGCCAGCCAGGCAGCGTTCTATTGTGTCGACCGCCAGCTGCAAGCCCGCGATTTCAGGCTGCAAGGCATGAGCGGTGAGATGCACCGCGACTACCTGGACAACTACCGCCAATTCGACCCGTTGCAACCGCGCAATTGCCTGTCCAGCGGGCTGGCGGTGGTGCCGCTGGGTTTTGCCATGGCCCGCCAGCCGCTGCGTGACAGTCGCCGCTATCAAGACTTCCTGCAGCGCTACGGTGTGGTCGATGTGGTGGAGATCGTCGCCCATCGCGCCGACCAGCCCCAGGCGGCCATCTCCTTGCTGCGCACGGCGGAGCAAGGGGTGTTCACCATCGACCAGTTGGCTCAGCTCAATGCCTTGCAGGCGTTGCTGCAAATGGCCGTAGCCAATATGCAGCCCTGCGACGATGCGCTGGCCGGTCTCACGCCCAAAGAGCGGCAGATTGCCTGGTTATTACGTCAGGGCGCGAGCAACAAGCAACTGGCCCTGGAGCTGGACGTCGGCCTGCCGACCATCAAGACGCACTTGATCCACCTGTTTCGCAAAACCGGTGTGAGCAGCCGTACCGAACTGGTCGCCGCGCTGTTTCTTTAAGCCGCCTCAACCCTTTGGTTGATAGGCGAGCCAGGTTGCCAACCGCATGATCCGGGGTATCCATTCCCTCAACCCGGAGCCATGCAATGACCACTACATCCGACTGGATCACCGTAGGCGCCCTCGCCGACGGTTTTGCCCCCGACGCATTTATCCTGCCCAACCTTGCCGACCTCAACGGCAAGGCCTTCACCCTGCACTTCGCCAACGGCTGGCAGATCGAGCATCGATTCGACACCGAGCAGTTGCACTGGCACGCCGCCGACGGTCACTCCAGCGGTTCGGCAGCCTACCGCGCCACCTCGGTACGCCCGGGCCTGTACCTGGTCGACTTCATCAAGCATGAAGCCGGCCAGGCCTGGTCGATCAGCCTGGTGCTGGACACCACCACGTCGTCGTTCACCGCGGTGATCGGGCGCATGCCGGACCGCGAACAAACCGAGCAAGGCCTCTACAACCGCGCCCTGGCCGGCAAGGCCCTGACTTCGGTTGACGTGGACTTCCTGCACGGCAGCCTGGATCAAGCCTGGCAGCCCGGCCAATGCCCGCACGCGCCCACCCAGGAACTGACCGGCCTGCGCAACCTGTATCGCTACAGCCCCAGCGAAGTCTACGAGCACATCTACCTGAACGATCAGTTCTATGCCTGGCAATGCCTCAAGGGCGTGGAGCAAGGCCTGTGCGATACCGATCGCTGCCACTACTACAAGATCGCCGATCAGTTGTACCTGTTCGTCTGGCGCGAAAAGATCATACCGACCCTCGGCTTGGTGCTGATCGACCTGCAACAGCACCGCAGCGATGGCAAGATCTTCGGCTATGCCGGTGCGTCGTTCGATGAGCTGTCGAACTTTCCGGTCAGCTCCTACTGCCAAGTGCTCAACCGCACGGAGTATCCCGATGCCTGATCCACGCACCGTTGTCATCACCGGTGCCGGCACGGGCATCGGTGCCGCCTGCGCGCGCTTGTACGCCGCCGAAGGGGCCAACCTGGTGCTCATCGGCCGTCGCCGCGAGCCGCTGGAGCAGGTTGCGCAGGACACCGGCGGCCTGGTGCTGGTCGGCGATGCAGCCTGCCCGACCACCTGGGAGGGTTTAGTCGCGCAGATTGGTGAGCGCTACGGTCGCCTCGATGTGCTGCTGGCCTGCGCCGGCGGGCATGGCGTGGGCAGCGCCACCCAGACCAGCCCACACACCTGGGAGGCGGCCTTGCGCAGCAACCTGGACAGCGCGTTCTACAGCGCCCGCGCCTGCCTGCCGCTACTGATCGAAAGCGCTGGCAATATCGTGCTGCTCGGCTCCATCGCCTCGCTGGCCGCAGGCCCCGACGTGTGCGGCTACACCACCGCCAAGCATGCGTTGCTCGGGCTCAACCGTTCGCTGGCGCGGGATTACGGCCCACGCGGCGTGCGGGTGAACGCGGTGTGCCCGGGGTGGGTTACCACGCCGATGGCCGACGAGGAAATGCAGCCGCTGATGAGCTTCCATGGTGACACCCTGCAGCAGGCCTATGCCCGCGTGTGCGCCGACGTGCCGTTGCGGCGTCCCGCCAGCGCCGAGGAAATCGCCAAGGTGTGCCGCTTCCTGGCCAGCCCGGATGCCGCGATCATCACCGGCGCCAACGTGGTCGCCGATGGCGGTTCGAGCATCGTCGATGTGCCCACACTGGCTTACGTCCATATGGAGCGTGCACATGCCTGAAGACTTGGATTTCAGCGGCAAGACCGTGCTGGTCACCGGCGGCGCCCAGGGCATCGGCCAGGCCATCGTCGAGGCATTCGCCTGGCGTGGCGCCCGCGTAATGATCGCAGACCTGCGCCAGGCAAAAGCCCAGGCATTGGCCGAAGGCCTGCGTGCGCGAGGCTGCCAGGTCGAGGCCATCGCGCTCGACCTGGCCGACGCGACTGCGGTGTTCGAAGGCATCAAGGCCATAGAACAGGACTGGGGCCGCCTGGATATCCTGGTGCACAACGCCGGCTACTTTCCGTTGACAGCGTTCGCGCAGATCACCCCGGCCGTTCTTGAACGCACGCTGGCGGTGAACCTCTCGGCCCTGTTCTGGCTGACCCAGGCCGCCTTGCCGATGTTTCAACGCCAGGGCGGTGGCTGCGTGCTGGTCACCTCATCGGTCACCGGGCCACGGGTCGCCTATGCCGGGCTCAGTCACTACGCGGCGTCCAAGGCCGGGGTCAACGGTTTTATCCGCAATGCTGCGCTGGAGCTGGCGACTTACCAGGTGCGCGTCAACGGCGTCGAGCCAGGGATGATTGCCACGCCGGCCATGGACAACCTGGGCGACAGCCAGGTCAATGCCGACATCGCCAGCCGCGTGCCGCTGGGACGGCTGGGTGCCGCTCAGGATATTGCCGGGGCGATGCTGTTCCTGGCCTCCGACCTGGCAACCTACATCACCGGGCAGACCATCGTGGTGGACGGCGGGTCGACGCTACCTGAGGTGAAATGACCTCCATCAGGTTGTAAACCGGATCAAATGTGGGAGGGTCGGTGTATCCGTTGAATAGCGCTCGGCCCCTTCAAGCAGCGACAGTGAATCACTGAACACCCGCGACAACGCCGCAAGCCGTTTGACGTAACCCTGGGGCGTCGAATAGATCAGCTCCACATGCAAGCTGTCGACGATACCCAGGTAAGCGTCACAAAACACCTCAAGCGCCTCGGGTCGTACCATCCTGTACCGCCCTTGCGCGGCACGCTGAAAATCCTCGCGAATGCTGGCCAGGTACCCCTCAAATCCTGCCGTAATGACGCTGCGAATTTCCGCCGGCGGAAAGTACGCCGTGCGCAACAGGAAGCGCAGGTGCGCCGACCCTTCATAGCGCCCGCTCAACCGCTCAAGGTGCAATTGCCCCGGCACGCCGGTGTGGGCGGCTTCTTCCTTGAAGCACTGTGCGATGTACTGGTGTTCATGGGCCAGGGCAATCTCGAATACCGTCTGAAACAGCGCGTTCTTGCTGACAAAATGCGCATACAGAGACGCCTTGCGCATGCCCGCCCCGACCGCGATTTCGTTCAGCGATGAAGCGTCGTAACCGTGGGCGGCAAAGTGTTCGACCGCGACTGCGCAAATGTTATGGGCCGACAGCGTGAGCGGTTTCATTGATCGATGGATACCTTACGCCGCACCGACCGCTAGCTGCAGATGAGTGGAACGAAAATCCTTGGGCGACAGCTCGAATTGCTTCTTGAACGAGCGGCTGAAGTGTGCGGAATCGGTGAAGCCCCACTTGTAGGCAATCGACGTAATCGACTCGCTCTTGAGGAAGGGGTTGGTCAGATCGTCCGCGCTGCGCTTGAGCCGCGCACGCTGGATGTAGCGGCAGACGCTGTCGTCCTGCTCTTCAAACAAGCGGTACAAATGCCGCACCGAGATGTTCAAGCGGCTGGCCAGGCCCACCGGGCTCAGGCCGGGTTGGGTCAGGGACTCGTCGATGACTTTCTGCACATAACTGCGCAGGTTGCTGCCCTGCAAGGACACGGTGCTGTCGCCTGGGGCGTCATGCAGTTCAAAGGCTGAACCGAGCAGGGAGACAAACGCCGCTTGCAGGGCCTCGGCCTCTTCAATCGAATCCTGACCCTCCAGGCCCTCGCGGCACAGCTGGTCCATCAACACGTGGAGCATGCGCCCGCAGGCCTTGCTCGAAGAGATCTTGCCGAAGGTTTTCGAGGCGCTGCCCAGTTGCTTGCACACTTCATTGCGCGAGAGTGACAGCGAGGCATGTTCGATAAGGCCAAACGGGCTGATCTCGATCGAACCCGTGGAGTCCATCAGCAACATATCGCCGGGGGCCAATTGAATGACTTGGCCGTTCTGGGTGATCTGGCAATAGCCGCTGCGCTGGCTGACGAGGAAGCAATGCTGGTCCATATCGTGATCGGCATTGGGCCGCTCGCGTTTGATCAGGCCGGCATTGGTGCGCAGGTTGGCCAGTGACAGGCCGCCCCGGGAGTGCTTGGAAACCTCACCGATGAACAGTGAACGGTTGAAGGCCAGTTCCGTGTCGAAATGGCCGCAGGCCGCTCGCAGATCCCGAGTCCAGGTTTCCAACCCATAGTGCGCAGACTGATAGGTGCTCATGGCATCTCCACAATGGTTTCTTGTTTTTGTTGGCTAATAGTTAACATGTTATCTATATAGGCGCAACAAGTCCGTGATACCGACTGTAGAAGCACTAATGATGCCAATTCCTCAACTCAGATCGCGCCCAATACCCGCTGCAAACCCGCCAGTACCGTGAGCAGCCCGGCCCGCTGCGCGCCGCTCAAGGGGATGTAGCGCCGGAACGCCGGCATACGGTTGACCACCTCGCTGCCGCCCATGTGTTCAAGCCGTACGTGCCATTGCTGCCCATTCAAATCGAGGTGCAGGCGCTTGAAGTCAAGCCCCATCAACGCTTGATGCAGGCTGGGATCGTCGTTCAAGGCTGCCTGGAGCCTGGCCAGCAAAACCGGCGCTCCAGCCCGTTGCCGACAGGCCAGTCCCGTGCGCCGGATCGACCCGCTGTGGTGCAGTTCAAAGCACGCATTGCCCTGCTCTGAGGCGGGCACCGTGAACATGAATTCGGTCATGACCAGGTGCATCAGCAATTGCGCTTCGGTGCGCTCGGCAACGTCGACCTGAAGGCCGATGTCGTCCAGGCAAAACCTTGCCTGGGCTGGCCCCGTCGAGGTGAAACTCGCCAGCCCGAGGTTGCGCCGCACGTACTCAAGCGTGACCCCAGGCCGGTAACCGGACGGGGCCCGTTGGGCGCTGAACAGCTCAGACAGCTTTTGCAGCCTGCTCGATATAACGGTTGTGAGGGTTGCCAGGCTCATGGGAAAACTCCTTGGCCAGCACTTCTTCTACCGAAGCCGGCTTGAATGGATTGACCTTCTGTACCACCAGTGTCCAGAACAGCGCGTATGAAGCCGTGATCCCGAGCATCACCCCGAACGGCACATAAATGTCCGCAGGGTTCATACCCGGCGGGGTAATGAACCACATGCCCAGCAAGATGCCGACGCTGGAAAGAATCTGTGGCAACGGGAAGAACGGCGAGCGATAGGCCCGTGGCAGATCCGGACGACGAATGCGCAGGATCACCACCGACAGCGTCACCAGCAGGTAAGAGAAACTCCATGCACACACCGCCGCCAGCACCAGGTGCATGATGTTGTCGGTGTTGCCACCCAACCACAGGGCATACAGGCACGGAATCAGCATCGCCACCAGGATGCACAGCAGCGGCGTCTTGAAGCGCGGGTGCAAATAAGTGAAGACCTTGGGCAACGCGCCGTCCACCGCCATGCCGTAGAGAATCCTCGGCACGCCCGCCATCAGCGTATTGATGGTGGCGGCACCGGCGAACAGGAAACCGATCCCCAGCCACAGCGGGCCGACATGCCCCATGACCTGCTCGGCAAACCTTGGGATCGCCATGGGCGTGTCGAGCAGGTGCACGCCGGTGGCGGCATCCAGCACCACGTTTTCCACCTGGCGCTTCATCGCAGCGCCGTAGATGAACATGCAGGTCGCCACGCTCAATAAACCGAAAATCATGGCCTTGGGCATGACCTTGGCCGAATTGCGAAGGTCCGGGGCCAACGGGGTGACGAACTCGCAACCGACGAACATGAACATGGCCATGCCCACCAGCGACAGAATGGTGATCAGGTCGGTACCCACCAGCGACACGCCGAACCAGCCCTCCAGTTGCACCGCCGGTGCCGCGATCAGGCCGAGCACGCCGAACACCATCAGCGTGGTCCACATGCCGAAGGTCAGGATGATCTCGGCCCTGCCGAAGGCGCTGACGCCAAAGGCATTGAGAATGCCGAACACCACGACAAACCCCACCCCCAGCAACCAGGAACCGCCGGCAGACTCCGCCAGGGTATTGAGGTGTTCGAAGTTCACCAGGGCCATGACCCCGGACAGAATCGTCTCGGCGGTGCCGGCGAACACATGCACGATCAGGTACGCCGACAACGTGCCGGTGATCGCAAAGAAACGACCCATGCCGCAATTGATGTAGTCGTAGACCGAGCCGGTGGTCGGCAGGATCGAGGCGGCCTCGGCGAAGGTGGTCGCCTGGGCCAGCATCATCACCACCGCAATCAGCATGGCCACCGCGAAGGCGCTGCCGCCGATACCGAAGCCCATGGTTGCGGTGAGAATCACCGGGCTGGCCATGATCAGGCCAATGGTGCTGGCCAGCGCGGTCGGAAACCCGACGCTGCCGCGTTTCAAATGCTGTGTGAGCCGGTCATTGATCGACATGGTACGGATCCTCGAAAGCGGATTTCTGAGTGGATGCATCGAGCCGTACAAGGAGCTGGCGATAAAGCCCTCCCCAGCCAGTCCCTGATCGAAACGGCATCGTGCGCAAAATCACTGTGCGCCTCCCGAGCGCTGATCGTCTTGCCCATGTCTGCCGTGGCTTTTGTTGCTGCCTGCCAAGGCATACGACTTGGCGGGCAGGATCAATTCCATGGCACGCAGGTGAAAGACTTCCCACGCCTGCGGTCATCTTAATGCGCCCTCGACCTAACCATGCTGGGGAATATAAAAATGGAGCACACACTGAAACCACGCACGCTGTCCTTGGCCGTCGGCCTGGGTATCGCGCTGTTGATCGGCCATTCATCGGCCCAGGCCTATGAGCTGTACGCCGACGAGGACACCCATTTGAATGCGGACTTCCTGGCGGTCTACGGCCTGTTCAACAGCCGTCACAACTACGACGGCACAGCGGGCGGCTCGACCTGGCGCGAGGGTTTCATGAAGTACGGGGTGAGCGGCGACCAGGGCCTGGCCGGGCACGGCACCGCGTATGGCGCGCTCAATTGGGTCAGCTCCGGCACCTGGGGCGATGGCGACGCGGCGGGCAACACCGATGGCAGCGAACGCACCACCAAAATCGAAGACGCCTACCTGGGATGGCGCTCGGCCGACCTGTTCCCGGCGCTGGGCAAGGACGGTGTGGATTTTTCCGTCGGGCGCCAGGTGGTCAAGATCGGCCGGGGTTTCCTGATCAACGACGACGGCCCCAACCTGGGCAAAGGCCCGGCTGACGGTGCGCTGAACCGTGGCGGCGCCTATTACCTGGCGGCACGCCACGCGTTCGACCGCACTGCGGTGCTGCGCCTGGGCGGGCAAGAGGGCCTGCACGGTTCGGTGCTGTGGCTCAAGTCGGACAACCGCGCCCAGGCTGAAACCGAACTGGCGGCGGGCACCCTCGACTACACGGCCGCCGCCGGCACGCTGGGCTTGACCTGGGTCCACGGCATGAACGTCACCGACCAGTGGGCCAGCGACTTCCAGAAACAGCGTGAGGGCCTGGACACTTACAGCGTGCGCGGCGAAGGCAGCGCCGGTATCGACAATGCCAGCTTCGCCTTCGAATACGCCTGGCAAGACAAAGACGCGGGGCCGGAAAAAGCCTGGTACGCCGAGGCCGGCTACACCTTTGCCGATATCGGTTGGTCGCCGAAAGTGACCTACCGCTACACGCGCTACTCGCAAAAATGGGATCCGCTGTTCACCGGGCTCAGCACCGGCTACGGCACCTGGTTCCAAGGTGAAGTTGCCTCCAACTATGCCGGCCCGTTCAACAGCAATACCGGCATCCATCACGTCGGTCTCAAGGCGACACCCCTGGAGAACCTGACGGTCGGCGCGCTGTACTTCGACTTCAATACCCTGCGCAAACACGACGCGCTGAACCTCGACGCCCGGGAGCTTGACCTGTACGCCGAATGGGCGGTCAACAGCCACCTGATCATCAGCCCGCTGGTGGGCATCTACCAACCCAAGAAGGCTGCCGACACCGGCGGCAACCAGGTGGGTGGCAACGGCACCAACCTCTACAGCCAGCTGACCGTGGCCGTGCCCTTCTGACCGGCCTCAGGAGCTGCGTAACGCAGCTCCCTCCCAGCGTTCGTGCTGATGCAGCATCGTCTGGATCTGATGGGTTGCCTGACGGATGTTTTCCGCCAGCTTGCGCACCTCATCGGCCACCACCGGCATGGTGTTCATCCTTGATTCAGGCAATCAGCAGTGGCTGATCAGTCGCTTCAACACCGTCTTGAAGGTTTCGATCTGGTCCTGGCTGAACTCGGCGAACACCTTGTCCTGCTGTTCCCGTGCAATGGCCCAGAGGTCTTCGGTCTGTTCGATACCCGCAGCGGTCAGGCGTACGCCGTGTTCATCGTCGTCGACCAGCCCCTTGCGCTTGAGGTTGGCCACCGCGTCGTCGATTTCCCGCACCGGCATCGCCACCTCCCGCAGCAGGTCGCTGGCGCTCAGGCGGGCGTCGTTCTCCAGCACCATCAGCATCCGTGCCTCGTTGGTGCGCAGGCCGGTAGACAGTTGCCGGGGCTGGTAGCTGGACTGGTAGGCGCGTACCGCCTGGGTCATCAGGTAATACAGGTTATGGCTCAGGCGCCCCTGGAAGTGGCTGCTCGGCGGTTGGCTTTCGTCACGCTTGGTCATCCGCGTATGGGGCAGGACCATGGAGTAGGCGCCCTGATGGTACAGCAGCGGCGAGCGACCGAAATCGTCGAAGGCCACCACCTTGCCGATCATGATCCAGTGATCACCGCCGTCCACCTGCTGGTATTTTTCACAGTGAAAACGTGCCGAACAATCGGCGAACACCGGCGCCCCGCCCTCCCCCGGTTCATAGGCGATCTCGGCGAAGCGGTCGTCCCTGGGCCGGGCAAAATTGTTCGAGAGGTCGATCTGGTCCGCCGCCAGCACGTTGACCGCGAAGTGGCTGGCCTCCTCGAATACCCCGTGGCTGCTGGAGCGTTTGTCGATGCTCCACAGCACCAGCGGTGGGTCCAGGGACACCGAGTTGAAGCTGTTGGCGGTAACGCCCACCTTGCGGCCGGAGGCGTCGGCGGCGGTGACCACGGTCACGCCTGTGGCAAAGTTGCCCAGGGCCCGGCGAAAGGCGCGTGCGTCGAAGGTCGATTCAGACATGCAAGACTCCCGGGCTGCGTCAGGCGCAGCCCTGATTGTTGTTTTCAAAAGCGCGTTCAGATCATGCTCGGATCGGGTTCCAGGCCCATCAACTCGCGGCCGAGGATCTGTGCACAGACGTCGTAGTCGGTGTAGGCATGGGCGCCGGTCATGTGCGAGTCGCGGAACAAGCGCTGCATCTCGTTGTGCTCGAACCAGGCGTTGCCGCCGGCGGCCTCGAACAGACGGTCCACCGCCTGGATGCACATCTTGGTCGCGTAGGCCTGGTTGGTGCGCCAGAACGCCAGGGTCTCGCGGCTTGGGTAGCGCTGCTGCTCACTGTGTTCGGCGTGTTCGTTCCAGGTTTTTTCGAGGAAGGCGCGCGCGGCGGCCACCTGGTGAGTCGACTCGGCCAGGCGCATCAACGCCGGGGTCGCGGCACCGACCGCCGCCCCGGTATAGGCGCGCACGCGGGTCTTGGTCTTTTCGCGGAACACCTCGAGCATCCGCTCGGCGACGCCCAGGCTGACGGTGGAAAAGCCACTGGCAAAGTAAGGCCGGTACGGTGAATAGAAAATCTTGCTGTCGGGGTACAGCCCAAAGCCGGCGGACTTGCCTTCCATCATGTCCTTGGCTTTCTGGATGCGGTGTTCCGGCACCCAGGCCTTGTCGATGATCAAGGTCTTGGTGCCGCTGCCCTTCATGCCGGCGGCAAACCAGTCATCGCGGATCTGGTAGTCACTGCGCGGCAGCACCGCGAAGCAGTAATCCTGGGTGCCCTGGGGGTTGTTGCGGCGGAAACCCACGATCGCCCAATCGGCGTGATCACAGCCGCTGCTCCAGCCCATTTCTCCGCTGAACAGCACGCCGCCCTCGACTTCCTCGGTGCGCCCGAACGGCGCGATGCTGCTGCTCGCAGTGGCATCAGGGTCAGCGCCCCAGACCTCCTGCTGCAGTTGGGCCGAGAACAGTGCCAATTGATGGCTGTGGGTACACAACAGGCTCATGGCCCAGGCCGTGCTGGCGCAGGCCCCGGCGAGCAAGGCGATGCAGTCGGCAAACTGCGGCAGCGACAACTCCATGCCGCCGAACACTTTCGGCTGAAACACACGGTGCATGCCGATGCTCTTGAGCAGCGCAATATTCTCGGCGGGCACCTGGCGGTCCTGCTCGGCCACGAAGGCATTGGCGGCGATGGTCGGCAGGATGGACTTGAGGTCTTCAAGGAGCGGGTTTGGCTTTTTCATGGATGGCCCTGCTTATTATTGGATGTCCGGGCAGCGCCAGAAATCAAGGCGTGGCGCCGGATGCAGGGCCAGTATGGAGCGTGCCTTCCTGGCAGGACATGCACCTTCCAGAGTCAAGATTGTACTTTTCAAAGGCTCAGGCTGATCCGTCGTGCACAGGCGCTGGCAGCCACAGACATGCCACTGGGCAGCCACAGTCAAGCCCGTTCCGGCCACTGCGATTAACCTCGGGCTTTTCAATGTCTGCCACCAGGAAAAACCCCATGAGCGATATTCCACTGCTGCCCCAGGTTGAAGCCTTCCTCCGTCGAAACCATACGTTGTTCATCGACGGTGGCTACGTCGAGAGCCATTCCAGTCAGCGGTTGGAGGTGATCAATCCGGCGACCGGCCAGGTCATTGCCGACGTCGCCGCCGCCGACCCGGCCGACATTGACGCGGCTGTGGCGTCGGCGAGCCGAGGCTTCAAGCAGTGGTCGCAGGTCGCACCGGCGGTGCGCGGCAATGTACTGCTCAAGCTGGCCGATCTGCTGGAGCAACACCGCGAAGAACTGGCACAGCTCGAAACCTGCCAGTCGGGCAAGATCATCCAGATTTCCCGTGCTTTCGAAGTCGACCAGGCCGCACATTTCCTGCGTTACTACGCGGGCTGGGCCACCAAGATCAGCGGCCAGACCATCACTCCGTCGCTGCCCTCCTTCGCCGGCGAGCGCTACACCGCGTTCACCCTGCGCGAGCCGGTCGGAGTGGTGGTCGGCATCGTGCCGTGGAATTTCTCGACCATGATCGCCATCTGGAAACTCGCTTCGGCGCTGGTGACCGGTTGCAGCATCATCATCAAGCCCAGCGAGTTCACGCCACTGACCATCCTGCGCATCGCCGAACTGGCGATTGACGCCGGCCTTCCCGCCGGTGCGCTGAACGTCTTGACCGGCGGCGGCAGCGTCGGCAAAGGCCTGATTGAACACGCCGGCACCGACAAGGTGTCGTTCACCGGCTCCGTGCCGACCGGCATTGCGGTGGGCCAGAGTGCCATGGGCGCCGGGCTGACCCGCGCCACCCTTGAGCTGGGCGGCAAGAACTCGGCCGGGTTCCTGCCCGATGTGGACCTGGACAAGGCCGTCAACGGCATCATCGAAGCGGGCTTTTTGCACTCCGGGCAAATCTGCGCCGCTGCCGAACGCTTCTTTGTGCATCGTTCGCAGATCGAAACGGTCATGGACAAACTGGCCCAGCGCCTGAGCACGCTGAACATCGGCTCGCCCCTGGACGAGCGCACCGAATTCGGCCCCGTAACCAACCGCCAGCACCAACTCAAACTCGGCGAGTTCTTCGCCAAAGCCCGCGCCGAAAACAACCGCATCATTCACGGTGGCAACCTGATCGACCGTCCGGGCTGTTACGTCGAGCCGACGATCATCCTCGCCAACAGCGTCAACGACACCCTGCTCAACGAGGAGACCTTCGGCCCCATTGCCACATTCTTACCGTACGACAGCGAAGAGGAACTGCTGGCCTTGATGAACAACACCCCCTACGGCTTGAGCGCCAGCCTGTGGACCAACGACCTCAGCAAAGCCTTGCGCATGGTGCCCGCCATCGAGGCCGGCACGGTGTGGGTGAACATGCACACGATGCTGGACCCGGCGGTGCCGTTTGGCGGCAACAAATCCTCGGGGATAGGCCGGGAGTTCGGCAGCGCCTTCATCGAGGATTACACCGAGTTGAAGTCAGTGATGATTCGCTACTAAATCCAACCAGTGGATCCATTGATATGTAAGTGTCCGATAATCGCCCAATAAAGCAACCACAACAGATTGACTCTCCATCAGGCCAGCCATTTAATGGATCCATTAAATAAAAACAATCCGCCGCCTGGAGAGTCATCATGTACCCAAAGAACACGTGGTATGTCGCCTGCACCCCCGATGAAATCGCGCACAAGCCCCTGGGTCGACAGATCTGCGGCGAGAAGATGGTGTTTTATCGTGGCCAGGAAGGCGCCGTGGTGGCGGTCGAGGACTTCTGCCCCCATCGCGGTGCGCCACTCTCGCTGGGTTATGTCGAGAACGGCAACCTGGTCTGCGGCTACCACGGCCTGGTCATGGGCGGCGATGGCAAGACCGTGGAAATGCCCGGCCAGCGGGTGCGTGGCTTTCCGTGCAACAAGACCTTTGCCGCGGTTGAACGCTACGGCTTCATCTGGGTGTGGCCCGGCGATCAGGCCCAGGCCGACCCGGCGCTGATCCACCATCTGGAATGGGCTGAGAGTGACCAGTGGGCCTATGGCGGCGGGCTGTTTGATATCCAGTGCGACTACCGCCTGATGATCGACAACCTGATGGACCTGACCCACGAAACCTACGTGCACGCCTCCAGTATCGGCCAGAAGGAAATCGACGAAGCGCCGCCCGTGACCACGGTGGACGGCGATGAAGTCGTCACTGCCCGGCACATGGAAAACATCATGGCCCCGCCGTTCTGGCGCATGGCCCTGCGCGGTAATAACCTCGCCGATGACGTGCCGGTGGACCGCTGGCAGATCTGCCGCTTCACCCCGCCCAGCCATGTATTGATCGAAGTCGGCGTGGCCCACGCCGGCAAAGGTGGCTATAACGCCGCCCCCGAACACAAGGCCTCAAGCATCGTGGTCGACTTCATCACCCCGCAAACCGAGACCTCGATCTGGTACTTCTGGGGCATGGCGCGCAACTTCAACCCCCACGATGAGGCGCTCACCGCGAGCATTCGCGAGGGCCAAGGCAAGATTTTCAGCGAAGACCTGGAGATGCTCGAACGCCAGCAACAGAACCTGCTGGCCCACCCGCAGCGCAACCTGCTCAAGTTGAATATCGACGCGGGCGGCGTGCAGTCGCGCAAGATCCTGGAGCGACTGATTGCCAGGGAACGCGCCGCCGAATCGCAACTGATCGCCACCACCACCGCCTGAACAGCGCGACAACTTTGCGAGGACTGAACATGATCGATGTGGTGGTGGTATCCCGTAACAACGAAGCCCAGGATATTTGCAGCTATGAACTGGCCAGTGTCGATGGCCAGCCGCTGCCGGCCTTCAGTGCCGGTGCGCACATTGACGTGCACCTGCCCGATGGGGTGATCCGGCAATATTCCCTGTGCAATCACCCCGAAGAACGTCATCGCTACCTGATCGGCGTGCTCAAGGACCCGGCCTCACGGGGTGGTTCGCGCAGCTTGCACGAGCAGGTTCACGAGGGCACGCGCCTGACGATCAGTGAGCCGCGCAACCTGTTTCCCCTGGCCCACGACGCGCGCCGCAGCCTGCTGTTTGCCGGTGGCATCGGCATCACCCCGATCCTGTGCATGGCCGAACGCCTGGCCCACGCAGGGGCCGACTTCGAACTGCATTACTGCGCCCGTGCCAGCGAGCGTGCGGCATTTGTGCAACGGCTTAAGGCGTCGCCGTTTGCCGAGCGGGTGTTCCTGCATTTCGATGAGCAGCCGCACACAGCCTTGAATGCTGCCGAGGTACTGGCGGCGCCCGCAGACGACGTGCACCTGTATGTCTGCGGCCCTGGAGGGTTCATGCAGCATGTGCTCGACAGCGCACGCGCACAGGGCTGGCAGGAAGACTGCCTGCACCGCGAATACTTTAGCGCGGCACCGGTGGACAGCAGCCTCGACGGCGGCTTTTCGGTGAAGCTCGGCAGCAGCGGCCAGGTCTTCGAAATCCCCGCCGACAAGACCGTGGTCCAGGTCCTGGAAAGCCATGGCATCGAGATTGCCGTGTCCTGCGAACAGGGGATTTGCGGCACCTGCCTGACCCGTGTGCTGGAGGGCATACCGGAGCACCGCGACCTGTTCCTCACCGAGCAGGAACAGGCGCTGAATGATCAGTTCACGCCCTGCTGCTCACGCTCGAAGACCCCGTTGCTGGTGCTCGATATCTGAAGCGTGTCACGACGCGGGCAAAATCACCTTCATGCGCGCGGCGGCGGTGGCCGAGCTGAAGATCTCGGCATAGCGCAAGGTCGCATTGGCGTGCTCACGCATGATGGCTTCGGCCCGCGCGCCCTGGCGATTGACCAGGGCGTCGAAGACCGAGTGATGCTGCATGTGGGCATAGTTGAAGCGTCGGTACTCGCGGGCCATGTCCTCGCGATCCACCGCCAGCGCGGTCACCGAGGCGAACGGCAAATGATCATTGCGGGCCAGGGCGTCGGCGATTGCCGGGTTGTGGCTGCCTTCGACGATGACCTGGTGAAAGCGCATGTTCAGGTCGTGATAGACCTCAAGGTCATCCTCGGTCACGTAGCCCTTTTCGAACAGTTGATCGCCTTCCACCAGGCAGCGCTCCAGCGCCGCACGTGCCGCATCGGATAAACCAAGCTCGGCGGTCTGACGCGCTGCCAGACCCTCAAGCACGCCGCGCACTTCGACGGCGCCGGCAATGTCGCTGGGGCTGACCGAACGCACCTGATAACCGCGCCCGCCAAACGGCACCAGCAGTCCTTCCTGTTCGAGGGTGCGAAAGGCCATGCGCACGGGCATGCGCGACACGCCGAACAGCTGCGCCGTGGGGATCTCCATCAACCGCTCGCCCGCCGCCAACTCCCCGCTGGCAATCATCTTGCGCAGTGCAACCAGCACCAATTGACCGGGTTTACTCATCCAGGCGACTTCCAGAAAACGTGAGCCGCCATAGTATCGCAAGCACCTGGCCGCGTCAGATGAACGCCAGCGCTGCCCGTGCCCCATCTATGGCGCCCAGGTGCTGCGCCAGCCGCGACGGCAGGTAATCGAAAAAGAACCCGGCGCTTTGCAGCTTGGCGGCACGCAAGGGGTGATCGTCGGGCAGTGCCCTGGAGACGCGCGCGGCCCGCGCCCAGGCAAAGGCCAGCAACGCCACGCCACAGAGCTGGAGGAAGTCCGGCGCAGCCCGATAGGGGTATTCACTGTCCTCGTGTGCGCGTTCACGTATGGCGTTCACCACACGGGCCAACGTGTCGCACAGGCTGCCCAACGCACCGGAGAAGCCTGCGCATTCGACATACTGTCTGCCCTGCGCGGCCTCGGCGCGTAACTCGGCCAGCAGCAGGCCAAAGGCTCGGCCCTCATCCCCCAGCACCTTGCGCAGCAACAGGTCATTGGCCTGGATCTCGTTACTGCCCTCGTAGATCATCGCGATGCGGCTGTCGCGCAGGGTTTGCTCGATGGCGAACTCGGTGACGTAGCCGTAACCGCCGAACACCTGCAGCGCATGGCTGGCCTGGCGAAAGCCCTGTTCGGTGAAGAACGCCTTGATGATGGGCGTCAGCAACGGCGCCAACTGGGCGGCCGACGAGTCCTGGTCATGTTCGGCCTGATCAAGCAGGTGCGCCGCCCAATAGCCGATGGCACGCATGCCCTCGCTGGTGGTGCGCAGCTCCAGCAACACGCGGCGCATGGCCGGGTGATAACGGATCGGGTCAGCCGCCTGGGCCACCACCTCTTCCGGCCTTGACGGTGCGCGCATCTGCAAGCGCTCGGCGGCGTACTGGCGGGCGTTCTGCCAAGCCGCCTCGACATGCCCCAGGCCTTGCAGGCCCACATGCAGGCGCGCGGAATTCATCATCACGAACATCGCCGCCAGGCCGCGATTGGCCTCGCCGATCAGCCAGCCCTGGGCGGCGTCGAAGACCAGGGAACAGGTGGCGCTGCCCTTGATACCCATCTTGTGTTCGATGCCGTCGCAGTGCACGCCATTGGCCTGGCCATCGTCCAGTTGCTTGGGCACCAGGAACAGTGAAATGCCACGGCTGCCCGGCGGCGCATCGGGCAGGCGCGCCAGCACCAGGTGCAGAATATTGGCCGTGAGGTCGTGCTCGCCGCCGGAGATAAACAGCTTGCTGCCGCTGAGGCGATAACTGCCATCCGCCTGGGGCTGCGCGCGACAGCGCAGCAAGCCGACATCGCTGCCGGCCTGGGACTCGGTGAGGCACATGGTGGGCAAGACCTGGCCACTGACAATGTCGGGCAGGTAGCGCGCCTGCAACCACGGAGCGGCGTGGGTCTTAAGGCACAGGTAGGCGCCGTGGGCGATCCCGGTGTACATGGCCCAGGCGTGGTTGCTGGCGTAGAGCATCTCTTGCAGCGCCGCATCGAGCAGTTGCGGCAAGCCCTGCCCGCCCTGCTCCTCGGCACACGCCAGCGCCGGCCAACCGCCGTCGACATAGGCGCGATAGGCCTCGGCAAAGCCGTCCGGGGTGCTGACCCGGCCCGCCTGCCAGCGGCAGCCCTGGCGATCACCGCTGCTATTCAACGGCGCCAATACGCCCTGACTGAAGCGTGCCGCCTCCTCCAGCACCTGTAGCGCCAGCGGCAGGTCCAGGGCCGCGAACGCCGGGTGGCGCTGCCAGGTGTCGGGCGCCTGCAACCAGTGTTCCAGGACAAATTGCATATCGCCCAGGGGCGCCTCATAGCTCCACATCGGGACACCTCATCGACTAAAAAAACCTTCAAGCGCGGTAGACAGGGTTCTCGATCAGCAACGCCATGCCCTGCCCGCCGCCCACACACGCTGCGGCAATCCCGTAGCGCAGGTTGTGCTGGCGCAGTTGTCGGGCCAGGGTCATCACCAGCCGCAGGCCGGTGGCGGCCAGGGGATGCCCCAGGGCAAGCGAGCCGCCCTGGACGTTGAGGCGGGTGCTGTCCAGCTCCAGTTCATGGGCCACCGCCAGTACCTGGGCGGCCTGGGCTTCGTTGATCTCGAAGCGGCCGATGTCATCCAGATTCAACCCGCTGCGTTGCAGCAGCAGGCGGATCGCCGGTGCCGGGCCGATACCCATGAACTCGGGGGCCACACCGACCACCGCGCTGGCCAGCAGCCGCGCCAGGGCCGGCCGCGTGCAGGCCGAGGCACGCCCCACCAAAGCCGCCGCCGCACCATCGACCACCGCGCAACTGTTGCCGGCGGTTTGCACGCCACCTGGATGCACGGCGCGCAAGCGCGTCAAGGCTTCAAGGTCGGTGGGACGTGGGTGGCTGTCGGCGCTGACGGCACTCGCCCGACGCGCCAGGCTGATGCCCCTGGGCTGATACCCCTCAAGCTCGAACACCTGGTTATCGACCGTGACGATTTCTTCCGCCCACGCGCCGTCACGTTGCGCCTGCAAGGCACGCTGATGGCTGTCGCAGGCGTAGCGGTCCACGGCCTTGCGGCTCAGGCCATAACGGCGCGCCAGGTTGTCGGCGGTAGCAATCATGTCCAGACCAGGGGCCGGGTCGTACAGGGCCTCCCAGAGAAAATCCTTGAATTGCACCTCGCCGCCGAGGCGAAACCCATCCCGATGGGTGTAGGCCGCAATCGGGTTGCGCGACATGGACTCGCTGGCCACGCACAGGGCCAGTTGCACCTCGTCGCGTAACTGTTCAGCGGCCTGGCGCAGCAGCTCGAAACCGGTGGCGCAGATGCGCTGCACCCCCAGTGCCGGGACCGCTTGCGCCACCCCGCTGTACAAGCCGATATGCCGTGGCAGCAAGTAGGCATCGAAGCTGGCCTGGGCCATGGAACCGGCCAAGACGCTGTCCACCGCCTGGGGGTCGATGCCGGCACGGGCCAATACTTCCCGGCCGACCTTGATGCCCAGGTCGATGGGCGACACCTGGGACAGTGCGCCCCCGAGGTCGACCCAAGGCGTGCGCACCGCCTCGAAAATCGCCGCATCGGCAAACGCCGAGTACTGCCCGGCGCTGCTCAAGGCTTGGGCCCGGCGCGCAGGATCGTGGCCTCTTCACCGCGATACAACGCCTCGACCTTGGCCGCGCGCCATTGCAGCACGGCACGCTGGTTGATCGAGCCTTTGTCGGTGATTTCCCCACGGTCGATGGACGCCGGCTCGTCGAGCAGGGCAATCCATTCCAGGCGACTGGCATTGCCGGTGGCCTCGCGGTTGAGGCGCTGCAACCAGTCGCCGAACCACTGGCGTACCGGCGCGCTGGCCAACACCTCGGCGTCGCTGGCGTCGGCGCTCAAGCCGGCCAGCCGCCGGCACTCGTAGAGCCGGGGGAACACCAGTGCTCCCAGGCATTCGCGGTCCGGCGCGGCAATCACCAGGTCCTGCACATAGGGCGCGCCGTCGAGCACGGCGCGATTGCGTAACGGGCCGACACTGACAAACACCCCGGAAGACAACTTGAAATCCTCGGCAATCCGCCCGTCGAACATCAGCCCCAATTGCGGCTGGTGCGGGTCGGCGAGCTTGATCGCGTCACCGGAACAGTAGAAACCCTGTTCGTCGAACACCTCGGCGGTTTGCTCGGGCGCCCGCCAGTACCCCGGCATGATGTGCGGCCCGCGAAAGCGCCCTTCGAACTTGCCGTCCAACGGCACCAGGCGCACCTCGCAGCCCGGCGCAGGCAATCCGATATAGCCGGCCATGGACAACGGCCCGGTGGTGAAGGTGCAGGACGGCGCGGCTTCGGTCATGCCCAGCCCGGCCATCATGCGGATACGTTCACCGCAGTGCTGTTCGGCCACGCGGTCGAGGCGATCCCAGACACTTTGCGACAGGCCGGCGGCGGCGAAGAAGAACAGTTTCATGCGCGCAAAAAACCGTTCGCGCAACTCGGCGTCCTGTTCCAGGGCGTTGACCAATTCTTCCCAGCCCTTGGGCACCGTCAAATAGGCCGTGGGCGAAACCTCCTTGAGGTTGCGCAGGGTCTCGGCAAAGCCTTGGACTGTGGGCTTGCCGTCGTCGAGGTAAAAGGTGCCGCCGTTGTAGAGCACGATGCCGACGTTATGGCTACCGCCGAAGGTGTGGTTCCACGGCAGCCAGTCCACCAGTACCGGCGGTTCCTCACCGAACACCGGGAATGTCTGCAACAGCATTTGCTGGTTGGCACAGAGCATGCGCTGCGTAGTGATCACCGCCTTGGGCAACTTGGTCGAGCCCGAGGTGAATAGAAACTTGGCGATGCTGTCGGGGCCGGTGGCCTGGAATGCCGCGTCGGCCTCGGCGCCGCCCGGCGTTTGCAGCAGGCTGGCGAAGCTGACCTGAGTGCGCCCAGGCACGTGGCCGCGCACGCTGATCAGCGGAGTCTCGGCCGGCAAGACAGCATCGATGGCGCGCTGGTAAGCGGCCGCATCGCTGACGAACACCAGCCCCGGTTGCAGCAGGTCGCACACATGCCGCAGCTTGGCGAAATCCTGGGACAACAACGAATACGCCGGCGATACCGGGCAATAAGGAATACCGGCGTACATCGCGCCGAGGGCGACCTGCAAATGCTCGATGTCGTTGCCCGACAGCAAGGCCAGCGGCTTGTGCGCCGAGAGCCCATAACTCAACAGGCCCTGGGCAATCGCACGCACGCTGTCGAGCATCTCGCGGTAGCTGACCCGGCGCCAATCACCACCGGCCTGGCGTGCCGCGATAAACGTCTGCTCGGGCCGCACCTGGGCCCAATGCACCAGGCGATCAAGCAAGCGCGTCGGCAACTCGGCCAGGGGCTCCAGGGAGCGCATATGCAGCACGCCGTGTTCTTCAGTGACCGCCACCGGTGCGTGGCCGATGGAGACCTCGCGGTATCGCGGTGCGGGCTGGGGTTGCGGTCTGAATTCGGAACTCACAAGGGTGTCCTCCAGCAAGGCGGGTCAACGCCGCCTTGTTATTGTTATGTCGCGACGCCTGCTCAGATCGGGTAATGCCGTGGCCCGTTCTGCAAGGTCACCCAGCGCAATTGCGTGAAGTGCTCGATCGAGGCCTTGCCGCCAAAGCTGCCGTAGCCGCTGGACTTGACCCCGCCAAACGGCATCTGCGCCTCGTCATGCACGGTCGGGCCGTTGATATGGCAAATGCCCGACTCGACACGCTGGGCCAGGGCCAGGGCACGTCCGGTGTCACGGCTGAAGATCGCCGCCGAAAGGCCGAACTCGGAGTCGTTGGCCAGGCGCAGTAACGCCTCATCGCCGTCACCGCGCAGCAGTACCGCCACCGGACCGAAGGACTCTTCGCGGTACAAGCGCATGTGTTCGGTGACGCCATCGATCAGGGTCGGCTGCAGGATGCTGCCGTCCAGTTGGCCACCTACCACCAGCCGCGCGCCCTTGGCGAGGGCATCGTCGATCAGGGCCTTGATGCGTGTGCCGGCGCCGGCGTCCACCAGGGAACCCAGGACCGAATCCGCTGCAATGGGATCGCCCGCGCGCAGGGTCGCGACCTTGGCCGCCAGCTTGGCGGTGAAGGCATCGGCGACCTTGGCATCGACAATCAGGCGCTCGGTGGACATGCAAATCTGGCCCTGGTTGAAATAGGCGCCAAAGGCCGCCGCCGCGACCGCAGCGTCGAGGTCGGCGTCATCGAGCACCAGCAACGGCGCCTTGCCGCCCAGTTCCAGCAAGGCCGGCTTGAGGTGACGCGCCGAGAGCTCGCCGACAATCCGCCCCACATGGGTCGAGCCGGTGAAGTTGACCCGGCGCACGGCCGGGTTGGCGATCAGCCGCTCGACAATCGCAGCGGCATCCGCCGGGGCATTGCTGATGACGTTGACCACGCCATCGCCCAGGCCGGCGTCCTGCAACACCTGGCCAATCAGGCGGTGCACCGCCGGGCTCAGCTCCGAGGCCTTGAGCACCACGGTATTACCGCAGGCCAACGGCATGGCGATGGCACGTGTGGCGAGGATCACCGGGGCATTCCACGGCGCGATGCCCAGTACCACGCCGCACGGCTGCCGCAAGGCCATGGCGAAACTGCCGGGAACATCGGAGGGGATCACTTCACCAGTGATCTGGGTGGTCATCGACGCCGCTTCGCGCAGCATATTGGCCGCCAGGCGCACGTTGAAGCCATACCAGTTGGCCATGGCGCCGGTCTCGCCGGCGGCGGCAATGAATTCGGCGCTGCGCGCCTGCAATTGCTCGGCAGCCTTGAGCAAGCGGGTGCGGCGTTCGTTGGGCGCCAGCGCAGCCCACGCGGGGAACGCGGCGTGGGCGGCCGCTACGGCGGCGTCGGCATCTTCCAGGGTCGCGGCGGCCACCCGCGAGACCACTTCACCGGTCACCGGGTTGCGACGTTCGAAGGTTCGACCGTCACGGGCGGGGCACGACTGGCCGCCGATCAACAGGGGCACGTCCAGCATGGTGATTCCTCTTTATTATCTTTATCGGGAATACGTTCAAGCAGGGTACAACGGCGCGGCCAGGCGGCCGCACCCTTCAGCGTTTATACGCCTGCAGGCCAGGCTTGATGCTCTTGTCGTCGAGGAACTGTTTCATGCCCTGCTCGCGACCGCCTTCGGTGTCGAGCAGGCGCGACTGATCGAGCTTGGCGTAGAGGTAATCCTCGTTCTGCTCCCAGGTCAATTCGCGGCAGCGTTTGAAGCCATGCTTGGCGGCACGCAGCACCACCGGGTTTTTCTCCAGCAGGTTGCGCGCCAGTTCGATGGTCACTTCGCGCAGTTGAGCCAGCGGCACGCTTTCGTTGACCAGGCCCATTTCGGCGGCTTTCTGCCCGCCAAAGGTCTTGCCGGTCATGATGTAGTACAGCGATTGGCGATGGCCCACGGTGTCGGCCATGGCCTTGCTCACCAGGTTGCCCGGCGGGATGCCCCAGTTGATTTCCGAGAGGCCGAAGGTCGCTTCGTCGGCGCAGATCGCCAGGTCACAGGCCACCAGCGGGCTGAAGCCACCGCCGAAGCACCAGCCATTGACCATGGCGATGGTCGGCTTGGCGTACATGCGCAGCAGTTTCCATTGCCATTGCGAGGCTTCGCGGCGGATTTTTTCCTGGAGGATTTCCGGGCCGGCATCCACCTCGCGAAAGTATTCCTTGAGGTCCATGCCGGCGGTCCAGGCTTCGCCTGCGCCGGTCAGCACCAGCACGCCGGCGGCAGGGTCCTGCTCAAGGGTTTCCAGGACATCGATCATTTCCCGGTTCAGGGTCGGGCTCATGGCGTTGCGTTTTTCCGGACGATTGAGAATGACCCAGGCGATGCCTTCTTCGATCTCAACCTTGACGGTGGTCCAACGGCCTTCGTAATTGCTCATGGCGGTACGCTCTTGTTCTGGGGTTTGAAGATGATTCGAAATTAAACCGCAAATATAGTTATGTCAATTAACTATTAACACGGATAACCAATATTTTTACACGGTGAAACCTGCGTTTTCCAGGCGTTGTGAAAAGCCGGCATAGCCATGGCTCGCCAACCTCGGCAAACTAGATAGCCTTCTTAACCTCCACCTTCTGAGGATTGCACTGCCAATGGCCAAGCCTTCCAACATCGCCGCCGCCAGCCAGGCCCTACCCGATAACGACGAGGTACGGCCGCCGCTGGATTCAGCCCTGGACGATCTGATCGGCTACGCCATGCGTCGCGCCCAGCTCAAGCTGTTCCAGAACCTGATCGGCCGACTGTCGGACCACGACCTGCGCCCTGCGCAGTTCTCGGCCCTGGCGATCATCGAGCAGAACCCCGGGCTGATGCAGGCCGACCTGGCTCGCGCACTGGCGATCGAGCCGCCCCAGGTGGTGCCGTTGCTGAACAAGCTGGAAAGCCGCGCCCTCGCCGTGCGGGTGCGCTGCAAGCCAGACAAGCGCTCCTACGGGATCTTCCTCAGCAAGAGCGGCGAAACCCTGCTCAAGGAGCTCAAGGCGATCGCCGCCCAGAGTGACCTGGACGCCACGGCCGCCCTCGACGGCCAGGAGCGTGAAGAGCTGCTGCGCCTGCTGAAGAAGGTCTACCAGGACTGATCGGCTTACCAGAGCGCCACGGTGTAGAGCACCAGGAAACGGGTCTGGTTTTCATCGCGAAACGCCGCGCCGCTGGGGAAGTCATTGCGGTAGATCGACTTGCGCGCCATGAACCCGACGTTCTTCAGCGGGCCGTCCTGGATCACATAGCCCAACTCCATCTGGAACTCGCGCTCCTTGCGATCCTCGGCGTTGAAAGCGGCCAGTTCGATGTTGTCGCCACGCACATAGCGCAGCCGAGTCTTCAACCCCGGCACACCCGCTGCGGCGAAGTCGTAGTCGTAGATGGCCTGCCAGGTGCGCTCCTTGGCGTTGAGAAAGTCCGAGCTCATGGTCAGTTCGCTCATGCCCATCAACTCCGTTCCAGAGATATAGGGCGTGGCCGTCTCCCCGCTTGAGTGCATGTAGCCAAGGCTGACGCGATGTCCGCCGAGGCGGTAGCCGAACAGCGCCGAGAGGTTGCGGTTATCCACGTTGCCCGCCTTGGCACTGCCGTCCTCGCGACTGAAAAAGCTGCGCAGGTCGCTGGTGAGCACGCCATCTCCCAACGGCAGGTTGTGCAGCAGCGCCAGGGTGTCCTGCTGGTAGAGGTCCGCCACCTGCGAGTGATAGACACGCAGGCTGAGGTCTTTGTTGACCTGGTAATCACCGCCCACATACGCCAGATGCGACGTGGTGGCGGTGGCGTTGAAACGCCGGTTGGGCGAGGCGATGGTCATGGCCTGGTAGTCGGTGGAGTCGCGTTTGTTGATGCGGTCGATGTAGCCGGTGTTGAGGGTCAGCCCATCGATGTCCTTGGAGCTCAAGGTGGTGCCGCGAAAGGTTTGCGGCAGCAGGCGCGACGGGCTGGCAAAGGCGAACGGCAGGAAGATCGACACATCGCCGGCCTTCACCGTGGTTTGCGCAAACCGCAGCTTGGCGGTCGGGGCCAGGCGCGAGTACTCATCGGCGGCGCGCTTGTCGCTCGCCGACACGGGCAACAACTCGGTGCCGCTGCGGTCTGGCGAGGAGTCGAGCTTGACCCCCATCAGCCCGCGTACATCCAGCCCAAAACCCACGGGGCCCGGGGTGTATCCCGACTCCAGGTTGAGGATGAACGCCTGGGCCCATTCCCGCGTGGCGGTCTTCGCACCGTCGTCCTTGTAGTCGCGGTCCAGGTAGTAGTTGCGCAAGGTCAAGGTGCCGTGACTGTCGTCGATAAAGCCTGCTGCCCACAGCGGAGCGGGCAGCACGCTCAAGGCCAGGCATGCCATGAGCAGGCGTGGAGTGGTGTTCGACACACAGGCGATGGGCACCGCTGCAGCGGCGTGCTCCATAGGTAGTTCTGGCATGTTCGATGTCCATTTTTTGTTGTTGTTTTTGGGGTGGCACACGCTCGGCCCGGTCGGCTTCGCGAGCCAAGAATGGAAACAGCCGACGGTGCCCGTCAACCGCAACTGAGCGATAATCGAACATTAATAAAACTATCTATTTTTTAGGTTTATATGGATCTATATGCCAAGCTTTTGAATTTTATGGATTTATTCATGATTTATGAGCAGATTAATCCACGATTCATTTTTTAGTTATCTTTGTTATCTTAATCACCAGCAGCCACTCGCGCTCGCCACCACAACAAAAACAACAATGAGGTTTGCCCATGGACAGTCCATCGCGTCGTTCGACGCTGACTATTGCGTTGTGCTTTATCGTTGCGCTGATCGAGGGATTCGATCTGCAAGCCGCCGGCACTGCCGCCGCCGGGTTACGTCAAACGTTCGCCCTGGATCCGAAGATGCTCGGCTGGGTGTTCAGCGTCGGCATCATTGGCCTGCTGCCGGGGGCATTCTTCGGCGGTTGGGTCGCCGACCGCATCGGGCGCAAGAAAATCCTGGTGAGCGCCGTGCTGCTGTTCGGGCTGTTTTCCCTGAGCACCGCGTTTGTCGAAAGCTACTCAAGCCTGTTGCTGGTGCGCTTCCTCACCGGCCTGGGCCTGGGCGCCGCGCTACCAAACCTGATCGCGCTGTGCGCCGAAGCGGTAAGCGAACGCAACCGTGGCACGGCCATCAGCGTGATGTACTGCGGGGTGCCGCTGGGTGGTGCATTGGCCGCAGTGGTGGCGATGTTTTCCAGTGAGCACTGGCAGACCACGTTTATCATCGGCGGCCTGGCACCCTTGCTGGCCGTACCGTTGATGATCCTGCTGCTGCCGGAATCCACTGCCTTTCGCCAACAGCGCGACAACACGCCTGGCGCCCGTCTTTCCAGCGGCCAGGCGCTGTTCGGCGAAGGTCGCGCCCGCACCACACTGGCCTTGTGGCTCAGTTACTTCTTCACCCTGACCGTGATGTACATGTTGCTTAATTGGCTGCCGTCGCTGTTGCTGGAACAAGGCTTCAGCAAACCCCAGGCGGGCATGGTGCAGATGCTCTTCAATATCGGCGGCGCCCTCGGTTCGCTGCTCGGTGGCGTGCTGCTGGACCGGTGCAATGCCGTCAAAGTGGTGCTGTCCGTGTATGCCGGGTTGCTGGCGGCATTGGCAGGGGTCGGGTTGTCGGTGGGCATCGTGCCCATGGCCATTGCCGGTTTTGCCGCCGGCCTGTTCGTCATGGCCGCGCAGTTGGTGCTGTATGCGTCGGCACCGCCCTCCTACCCAACCTCGGTGCGCGCCACCGGTGTCGGTGCAGCAGTGGCCGTCGGCCGCTTGGGTTCGGTCGCCGGGCCGCTGGCGGCCGGGCAACTCCTCGCCGCTGGCGCCGGCACCGCGGGGGTACTGCTGGCGACGTCCCCCGGGGTGGTGATTGCCGCACTGACCATCATCAGCGTGATGGTGCGTACGGCGCCCACTAGAACTTATGCAGCCAATTGAGCACCAGTTTGTTGCCCTCGGTGCGGTTCTCCGCCTGCTGTTCAAAGTAGGCGTTTACCGATAGCACATCTTCCTTGCTGAACGCATAGACCAGGCCTGGGCCCATGGCCCAGACCTTCTCCCGACGCCCGCTCACGGCGTGCCCATCGACCTTGGTGTCGGTGATCTGCTTCAACCAATAGCCGTTAACCCCCACGCTCAGTTGCTGGCTCAAGGCATATTGCAGGGTCAGGTTGGCATGCAACGCCTGCCCGGCCTGGGTATCGGAAACATCGCCAAAACCTGCCTGCGGATCATCATTCTTGCCATTCCACAGGTACATGAAACGCCCGCTCGCCGACCACTTCGGGCTGAACCAGTACGTCGCCGCGTAATACGGGTTGAATGACCAGAAGTTGCTGCCTGGGTTGATCGAGCGCTTGCGGTCATAGGCACCCACCGGCACCGAGATATCGGCTTCGACACGTTGGGTCAGCAGTGGGCTGCCATCGGCGCGGCTCAGGGTCGGCAGTTGCAGGAAAGGCCCCACAATCACATCACCAAAGCCAGCGCGAGAACTCAGCGCCGCATTGTTCAACCCATCGTCGACATCCACATGGGCCAGGGAGGTGTTGATCAGGGTGATTCCCGGCATCGCGCCATTGGCCAGGGGTTGGCCGACGTAGATGATCTGCGTGGTAGGCGCCACCACTTCCAGGTCCTGCTTGGGCAACGCCAGCTTGTTGCCGTTGGCATCATTGAAGCGGCTGGCCCGGGAGTACGTCAGGTATTCCTCCAGGTACCAGCCCGGGCCGGCCGGGGCCGGTGAGCCGTCGTAGAAACTGGTGCTGCCCAGGTTGAGTCCGGGCAAATCATAAGCGTAAGCAGTCGATGTCAGTGCGACAAACGTCGTGGCCGCAACCGTCCGCAAGATAGGCTTGAGCATCTTGTATGTCCTGTATTTTTGTTGTTGTTCAAGACGCCCGGCACGGTGGATCCGCGCCGGGGTTTACCGCTGTTACAACCCTTACACGTAGGTCGCCGCCAACCCACCGTCCACCGGCAGATTGACGCCGTTGACCCAGCGCGCGTCGTCCGAGCAGAGGAAGGCAATCACCGCCGCCACCTCATCGGCCAGGGCTGGACGGGTCATGCGCTGGCTGTCCGCAGCCACCCGCTCCGGCCCGAGCATGCTGACGAAATCGCCGAGAATCGGGGTAAACACCGGCCCCGGCGCGACGCAGTTGATGCGCACCGAATGATCGCGAAACCAGCCTTGGGATTGCTGGAAGCTCCACACGATCAGCGCTTCCTTGAAGTACTGATAACAGCTGGCTTGCTCCACCGGATTGGCCGCCAGCCACTGCTGCCCGGCGTCGAAGCTTTGCGTCGCGGCCAGGGCCTTGTGCAGCTCCAGGCGTTGCGGCCATTGCGCGCCGAGCACCGAGGCGACATTGACGATGCTGCCGCCCGCCGGCATGCGTGGCAGCAGCGATTGGGTCAGGTGCCGCAACCCCAGGTAATTGACCGTGGCCACCGCTTGCACGGGCGCCGTACCGGGCACGCCGGCAATGTTGCACAGCCCGTCGAACCGCGCCGGCAGGCGTGCCACCAGGGCATCGATGCTGGCCGGATCGCCCAGGTCAGCCTGGAAGAAGCCATCCAGGGTCAGTTGCGGTTCATGGCGATCAACGCCGATCACCGTGGCGCCCTGGAAACGCGCGAGGCGCGCCAACTCGGCACCAATGCCGGAAGCGACACCGGTGACGATCAGGGTTTTGTTGTGCAGGTTCATGTTCAAGCCCTCTTATTTTTGTATAGGCATGGGTGGATCAAAACGATGAGCCAGGACTCAGAACGGATAGGCAGGCGGAGTGTTTTTCACCGTGACCCACTGCCACTGGCTGTACTCGTCCCAGTCGGCCGGCCCGCCTACGCTGCCGCCATTGCCGGAAGCGCCGCGCCCACCAAAGGGGTTGATGCATTCGTCGGCGACGGTCTGGTCATTGATGTGCAGCAGGCCGCAGTCAAGCCGCTCGCCGATGGCCATGGCACGCCCGACCGACGGTGAGATGATCGCGGCCGAGAGGCCGTACTCGGTGCGGTTGGCCAGCTCGATGGCCTCCTCGTCCGTGGCAAAACTGACCACCGTGGCCACCGGGCCGAAGATTTCATCCTCAAACGCGCGCATGCCCGGACGCACGCCACTGAGCACAGTGGGCTGGTAGAACAAGCGGTCATAGTCGCCGCCCGCCTCCAACCGCGCGCCCGCTTGCAGGCTGTCGCTGACGATCTCGTGCACGCGCTGCAATTGCCGTTGGTTGATCAATGGGCCGAGCGCGGCTTCACCGCGGGCGGCATTGCCCACGGTGAGCGCCCGGGCCTTGTCCACCAGCTTGCGCGTGAGGCGTTCGGCGATGGACTCATGGGCGAGGATCAAGCCGGTCGCCATACAGATTTGCCCCTGGTGCAGCCAGGCGCCCCAGGCGGCATTGCTCGCGGCCAGGTCGAGGTCGGCGTCTTCGAGAATGATCAGCGGGTTTTTGCCGCCCAGTTCCAGCGCGACTTTTTTCAGGTGTCGTCCGGCCACTTCGGCGACTTTGCGCCCCGCCGCCGTCGACCCGGTGAACGCAATCATCTGCACATTCGGATCGCGGCACAGCGCCTCCCCCGCCGGCGCGGCACCGGGCAATACCTGCAGCAGGCCCTTGGGCAAGCCCGCCTCTTCGAACAGCCGGGCGATCAGAAAACCACCGCTGACCGGCGTCTGCGGGTCGGGCTTGAGCACCACCGCATTGCCCGCCGCCAGGGCCGGTGCCACCGAGCGCAGCGACAGCACCAGCGGAAAATTGAACGGTGAAATCACCCCGACCACGCCGTGGGGCTGACGCCGGGCATAGGACAGGCGACCGGCCGCACTGGGCAGTACCAGCCCGTGAGGTTGGGACAACAGCCCCGCCGCTTGATGCAGCAGCACAATCGCCTCGCGCACTTCGTGTTCGCCTTTGAACAACGCGCCGCCGGTTTCCCGCGCGACGTACAGCGCCAGTTCGGCAAAGGACTGCTGGGCCAGGTCCGCCGCCTTGCGAAACACCTCGGCACGCTCCCGTGGGCCGAGTGCAGCCCAGGCCGGCTGGGCCAGGGCCGCGCTGCGGCAGGCGACGGCGATGTCGGCCGGGTTGGCCATGGCGCAGCGCATCAGGGGTTCGCCGGTGGCGGGTTCGATCACCGGGATCACGGATCCCGAAGCGGGTATCCAATCGCCGTTGAACAGGCATTCGGACCCAATGGCCCGCTGTAGAAAGTGGGTGGTTTCAGACACTGACATGGCAACTCCCGGTTCTTGTAATTGTCATCGCCTGCACAGGGTGCAAACGCCGCATCAAGCCTTGAGCAAAGGCTGTGCCGCTTGCACGCAACGTCGCTGACATAAAGCGTCGAGGGCTCTGGGACGGGGCCTCACACACACCGCCCATACCTCACCCGCCGATCGACTGCAAAAACCGGCGCTCTGCCACTTGTTCAATTGATAAGGTTATGTTTAATAACTATCTGAGCATTTACTCATATCGATCACTCGCTTTGCAGGGGCATAACAATGACTAATCCCCCCAGCGCGCTGCCCGACGACCGGGTGGCCATCGCGCCCTACCATCCGCGCGGCGACAGCCGCCAACTCAGTGAGAGCAGTTCGCCCACCCCGGCGGAACTGACCGACTGCCTGTTCTTCTCGCCCGAAGACGGACGTATCTGGCTCAACGATCAACGCATGGTGTTGCTGCACAGTTCGTCGTTCGGCGCCCTGCGCAGGGAGGTCATCGAGCGCCTGGGGCTGGAGCAGGCGCGTGGCCTGTTTACCCGCACCGGTTATGCCTCCGGCGCGCGGGATGCGCGGTTGATCCGCGAGCGCTGGCCACAGGCCGATGCCGCCGCGGTGTTTCGCGCCGGGACCCATTTGCACACCCTGGAAGGCATGACCAAGGTCGAACCGCTGCACTTCAAGTTCGATGCCGATTCGGGGTTCTATGAAGGCGAGTTCCTCTGGCACCACTCGTGCGAGGCCGATGAACATGTGGGCGCCTACGGCATCGGCCAGGACCCGGTGTGCTGGACTGAAACCGGCTATGCCATTGGTTTCGTCAGTGGCCTGTTCGGGCAAATGGTGATTTTCCGCGAAGTGGAATGCCGTGGCATGGGCCACCGCAGCTGCCGGGTAATCGGCAAGACGGCCGAGCAATGGGGTGACGTCGAGCAGGACCTGCGCTACCTGAATGTGTCCCAGGCCGTCACCAACGCCACGGTCGCGCCCACACCCGATCACCCGGTGAGCCACAGTGCCAGGGCCAACCCGCCACAAACACTGGTGGGGGCGAGTGCGGCCTTCAACGCCGCGACACAAGCCCTGCAACGCGTTGCACTGACCCCGGCAACGGTGTTGATCAGCGGTGAGTCGGGGGTGGGCAAGGAGATGTTTGCGCGCCAGTTGCACCAGCTCAGCCGCCGCCAGGACAGCCCGTTCGTGGCACTCAATTGCGCTGCCATTCCGGACAACCTGATCGAGGCCGAACTGTTCGGTGTCGAACGCGGCGCCTATACCGGCGCGACGCACTCGCGGCCTGGACGTTTCGAACGGGCCCAGGGCGGCACGCTGTTTCTGGACGAAATCACCAGCCTCAGCCTGGCCGGGCAAAGCAAGTTGCTGAGGGCCTTGCAGGAACGGGAAATCGAACGGGTCGGCGGGGTGCGCGGGATCAAGGTGGATGTGCGCGTGGTGGCCGCCACCAATATCGATCTGCGTAAAGCCGTGGCCGACGGCACCTTTCGTGAAGACCTGTTCTACCGCCTGAATGTCTACCCCATCGCCCTGCCACCGCTGCGCGAACGCCGGGACGACATCCCACTGTTGATCAATGCGTTCCTCACACGCTTCTGCCAGGAATACGCCCGAACCCCGATGGGCCTGACCATGCGCGCCCTGAAAGCGCTGCTGCGCTATGACTTCGCGGGCAATGTGCGCGAACTGCAAAACCTGATCGAACGCGGCCTGATCGCCAGTGACGAAGGCCAACCCATTGACCTCGTGCACCTGTTTCGCAACGAGCCTATGCCCGCCGATCCCTATGGCCTGGACGACCATGGCAGCCTGTCCAACAGCGCACCACCGCCGTGCCTGGCCCTGTTCGACACCCTTGGCCAACTGGAACCGGGGTTTTCCATCGAAGGCCTTGAATCGCGCCTGCTCAACGAAGCCCTGCAACGCAACGCCGGCAACCTGGCCGCCGCCGCCAGGCTTGTGGGGCTCAGCCGTGCACAATTTGCCTATCGGCTGAAGAAGCACCAGCGGCAAAGCCCTTGATGGGCAATTAGTGCCTTAAAAGCTTTGTTCAATTAAGTATTTTGCATGGGCATCCGGGTGACCAATGCCCGCTTATTTAACCGTGACAAGGATCTCCTGTGAGCGGACTGCGTGAACGTCAGAAAGCCGAACGCCGGCAAGCTATTGAAGAAACTCCCACTGGCTGAAGGGTGCGCGCATCCAGTTCTGCCACGTTACCCGGTGTTTCGGCTCGGCCGGGAAGCCCTGCATCAGCGCAGGTGCCACGCGGGTTGCACAGGACGACTCGTTGGCCTCGACGTAAAGAGTCGCCCCGCAGCCCTTCCCGAAAACGGCCTGCAACGGGTGCGCTGGTGGCTGGAGGGTGACACGCTGTACCGCGCCACATCAGCGGCCAGTGATCGATACCCGTTGCCGGCCCCCAAAAAAGCGGTGGCCGTCTTGTCCGGCATCAGTGAACTGCAGGTACGCCTTGGAAAACCCGATTGCTTTGGCCAGGTCGGAAACCGTAGTTTTGCTATAGCCGTATTGACTGAAGTGCTGATTGGCCGCCGCGACGATCTGGTTTCGGATCTCATGATCGGCGGGGCCACGGATGCTGGGGGAAGCTATTGATGTCTTGTTAATACGGCTAGCTTACGCATCCGAAAAGCGCTTGACAACGGATGACCGTTTTATACCTTCGTCACTAACTCGCAATGAGAAACAGCGAGCAGCCACCTCTTTTCAACGACGCTTCGCCTTCGTCAGCTCAGCGATCAGAAAATCCCTGAACGCAGAAACCGCCGCCGGTAGATTGCGCCCAGCCATGCTTTGCAGCTCGATGCGCCTTGCCTGCATGCCTTCATCAAGGATCGGCAAGCATTGCAACTGCTTGTCCGCCACCTGTTGGTGCAAGGTCATTTCGCTGGCCAGGCTGATGCCTCCCTCTTCACGGACGAAACTGTAGAGCGCGGCAACGTAATTGGTGGTCAATACCGGATCGAACAACAACCCCTGTACGCCGCAACAGATGTCGAACAGTTGCCGTATCGTAGTGTCAGCCTTGGGTAACGCAATGGGCCAGGGTTGCAACTCAGCGAGATTGACAGATTCACGCCCGGCCAAGGGATGGGCATTGGAGACCACGGCAAAAATCGCCCCGCTCAGGATATGTTCGACCTTGATTTCCTTTTGCGGCGTCAGGCTGAACGTCATCGCCAGATCGGCTTCACCGGAGCGAACCTTCTCGGTCGCTTCAGCGGGCGCACAGACCTCCAGCGTGAAATGAATACCCTGGTACTCACGCCTGAACGCGCTGATGCTCCTGGGCATGTATTCCAGGGCAAATCCTTCCGAGCAGGCAACATGCACATGGCCGCGTTGCAAGCCATGCAACTCGGTAATTTCCAGCACCACCTGCTCGGCCTCAAGTTGCGACTTACGCGCATAAGCCGCCAGTCGTGCCCCTGCCTCGCTGAGCACCATGCCGCGGGCACGACGCTCAAACAGGCTGGCATCCAGGGCCAGCTCAAGCTTGGAAATTTGTCGACTCACCGCTGATGCCGCCACATTCAGCCGCATTGAGGCCTCACTGATCGATCCGCATCGCGCGACTTCAAGAAAATAGCGCAGTGCCGTGGACTGCACGCCATACAGCTGCATCGGAGCCCCCATGGATTGCCTTTTCGGCAAAGGAAGTATCGAAATATTGTGCTTGTGGCATTGATAGCCCTTCCCTACATTCGTGTCCAGACCAAAAAAAACAGTGCCCGACCTTTTCCTCCTCCTTTACGCATTTGCGATTCGCTGCCCTTTGATTCAACCACTCTCGCCAACGGAGACGACGGCATGGGCATCAAAGGTTTCGCCTGCAGTATTGCGCTGATGGGCCTTATCAGCAGCTTTCCGGCGCATGCCGGCAAAGCCAACGACACCCTGGTTTACGCTTCCGACAGCGAGCCTGAAAACATCAGCCCCTATCACAACGATTTACGCGAAGGCGTGATTCTCGGCCGGCTGATCTGGGACAGCCTGATCTACCGCGACCCCAAAAGCGGCGAATACAAACCCATGCTGGCCACCAGCTGGAAGCAGGTCGACGACACCACCATCGACTTTGAGCTGCGCAAAGGCGTCAAATTTCACAACGGCGACGCCTTCACCGCCGACGACGTGGTGTTCACCCTCAACTACGTGGTGTCGCCCGAAGCGAAAGTCGTTACCGTGCAAAACGTAGACTGGATCAAGAGCGCCGAAAAAACCGGTGACTACAGCGTCCGCCTGTATTTGAAGAAGCCTTTCCCGCCGGCACTGGAATACCTGTCCAACGCCGTTCCGATGTTCCCCAAGCAGTACTTCGAGAAGGTCGGCCTGGCCGAATTCAGCCGCAAGCCAATGGGCACCGGGCCGTATAAAGCCGTGTCCGTGGTGGCGGGCGAAGGCGTGAGCATGGAGATCAACAAGGACTACTTCCCGGACAGCCCACAAGGTAAGCCCCATATCAGCCACCTCAAGTTCCGCGTGATCCCGGATGCAGAAACCCGCCTGGCCGAGTTGATGACCGAGGGTGTCGACTGGACCTGGCGTGTGACCTCGGATCAGGCGGTCGACCTCAAGGGTATGCCGAACCTGACCGTGACCAGTGGCGAAACCATGCGCATCGGTTTCCTGATTCTTGATGCACGCGGCACCTCCACTGAAAACTCACCGATGAAGAACCTCAAGGTGCGCCAGGCCATCAACCATGCGATCAACCGCAATGCGCTGGCCACGCAATTGGTGGGTGGCGAAGCCAAGCCTTTGCAGGTTGCCTGTTATCCAGGCCAGTTCGGTTGCGATACCACTGCGGCTACGGTCTACAACTATGACCCCGCCAAGGCCAAGGCGCTGCTCGCCGAAGCCGGTTACCCAAATGGCTTCGAGACAGAAATCTTCGCTTATCGCGACCGTGATTACGTCGAAGCCATCATCGGCAACCTGCGCGCAGTGGGCATCAACGCCAAGCTGCGCTACTTGAAGTACGCCGCCCTGCGCGATCAGCAACGTGGCGGCAAGGTGCCCATGTCGTTTCAGGCATGGGGCTCGTTCTCGATCCTCGACACCTCGGCGTCGGCCGGTACCTGGTTCAAGGGCAATCCGGACGACAACATCAAGGACCCACAAGTCCAGGGCTGGTTGCAGACCGCCGACAATGCCCTCGACCCGCAAGTGCGCAAGGACAACTACCGCAAGGCCTTGCAGCGCATCAGCGAACAGGCCTACTGGGCGCCGCTGTTCAACTACTCGATGAACTACGCCTACACCTCCGAACTTGCGTTCACGCCGTACCCGGATGAGCTGCCGCGTTTCGTCGAGTCCACGTGGAAGTAATACGTAACCGGGCGCACGGACTCTCGTGCGCCACGGATACATCCTCACACTTGTCATCCATTGGATATGAGGAAACTTGCCATGCTTGGATTCCTTCTGCGCCGCCTGGGCATCGCTGTTTGCGTTGCCATTACCGTGTCGGTGATCAGCTTTTCTCTTTTGCATCTGTCCGGCGATCTCGCCACTGCCATTGGCGGACCGGAAGCCACCAGCGAACAGATCGAGCAGATTCGCGTGCAGTACGGGTTGAACAAACCGCTGCCGACTCAGTACTTCAACTGGCTGGGCGATTTGCTACGGCTGGACCTGGGCAACTCGTTTTTCTTTCAGGAATCGGTCTACAACCTCGTCGCCAGCCGCTTGCCGATTACCCTGGGGCTGGGTGCCATGGCGCTGGGGATCGCCTTGCTGGTGGCCATTCCACTGGGCGTGTTGGCTGCGGTCAAACGCGACACCTGGATTGACCGGCTGGCCTTGAGCATCGCGGTGCTGGGTCAGGCAATGCCAAGTTTCTGGTTTGCGCTGATGCTGATCGTGGTGTTCGCGGTGACGCTCAAGTGGCTGCCGGTGTCCGGCAACTCGACCCTGCTGCACTTCGTCATGCCGGCCATTGCCCTGGGCTACTACGCGACGCCGGCAATCATGCGCCTGACCCGCGCCGGCATGCTTGATGTGCTCAGTTCCGATTACATCCGCACCGCCCGCGCCAAGGGCCTGCGCCCTGCCCGCGTGCTGTTCAAGCATGCACTGCGCAACGCCCTGATTCCGGTCGTCGCACTGGCGGCGGTGGAGTTCGGCTTCATGCTCGGCGGCTCGGTGGTGATCGAAACCGTGTTCTCCCTGCAGGGCATCGGGCAACTTGCCTGGGACGCTATCGCCCGTGACGACTTTCCGGTGGTACAGGCTGTGGTCCTGCTGATTGCAGTGATCTACATCATCCTCACGTTGCTGGCCGATGTGCTCAACGCACTGCTCGACCCGCGCATTCGTGTGCGCTAGGAGGACTACATGAGCATCCCCACTACCCTCGCGATCAATGACTACCTGCCACCACCGAGCAGCCTGAGCCGAGTTCTTGGCAAGAGCTTGCGTCATCGTGGTTTCGCCATCGGCGCGGTGTTGTTGCTGATCATCTTCGCGGGTGCACTGTTCGCGCCGTGGCTGGCACCTTACGACCCTTATGCGCAAGACGTGATGCTGCGCATGAAACCACCGGTATGGATGGCCAACGGCACCTGGGAATACGTGCTCGGCACCGACAAGCTGGGCCGTGACTACCTGTCGAGGCTGCTCTACGGCGCACGTATTTCGCTGTTCATCGGCATTGCAGCGGCGCTGATTTCCGGCTTTATCGGCACGGTCATGGGGCTGTTGGCAGGTTACTACGGCGGCAAGGTCGATGGGTTTATCAGCTACCTGATAACTACCCGGCTGGCGATGCCGGTGGTGATGGTCGCGCTGGCCTCGGCCTCGCTGATGGGCGGCTCATTGAAGGTGGTGATCGTGCTGCTCGGCTGCCTGTTATGGGATCGCTTCGCGGTGGTGGTCAGGGCCTCGGTGCAACAGATTCGCGATGCTGAATATGTCGCGTCGGCCCAGGCGCTCGGCTGCTCGACACTGCGCATCCTGGTGAGTGAAATCCTGCCCAATCTGGTCGGCGCACTGATCGTCGTCGCGACGCTGGAGATGGCCCACGCGATCCTGCTGGAGTCGGCCCTCTCATTCCTCGGGGTGGGCGTACAACCGCCAACGCCGTCCTGGGGTTTGATGATCGCGGAAGGCAAGCCCTACATGTTCTTTTCCCCGTGGGTCATCGCCATTCCCGGCGTCGCCCTGATGATTCTGGTGTTGGGCATCAACCTCGTCGGCGATGGCCTGCGCGACCTGATTCTGCCCGACGGCCGTAACTGATAGACCGCCGTAACTGATAGAGGGCACCGAACATGGCACTACTCCATGTGGAAAACCTGCGTGTGGACATCCCCATGGGCAACAGCCCGACGCCGGATGACACGCTGCATGCCGTACGCGGTCTGAATTTTGAAGTCGAGCGCGGTGAAATGCTGTGCATCGTCGGGGAGTCCGGCTGCGGCAAATCCCTGACTTCGCTGGCGTTGATGGACCTGTTGCCACGCAAGGCCAAACGCACCGCGTCCCGGCTGACGCTGGACGGCATCGACATGCTCGGCCAGAGCGAGCGGCGCATGTGCGACCTGCGCGGCAACCGCCTGGCGATGATCTTCCAGGAGCCGATGACCTCGCTGAACCCGGCCTACAGCATTGGCGATCAACTCAGCGAAGTACTGACTCAGCATCGCAAGGTCTCACGCAAGGAGGCCCTGGCGCGAGCCGCGCAGATGCTGGAGAAGGTCGGGATCAGCAATGCCACCGAGCGCTTGCGTCAGTATCCGCATCAGCTTTCCGGCGGGCTGCGCCAGCGGGTGATCATCGCCATGGCGTTGATGTGCGAACCGGACCTGATCATCGCTGATGAGCCCACCACGGCGCTGGACGTGACCATTCAAGCGCAGATCCTGCGCTTGATCCGCGACATTCAGAAAGAACTCGGCCTGGCGGTGATTTTCATCACCCACGACCTTGGACTGGTGGCACGGATCGCCGACCGGGTCGCCGTGATGTATGCCGGGGAAATCGTCGAAACCGCCCCTGCCCTGCAACTGTTCGAGAACCCGCAGCATCCGTACACCCGGGGTCTGCTGGCGAGTATTCCAATCCCTGGCCGGACCAAACCGGGTGAGGCGCTGGGTTCGATTCCAGGCCTGGTGCCGAGTCTGGTCGGCGAACAGCAAGGGTGTGCATTCCGCAATCGTTGCGGCCAGGCGATCCCGGCCTGCGCGCAAAACATCCCCGAAGTCGAACAGGACGGGCACATGGCGCGCTGCCTGCTCGCCGCCCCGGCCCCGGCACCGATTCGCCTTCAGGAGCGTGCAAGGTCATGAAAAAAGACATCGCTTTGGAGCTGTGTGACATCCGCCGCGAGTTTCGGATCAACACGGGCTTTTTCAAACCCGCCGCCACCCTGAAGGCCGTGGATGGTGTTTCCCTGCGCCTGATGCGTGGCGAGACCCTCGGTCTGGTGGGCGAGTCCGGTTGCGGCAAAAGTACCCTGGCCAAGATGCTGCTCGGTCTGTTGCCGCCCACCAGCGGCGATGTGCTGGTCAATGGCAAACACCTCGCGGCGACTGATCGCAAGGAAATGTCCCGGCGTATTCAGCCGATTTTCCAGGACCCGTATTCCTCGCTGAATCCACGCAAGACCCTGCGCGAAATCGTTACCCTGCCGCTGATCGTGCATGGCATCGGCAGCACCGCCGAGCGCCGCAGGAAGACCGAGGCGATGCTTGATGTGGTCGGCCTGCCCAAGCGGGTGATCGACAGCTACCCGAGCCAGCTGTCCGGCGGGCAACGCCAGCGGGTCGCGATTGCTCGAGCGCTGATCATGCGCCCTGACGTGTTGATCTGTGACGAGCCCACCTCAGCGCTGGATGTGTCGGTGCAGGCGCAGATCCTCAATCTGCTGCAGGACCTCAAGCGCGAATTCGGCCTGACCTATCTGCTGATCAGCCATAACCTGGCGGTCATCGAACACCTCGCCGACCGGGTCGCCGTGATGTACCTGGGGCGCATCGTCGAAGAACGCACGCGCGAATCGTTGTTCGCTCAACCCGGCCACCCTTATACCCGCGCCTTGCTGGATTCGGTGCTCACGCCCGATCCGCGCCTGGGCATTCCCGACATCGGTCTGCATGGCACCTTCCCCAACCCTATGTCACCGCCGTCCGGTTGCGCCTTCCATCCGCGCTGCCCGAGCTGCTTCGCTCCCTGCAAAACGGCCTACCCGGCCAACGGTCCGCTTATCGGCGGCAACGTGCGTTGCCACCTTCACGACACTTCTGCCCAAACACTGGAGCTTGTCCACTCATGAGTCGTTCACTGGCTATCAGCAACACCACAGCGCAATTCGACAACGGCGAATTCTTCAATCTGCTCCAACGCAGCGTCGCCTTGCACACCGAAAGCCAGGCAGCGGACAGCCAGCCCGAGCTGTATCGCTACCTCAATGAGTTCATCACCCCGCATGTCGAGGCGATGGGTTTCAGCGTCAAGATCCATGACAACCCGGTGGCAGAACGCGGCCCCTTCATGATCGCCACGCGCATTGAACACCCGGACCTGCCGACCGTGCTCAGCTACGGCCACGGTGATGTGGTGCGCGGCTATGAGGCGCAATGGCGCGAAGGACTGTCGCCGTGGCAAGTCATTGCCGAAGGCGATCGCTGGTACGGCCGCGGCACGGCGGATAACAAAGGCCAGCACCTGATCAACCTGACCGCCCTGGAACAAACGCTCAAGGCGCGCGATGGCAAGCTGGGTTTCAACGTCAAGCTGCTGCTGGAAATGGGCGAAGAAGAAGGCTCGCCGGGCTTGAATGCATTCTGTGCCGCGCACAGCAAAGAGCTTGCAGCGGATATTTTCATCGCCTCGGACGGCCCGCGCCTGGCGGCATCACGCCCGACGATTTTTCTCGGCTCACGCGGGGTGTTCAACTTCGAGCTGGTGGTCAATTTGCGTGAAGGCGCTCATCACTCCGGTAACTGGGGCGGGTTGCTGGCCAATCCAGGCATCATCCTGGCCAATGCCATCGCGAGCATGGTCGATGAACACGGTCGGGTGAAAGTTGCAGGCCTGATGCCCGAGACACTGCCGGAGCCGGTTCGACAGGCACTGGCCGATATTGCCGTTGGTGGCGGACCGGGCGATCCGGACATCGACGCCAACTGGGGTAACCCGACGCTTTCGCTGAGCGAAAAGGTGTTCGGCTGGAACACCCTCGACGTCATCGCCTTCAAGACCGGCAACCCAGACGCCCCGGTGCATGCGATTCCCGGCAAGGCTAACGCCCACTGCCATATCCGCTTCGTGGTCGACAGCGACTACACGACCTTTATCCCGGCGGTACGTACCCACCTGGATGCGCATGGCTTCAGCAATGTTGAGGTCAAGCAAAGCCGCATTGATGTGATGCATGCCACTCGGCTGGATCCGCAGAGCCCTTGGGTCGATTGGGCGCTCAGTTCCCTGGCACAGACCACCGGCAAAAAACCTGCGCTGCTGCCAAACCTCGGTGGCTCGCTGCCCAACGACGTGTTCGCGGACGTGCTCGGTTTGCCAACATTGTGGGTGCCGCACTCGTACCCGGCGTGCTCGCAACATGCGCCGAACGAGCACTTGCTGGCACCGGTGGTCAAGGAAAGCCTGCAAATCATGGCCGGGCTGTTCTGGGACCTGGGCAACGACGCGGCACGCCTGACGCGGGAACATCAGTTACGGGAGCAGGCGCAATGAGCGCCACGCCACAACAGGCCCTGGACTGGCTTGCTGACCAGCGCGAAGCCATGGAGGCGCTGCTGCAGCGTATCGTCGACACCGACTCCAACAGCTATGACAAGGCGGGCGTCGACGCTGTGGGCGCGCTGCTCGCGGCTGAACTGCAAGCCGACGGCATCCTGCTCAAGCACATGCCGGTCGAGGGTTTTGGTGACGTGCTGCTCGCCGAAGTGCCAGGCGATTCTGGAAAACCGGTGCTGTTGCTGGGCCATCGCGACACGGTGTTCCCCAAAGGCACCACCACGACTCGCGGCTACAGCCGCGACGCCAACCTCGCCTATGGCCCTGGTGTCGCCGACATGAAAGGCGGCCTGGTGCTCAATTGCTTCGCCCTCATGGCCCTCAAGCGCGCCGGCCGGTTGCCCTATCCGGTGCAGGTCCTGTACACCGGCGACGAAGAAATCGGCTCCGGCAGCGCCAGGCCCCATATCGAAAACGCCGCCCGTGCCGCCCGCGCCGTGCTCAATACCGAACCCGGCCGGGCCAGCGGCAACGTGGTCAGCGCACGCAAAGGCGGCGCTACGCTGATCATCGAAGTCAGCGGCCGCGCGGCGCATGCCGGGGTCAACCATGCCGACGGGGCCAGCGCCATCGAGGCCCTGGCCCGCAAGATCGTCAAGCTGCATGCCTTGACCGATTACCCGGCAGGCATCACCACTAACGTTGGGCTGATATCCGGCGGTACGTCGAGCAATACCGTCGCGCCCAGCGCCTGCGCGCGGCTGGACGTGCGCTTCATCGAACTCAAGCACTGGGATCGGATCTTCAGCGCAATCCAGGCCATCGTCGCCGAAGAAGAAGTGATCGGCACCCGCGCCGTCCTCAAGGAAGCGACGACCTTTCTACCGATGGAAGCACGCCACAGCGAACGACTGCTGCACCTCTACCAACAAAAAGCACTGGCGCTGGGCTTCAGCGTCGAAGGCGAATTCACCGGTGGTTGCGCCGACTCCGGCTTCACCGCCAGCTTGGGCGTTCCAACCCTGTGCGGGCTCGGTCCAGTGGGCGGCAAGGTCCACACTGAGCGTGAATACCTGGAACTGGACACCCTGGTGCCTCGCGCCCTGGCCCTGGTGGCGACCATTCTGGCGGTCGGCGACAGCGTTTGAGGTCATGGGTTTCTACGCGTCGCCGAGGTCAGGGGACCCGACAGGCTCACAGGCAGCTCCTGCCGCTGTCGGGTATCGCTTCAAGGTGGCGCGAATGGCTTACTCTGGCAAAGTTTTTGACCTGTTCTACTGCTGCAATGACCGAACATTCGGCCGTCCCGTCTGGCGCTATGGAGTAGATGCATCGTTTGCCCATGGAAAGGCCATGCAATAAATGTTCATCAAGTTCACCGAGCACTACAAAAGAACAGTCACTCTTGACCACTTGCACATCAACGCGCTTGCCATGCACGGTGTCCACCGTATCGACATGGAGCAGCGCAACATTGTCAAAACAGCTGAACCCTTGATGAATCAAGTCAATATGAACGCTATCAAGTCCGCACACGATGACCACGATGCGCGTGCAACTTGACGGCTCGCGCATCCACTTCATTGCGTTGGGACGACAATCGGCAGTTTGGCTCATAAGCGATGCCTTTATTGTTTCAACAGGCAAATTGACCAGGACATCAGTTAAATGACGCCGCGTGCCTGCAACACGCTTTTCGCCAGGCTTCGGGTCGCCGCTAACACCGCCTCCACCTGCTGATCCATGTGCGCAGTGGAGGACGCTATTGTTCCAAGTTCGACCACGCGCAACGGATGACCAAAGACGGATCCCAGCCAGGTCATGCCGGCATCCGTGCCAGTTTCGACATCCAGTAAAAAGCTGCCGTGGGAGACGCCGCGCAGCAGTTGGCTGGCATGGCACGCGTAGCCCCCGGCAGACGGCTCCGGGCTGGACCCTGCCAGCAACCAGTCGAGCCTCAACGCCTCGGATTGTTTGACGGCTAAATAAGCCACCTGGTCCCACTCATCTATCGCTACGTGCAGCTTGTCGATCATGTACGGGGGCAACGCGGCGCTGGTAACGATCACCACTCCGGCATCCGCCGAAGGCTCCTTGATCCAGACTGCGGATTGCGTTATCGCATGCATGGCGGTACTCCCGGCGGTTGGATAGGAGCAACGTGCTCCGGGTGGCGATTCGACGATGGGGTCGTGACATTCAATATTGATGCCGACTCACCCATCGCTTCGTGAGCTCCCTGGTTATTGGCGTTAATCAGCCGTTGCGAAACAGGAAGCTGTAGGCATTCAGCGCAGGCGCCCCACCCAAGTGCGCATACAGCACTTTCGAGCCTTCGGGGAACTCACCACGGCGGACCATTTCAATCATCCCGTGCATGGATTTTCCCTCGTACACCGGATCGGTCAGCACACCTTCCAGGCTCCCGCACAAACGAATGGCTTCCAGCGTGCCTTCGTTGGGCAAGCCGTATTCCGGGTAGGCAAAACGTGTATCGAGCACGACGTCGTCTTCGGTGATCTCACGGCCCAGTTCCACCAACTCTGCGGTGTGCCGGGCGATACGCAGGATCTGTGCCTTGGTTTGCTCCGGCTTGGCCGAGGCATCAATGCCGATAACGTTCTTCGAACGGCCGTCCGCGGCGAAACCGACGACCATGCCGGCCTGGGTACTGCCGGTCACAGAGCAGACCACGATGTAGTCGAACGTGAACCCCAGTTGTTTTTCCTGCTCTCGCACTTCCTCGGCAAAGCCGACGAACCCAAGGCCGCCGTAGGGGTGTTCGGAACAACCCGCCGGTATCGGAAACGGCTTGCCGCCCCGCTCCACCACATCGTCCATGGCCTTCTCCCAGCTGGGCCGAATGCCGATATCGAACCCGGCGGCGTCCAGTCGTACCTCGGCGCCCATGATGCGAGACATTTCGATATTGCCAACGCGGTCATACACCGCATCGGAGTAGTTCACCCAGTTTTCCTGCACCAGCACGCACTTCATGCCCAGGTGAGCGGCAACGGCGGCCACCTGGCGGGTCTGGTTCGACTGGATACCGCCGATGGAAACCAAGGTATCGCAGCCCTGCTCGATGGCTTCGGGAATCAAATATTCCAGCTTGCGCGTTTTGTTCCCGCCGAAGGCCAGGCCACTGTTGCAGTCCTCACGTTTGGCATACAACTCGACCTTGCCACCCAGGTGTTCACTGAGGCGCTTCAAGAGCGTGATGGGAGAAGGACCGAAGGTCAACGGATAACGTTTAAAACGATTCAAGTTCATGACGCTGCTCCTTGATTACTGGACATCAAAGCGCCAGACCGAAAGGCAAAGGTTGCCTTCCAGGTTCTTTCAGACGGGCTTCGATGAGTTCAATATTAAGAAGATTTCCAAAAAGATGTGTTGCAAACTTCTAGCACTTAAAGAACTATAATTTCTCGCTATAAATATCGAACATACTTTAATTGCGAATAAACAGTTATGAACGCAATAAATACTCGCAGGAAGCCAAGCGTATCAACCCCGATGCCGCAGCCGCTGGATCGAACCGACCGCGCCATTCTCAAGGCCCTGCAGCGAGATGCCTCCATCTCCAATGTGGCGCTGGCAGAGAAGGTGAAATTGAGTGCACCGGCGTGTCTCAGGCGCGTCGAGCGGCTCAAGCAAGTTGGCCTGATCAAAGGCATCGTTGCACTGCTGGACACTGTGGCGCTGGATGCGGGGATGGTGGTGTTGATCGGCGTGGTGCTGGACCGCTCCACACCGGAATCCTTCGCCGCATTCGAGGCAGCCGCACAAAAAGTGTCCGGCTGCATGGAGTGCCATGTGGTGACGGGGGAGTTCGACTACTTCATGTTGATACGAACCAAGGACAGCAACAGTTTCAACCGGCTCCACGCGGAGCAGTTGCTTTACCTGCCTGGGGTTCGCCAGATTCGATCGTTCATGGGGTTGCGTCAGGTCTTGTCGACCACCCACATTCCCCTTTGAAGCGTCGCTAGTCGAGCATTAATCATCGACCAACCCGGCACCGGCGAAGCATTGCGCCTACACAACCTGACCGCGCGCTTCGACAGCGAACATTGGGCCAGCCGCGTGGTGGATTGGCTGGAAACCCGCGACGATGTCGACGCCAAACGCATTGGCCTGGAAGGTGTGTCGCTCGGCGGATACTACTGCCCGCGCGCGGTAGCCTTCGAGCCGCGCTTCGCTTGCGGCGTGGTGTGGGGCGCCAACCATGACTGGCGTGATGTACAGAAACGTCGCCTGGAAAAGGAAGGCAGCTTCCCGGTGCCGCATTACTGGTCGCATGTGTCTTGGGTCTGGGGGGCCAAGGACACGGACGAGTTCATGACCATCGCCGAGAACGTTCATCTGGACGGCATCCTGGACCGCATCAATGTCCCCTTCCTGGTCACCCACGGTGAAAAGGATTCGCAGATTCCATTGAAGTGGGCCCACCGCACCTACGAACAGTTGGTCAACAGCCCAAAACGCGAGCTGAAAATTTTCACCGAACGTGAGGGGGGCGTGCAGCATTCGAGCTTCGACAACAGTATCAATGCCGGACAATATATCGCCGATTGGGTGGCTGAAGTGCTCGGCGGTCGAACGGAATGACAGATGCTTAACTTGTTAGACTCTCGGCTGGTGTTGGCCCGGCGCGACTCGCGAGGTTGCTTCTCCATTAGTGGGATCTTGTGAGCTCCGATCGCTGGGCTTAAACCTCAACTCGACCGGCAACATGGCAAGTGAACCTTTTCCAGATAATATTTCCCTGGCTGACCCTGCCCCCAAAGATCCAGACCATTCGCCCAGTCCTGCATCATCGTCCGGCGCTGCTCGACATATTCCGCATGGTTGTAAGCCGCACTTACCTTATCCGGATCAGCATGAGAAAGCTGAGCATCCACCCATACCTTTGGATATCCGATCTCGTTCAGCGCCGTCGAGATCGTCGCCCGCGTCCCATGGCCCGTGAGTTGATCGGCGTACCCCATCCGGCGTAACGCACCATTCAGCGTGTTCTCACTGATACGCTTGCTCAGGTCGCTTCGATGCGCAAACAAGTAGCGCTGCGCGGGAACAACCTGGTCCAGCAAGTGACGCACAATCTCCAGCGCCTGAACCGACAGCGGGACAATGTAGGGCGGTACATTTTGAATCTGCTTACCTGGCTTCCGCATCGCTAACTGGAGCTGCTTTACCACTTCCGCCGGTATGACCCACAAGCGCTTCTCCAGATCGAACTGGTCGGGTGTCGCCAACCGTAACTCACCCGTGCGGACACTGGTCAGCAACAACAACCGAAGGCCAAGCCGTGTTTGGTTGGCACCGCCGTAATTCGAAGAGCAACCATCAATCCCGGAAGCTCGTCCATACGAAGAAATGGGTTGTGCGTAACAGGCGGTTTGGGGAGTGCGACAACGTCGAAGCCTGAAGCGGGGTTGTGTTCCAGCCCCTCAATATTCACCAGCGCATAGCAGAACAACTGGTTGAACCAGGTCCGGCATTTTTCGGCTGTCGTTAAGGCCTTGCGCTGTTCGATCCTGCTCAGTAAATCCAGCAGATCGTGGCGACTGATATCGTAGATGGACCGTCCACCCAGTACGGGCAAGACGTCTTTGTTGAAGATTCGCAAGATCTGCGAGAGCGTGCTCTGGCGCCCTTCCTTCAGGCTCAGCCTGCGGAACTCTACCCACTGATTGAACACGGCCTCAAAGGTGTGCTCTGCCGCAAAACGAACAGCACGACGCTGCTGTTTACGGTGCTCATAGGGATTGATGCCTTGGGCGACCAAGGCGCGAGCCTCATCACGTCGGGCACGGGCTTCTTTAAGGCTGATTTGCGGATAACTACCGAGAGACATGCGCTTCTGCACGCCCGCCCAGTAATATCGGAAACGCCAGATTTTCCCACCGCGGGCCGTCACGTTGAGCGCAAGCCCGTCCGTGTCGCCTATCGTGTAGTCATTGCCGGTGATTCGGGCTTGCCGAACGGTCGTATCCGAGAGTGCCATAGCAGGCTGCTGAACAGAGTCAGGACCGGATGCTCGTCTCGCTATCCAAGCCGCTCCAGCAAAAAACCGATTCAGTGCACATCCAAACCCAAGATCCTCATTCGGGACTTAAATCGGGACTTAAAAGCACTGGATGGAGCTGGATTTCAGTGGTTCCCGCAGAAACGAAAAAAGGACCCGAAGGTCCTTATTTCAATCACTTACAGAATTCAATGGAACTCTGCAGCGCAATATTTGGAGCGGGAAACGAGACTCGCATCTGGCGTCCGACTCATTGAAATCTAAGGGGTTTATTTTCTTGCTGAAGCAGGAAAAGACTCAATTTTGGACTTGTTTTTCAGATGTATCAACGGCCAAGAAAACGTGATTCTTAGCAACGCCATTGGATTCTACCCAAAGCCAATGGACGAACGATCATCAAGCCGACGGTGTCAGGATCAACGAGGGAGGTGTCCAGCCAAATGCCTCGGCAGCCTTTATTTCATGCCCGAGCTTCCGTGATGGTCATCACCTTTGCGCCCAATCCCAGCCCTCGGGCAGCCTCACTAGCCGCGCCCACCTAAAGTACGCCAGTTCTTCGGTGAACACCCATATCTATCTTTAAATACGCGACTGAAGTGAGCGGCATCATTAAAACCCCAACGAAACGCAATTTCGGAAACTGCTAACTTACTCCAGCGCGGATCAAGAAGATCCTTACTACAGGCGCCTAGCCGGCACGACCACAGGTACTGCGCAGGCGAAAGCGGCTCACTGCTAAACAGGCGATGCAAATGGCTTACAGACATACCTAACTCAGCTGCTACGGCCTCTATTCGCAGGGCAGGGTCTTGTTTGCGGTGCTCAATACACTGCTTGATGCGGGCGATATGATAGGCCGCCAGTGCAGAAGGGTCCACGTGTTGACGCAGCGGCAATGACTGAAGCCCGCCAACCAGGACATTGATAACTCCGCTGACCACCGCCGCAGCAGTTGCCCCAGTTAGGGTGTCAGCCTCTTGCCTCAAGCCTCGCACCAACTCACCCATGAGCCTACCCGCACCACTCTGGCCAGAAATAGTTGTAGCCGTTAAACCCTCTGTTCTACATAAAAGTGATCGAAGTTGGTCGCTTTTAAGCTTGAGCACTATCTCTTCAAAATCATCATTAAATTCAAGTGTATAGGGCCGATTGGTATCGTAGATCGCAAAATCGCCTGGCGCCAATATAGCTTGGCGACCGTCTTGCGAAATTACCGCCTGCCCTCTGATCTGCAAGTTAAGGATTGTGTAGTCATCGATAGCCCGGGAAATAAGACCCGCAGTACGCTTGACCCGCTGAGACCCTGACCGAACCACCGAAATGTCCAACCCAGGCAACGGAAGGTAGTCAATGCTACCCATAAAGCTCTCCGTACAGCCGGACTCACATTCAAGCTTGACGTAGGTTGAGCAGATGACGTCAGTCCAATAGGCGAGCTGGTCTCTGGGTTCTACAACGTCTGTCGTCAAAGTCTGTCTCATCATGATCTCACTGCGTGAGGAATTACCACAAACGAAATGCAATATTCATGCCAACAGACTTAAAACAAAATCTACTTGATAGAAACATAATTCTGCACGGCATGCGCGACCTACGGACAAAACACGAGAGATGCATGAACAAGACGTTTGACTGCATACATTTAACAATGTGAGTGCGCTATCGGTGCCACATAAACTCGTATTACAACAACAAGGGAAATCCATGCCTAGCAAAACCCACCCAAAAATTATTGCAGCGGCTGTCCAGGCCGCTCCGGTACTCATGGACTTGGACGGTACGATCGATAAAACCATCGGGCTGATGAAGCAGGCAGCCGATCAAGGTGCCAAGTTGGTCGCGTTCCCGGAAACCTGGCTTCCAGGCTATCCCTGGTGGATATGGATCACCAGCCCAGCAGTGGGAATGCAGCATGTTCAGCGCTATTTCAATAATTCAATGGAAGTGAACTCTCCTGAATTCAAGCGTCTAGCAAAGGCAGCGCATGACCTAAACATCTGGCTATCTTTCGGCTTTAGCGAGCGAGACGGTGGCAGTCTCTACATTTCTCAGGCATTAATTGACGACGAGGGCCAAGTTGTACTGACTCGACGTAAGCTCAAACCAACACATGTCGAACGTACAGTGTTCGGTGATGGAGACGGCAGCGACCTAGCAGTGTGTGAAACACCTATTGGAAACATCGGAATGCTTAACTGTTGGGAGCATGTTCAACCGCTATCTAAATACGCCATGTATTCTCAACATGAGCAAATCCATATCGGCGCATGGCCCAGTTTTTCTCTGTACCGCAATGCAGCACATGCACTGGGTGCCGAAGTAAACAACAGTGTCAGTCAGGTATACGCTGTAGAGGGTGGATGTTTTGTCCTTGCTCCCTGCGGGATCGTCAGTCAAGAAATGCAAGACAGAGTATGTACTGATGATATGCAGCGTCAAATGCTACAACTTGGTGGAGGTTCAGCGCGTATCTACGGCCCTGACGGTCGTCAATTAGGCAATACTATTCCGGAATCAGAAGAGGGTTTAGTCATTGCCGAAATCGACTTGGATCTCATCTCACTTGCCAAGTCTGTTACCGATCCCGTGGGACACTATGCTCGCCCAGACGCAACACGATTAATCTTGAACAAGACACGCAGATTACCTGTGACTTCGCAATCGGAAACCGATGCGATCACTGCGCCTACTTCGGAGCCTACCGAATCTACCGCGACCGATCCAGCATGATCGGCCACACCAAGGAGTTCACCATGGAATCTGCAATCCCTAGCCATCTGAAGTGCCCACGCACGCTCCCGACCCGCACGCCTGATAACTTCTCCCCTCCCATCCCGGCCACGGTCGCACGCTTCCCCATAGAAGCCCAACAAGTGGTGATGGCCTATATAGGTTTCCAGTACGCGCCGGGTACCCGCGAAACACTTGTACTCCAGGCAGAGCAGTGGCTTATCTCCGCAGTTCACAGCCTGAATGGGCCCAATCATCAAGAGCGTTCGCGTTACGAGGACGAAGCTGGATTCATTAATCATATTTGGATCGCCTATTGGGACAAGCCGGCCGAATTTGAAAGTTGGTTCAAACTCAAAGGTGACGCATGGACTAAAGACGTTCTAGGGGAGAGCAGCACAGGCAATGCCGGTAGCATAGGTACGTTCATTGAAGTGCTAACACCCACCATGGATCGCTTCGAATCGCTGTTCTCTTCCGACCAGTTGGAAGGTGTTGGCTACCTGGCTGAGGGTTTGAGTGGCCCCACGCTGGAGCACTTTTATTGGGGAGCAGTGAGAGACCGTATTGCCGCTTCTCAGACCAATCCTCTGGCGCCAGGTGCGCAATCAAAAATAATTCGCAATGGCCTGCACGCACAGGTTATGCCACAAGAAAACCTTTGCCTTATTCGCTCAGGCCAAGACTGGACAATGGCGGATGCAGACGAGCGGCGCCTCTATAACGAAGACGTCGAACCGATACTTAAGGCGGGTATGGTTTTCCTTCGCGATGAGGGCCAATCCATCGGATGCCACGCTAACCGTTACATGACTTTGGTAGACAACAATGGCGAAACGATTGAAAAAACCTTTGGCATGAGTTGGTGGAGAAGCCTCGCAGACCTGGAACTCTGGGCCGAGTCACATCCTACTCACGTTGCCATCTTTGGTGCCGCGCTGACTTATCTCCAGCGACTCGGGCCATCGGCCAAACTCAAGTTGTACCACGAGGTAACCGTCGTCACCGCCGCGCAACAACATTTTGAGTATTTCAACTGTCATCCTAAAACCGGAATGCTGCGCGCCGCCCTCTGATATCAAGGTACCTATATGAAAAACCTGATTAGCCTTCCCGCCAAACGATTACGCTTCACAGTTAGCACACTGTCATTTGTGACAGTTAGTCTCATAGCGCCGGCGACCCAAGCACTTGAAACCGGCCCCGGTGACTTTGAGGTTATCCCAGGCGGTATTAACGTTGCGATGATTTATTATCAGCACGCCGAAAGAGACAGCCTCTACACTCAAGGCAATAAAGTTCCGGGAAACTACAAACTCACCACCGATATAGGTATATTTCGTTACATTCGCCCCGTTCAACTGTCACCCTCAGTAACATTAGACCTCAACGTGATACAGCCTTTTGGGCACATAGACTCTAAAGGTTCCCTGTCTACTCTAGGAAACGCCAGCGGAATGGGTGATCTTACTCTAGGGCCAGTCGTCAAGTTTCTACTCGACCCGGTAACAAGGGACGTGTTCAGCATCGCACCCTTCATTGTAATCCCAACAGGAAAATACGATCGGGACGATTCGCTAAATCTGGGCGATAATCGCTGGTCCGGTATTTTGCAACTGGCCTACGTAAAGCACTTCGGTACCCGCTGGGCGCTCGACACGGTTGGTGACGTGACGCTATATGGTCCTAACGATGAGGCTGCTGTGACTGGCGGAAAACTTAAACAGGACCCACGCTACGAAGTGCAAACACACCTGCGTTACATCCTATCACCGAGTACCACTTTTTCGGCGGGACTTGGTCACTACGAGGGAGGAGAAACAGAACTGAATAACGTGAGCAGGGACGATAAACTCAAGACGACCTATAGCCGTATGTCAGTGACCCACTTCGTTGACAAGACTTCTCAACTCCAACTCATGCTCGGGAAAGACTTGAACGTTGAGAATGGTTTCAAGGAGAACATGCGGATCAACCTACGAATCGCCAAGATATTTTAACCCCTCAACAAGCCGCAATGGCTTATTGATGAACAACGTTGCACAAAGCGATTCACTTTTTCACTACTTACAGCTACACCAACCCGGCGTTCCTGAACGACGCGCGTTATAGCCTGCTGGCGTCAATAGACCACACATCGACGGCAGCAGGTTAATTCCAAGAAACAACAATAGGCCTAACGTTACACTTGGCCTATCTGCGCTCAGCATTTATCTCATTAAAGACATGGGTTCATAAAGTTCAAAGCGCCTACCGTCATCCAACGTTCAACGGCCCACTCTGGTAAATCACGTCGCCGACTGAACTGTCGCGACCCCGCTGGTTATTAACTGCAAACAGTTAAAATATTACGTGTTAAATCCGACAAAAAAACAGACAGTTCTACTCACGCAGGCACTATCAAAATGCTTGATGGAGACCGCCCGATTCCCGCAGATTTTAATGGGCGCAACGCGATTATTTGAGGTCGTCGATTTCTCGACATCTGCCGATGCTCGGTAACACAGCGTTGAATGAAATCGAAAGGATCGTGTAGAAACCTGCAGCGCGCCCGATACTGTCACTTATTACCTCACCCGGATGGGCGTCTTTGCGCTGCCGGACTCGCCGCCTCTTAAAATTCAGGAAAGGGCGCTCCATTTTAGCGCGCCCGGTAATCCCTAAATTTTGTACTTGCCAGAATATGGAGGGCAGAGGCTGGATTTGCGCTCACTGGATGCGATGCTGTTCCACCCTCTGCGCGAGCTTGAGGCTGATGCATTTCGGCCCAATGTCGAGGCGAAGGCTGTTTCACTTTCCGGGTTTGAGTTGTCTATCCAGCACGCTGGCCGGCTACTGGCAAGTCATGCGTGCTGTCGGTGGTATGGCGAGCTCTCAAAGCGTGACGTGCCATCGCACACGGTATCGGCCCGCTGGTAAGTAACTCCTTAACGTTGACACGCGCTTACAAGAACGCCATCTGCTTAAGGCGTTAGTAATGCGGCTTTGGATGCCTCGCACAATCGGTGATAGGCGCGATTGAAGTAAACAAGACCTTCATCGCTGGGACCTTGTTTTATCGTCAACACCTCACAATAGAAGATACTGTGAGAGCCTACTTCGTGAACTTGCGCAATACGACAATCAAAGTTAACCAGGGCCTCATCCATGACCGGAGAACCACTCTCCAGTGTGCTCCAGGCCGCAGTGGAAAACCGCTGTTCCATATTTAAATCTCTATTGGCGAACGTACCCGATACATCCTGATGAGTAGCAGCCAACACATTCACGCACAGCACGCTATTGGTCTTGAAGTGCATATTGGAGAATGATGAACGGTTCATACACACCAACAGGGTCGGCGGCGAATCGGTCACACTGCACACCGCCGAGGCAGTGAAGCCGAAACGACCAGCCGGGCCATCGGTGGTGATCACCGACACGGCGCCACCCAGTCGGGACATCGCGTTGCGGAAGCCGCTTACGTCAACCATTGCTCTATCTCCTCAGATGTCCAAAACCAGCTTTTTCGATTTGGCGCGAGAGCAGCAGATCAGCATCTGATCGTTGGCATTTTTCTCGTCGTCGGTGAGGTACACGTCACGATGATCCGGCTCGCCCTCGAGCACGTTACACAGGCAGGTACCGCAGATGCCCTGCTCGCAAGAGATCTCGACCTTGATGCCGACGCCTGCCAGAGCCTCAAGGATGCTCTGCCCTTCGGCGACCTGTACGGTCTTGCCACTGCGCGCAGCGACCACTTCGAAGCACTTGCCGCTGCCGTCCACTTCCACCTGAAAATACTCGCGATGGATATGGTCATCGGAATAACCATGTCTTAGCGATTCGCCGATCACCCAGGCCATGAACCCGGACGGACCACAGGTGTAGATGTGCACGCCGGCCTCGGCCTGATCAAGCACACGGTCTAGGTCGAGCGCCTGTCCGGGCGCCTCGTCGTCGAAATGGGTATGTACACGCTCGGCAAAATCGGCATTGCGCAATTCGTCGAGAAAAGCACTGTGGCTGCGGGAACGGCCGCAGTAATGCAGTTCAAAATCCTCGTTTTTGGCGTACAACGCGTAGGCCATGGCGATCATCGGGGTGATACCAATACCGCCACCGATCAGGATCGAGCGGCTCGCCTCGCGGGCCAAGGGAAACAGATTACGCGGCGCACTAATCTGAACCTCAGCCCCCTCCACCAGCCTGTCGTAAACGCCTCTGGAGCCACCGCGCGAGGCAGGATCACGGAGCACGCCAAGCCGGTACAGAGCTTCTTTCGCCGGGTCGCCGCACAGCGAGTACTGACGTACCAGACCGGGGGCGATATGGATATCTACGTGGGCGCCAGCTTCAAAGGCCGGCAGCGTATTGTTACCAACCGGAATCAGGTCGAGGACGACGACACTGTCACCCTGCAACTGGCGCTTATGTACCTGCACCTTCAAGAGTTTTTCAATCATCTCGGGCTCACCCGCATTGCACGTCAAAGTAAAAAACGCGACCGTTGGTTCGGTCGTCGCATTATTTGTTCGGTGAAACTCAGCGCATGAACAAACCGCCGTTCACGTCCCAGGTCGCCCCGGTGGTGAAGTAGGCTTCAGGCCGTGACAACTGCACGACCAGATCGCCGAGAAAATCTGCATCACCCAGACGTTTGACCGGAATGCTGGCGAGCATTCCTGCCATGCGTTCCGGCGGTACTGCCGCATGCACCATGGGCGAGTCGATCGGCCCCGGCGCAATGGCGTTGACCGTCACCCCATTTGCGGCCAACTCTTTGGCGAAGATTTTGGTCAGGGTGACGATCGCGCCTTTCGACGCAGCGTAGTGCGCACCAGTTGCGGTGCCACCGTTCTGGCCGGCAAGCGAAGCCATGTTGACTATTCGCCCGTAGCCGGCCGCCGCCATGTGCGCGCCGAATACCTGGCAACCGACGAAGATGCTGCGCGTGTTAAGGCCCATGACACGATCAAACTCTTGCGGAGTAATCTGCATCAGCGGTGTGGTCATGGTCATCGCCGCATTGTTGACCAATACCTGCAGGCCGCCAAAGCGCGCCAGGGTGGCGTATAGGGCGGCCTCGAAATCGGCCTTGCTGGTGACGTCCAACTTGAGCGCCAGTACACGCTCACCCCTGGCATCAAGTGCGTCGGCCGCAGCCTGGGCACGCTCCCGGGAGAGGTCGGTGATGACCACTGCGTAGCCTGCGGCAAGCAGCCGGCTGACGATGGCGTAACCCAGCCCCTGGGCGGCGCCGGTGACCAATGCAATCTGCTTCATGGTCGAGCCCTCAGAGGATGTAGCCGATGCCCGTGAGGGTATCGTCGGAGTTGATCAGGCGGATCAGCTTTCGCTGGATCGTAAAGCTGTCGCCGCTACGCACCAGGTCATAGGTGAGGTCGGCGCTGTAGTGCTTGAGTACGTCCTTGCGGAAATCGCGCAAGTGTTGCGAGCAGCGTACCTGCACCCAGTCACCTTCTTCACCAAGTATGCGAAAGTTTGACGCCGAACGCACCGTACGTGGCTGCGGGCTGGTGGAAATTGACTCGCCACCGATCAACCGCTGCACGCGCAACTGGCGCATATGGGCATCGTCGTAGGCGTAATTGAGGGTATTCTCGAAATCTTCCTCCGTGGGATCGATAGGGATGATATATGTGCCCTTTTCGGCCCACATCGCCAACCAAGCGTCGTATTCGCTGTGATCAAGCATGTCGCCTTCCTGCCATATAAAGGCGGTGACTTGCTGAAGCAGTTGCAGATTCATTTTCACACTCCCCATCGGTCTGGTCGGTCAGGCCGACATCATCTTTTTCCACTGCTGGTAGGCGGCGCGCATACCGGTCTCGGCAGACACATCGCTGACCAGTCCGTCCTCGCTCGGCTTCTCGCCAGGCAGGCCGCGGTTAAGCATGATCCACAGATCCGCACCGGCACCGGCCCCCTTTTGCACACGCTCCCAAGCCTCAGAATCGTCCGGCGTGCCGAAGCCCATCGGCCCCTGGAAGTGCTCGTGCAAGCGCAAGCGGTAGCGGTTGGCAACTGCCGGCCCGCCATCCATGGTGATCACCGCATGATGAATTTCCGTCTCATTCACAGAGATCGGCTGCAATACACGAAAGAACGCCATGGAGCAGGCAACGTTGGGGAATACATTGAGGTTGAAGCCCGAGCCGCCAACCGCGCGGACAATGCGTCGTACCTGCATGTCTTCGATGCCTTCGTCGCGCAGTTCCTGGGCTAGCGTTTCGAAGCGGGTTGGAATCGGCAGATCTAGGTTGGCTTCCAGGTCGATCAGGTCAGGAATCATGACCATTACGCTATGCCCGTTGCCCAGGTCTTCGACGTAGCCAGAACCGTCGACGAAATCGAGCATGTCCATGGTTTGCTGATCCACCGAGTGCAGGAACGACTTATGTACCAGCGGGAAGTGATAGGCGTCAGTGGTGTTTTCCAACTGGATCTTCCAGTTGCCGGGGAAACGGAAGCGGTGCTCGCCCGGGACCTTGATACCGTAACCAGCGCCCTGCTTCATAAACAGGTCCATCCACTTTTTGGCTGGGCCGAGGAAATCCTCCAACGGCTCAATGTCGTCCTTGAAGGAGGCAAAGATCATCCCGGCATAACTTTCCGTGCGCAGACTGACCAGCGGCAGTTCACTCTTGTCCAAGCAATCACCGTAGCTATCCGGGTGGGGAATACCGCGCAGCGAGCCATCCAGAGCGTAACCCCAACCGTGATAGGGACAGACGAAGCTGTTGGTCTTGCCCTTCTTGTGTTCGCAGACGGTGGCGCCACGGTGACGGCAGCGATTGAGCAGCACATTGACCTGCTTCTTGCGATCACGCACAGCGATCACCGGCTGCTTGCCGATGTAGGTGCTCTTGTAGCTACCGGCGTCGGGGATTTCGCTTTCGTGGGCGACCCAAACCCAGGTGCTGTAGAAAATCTTTTCCATCTCTGCGTCGAACAGTTTCGCGTCGGTGTATAGCGAGGTGTGTACACGATCCGCTTGCACCAGCGCGTCGGGATCACAGTCGAGGCTGTCGTTATCTACGCAACGGACATCGATCAAGTTATTCACGGTTGGCTCCTGGTCGGCTTATCTGGCCGACCTCAAAATTCTTGGGTCATTAAGCGGGCTTTTCAATTGCAGGTCCGCCCGGAATGGGCAAAATCGCTTCGCTGTTCAAGGCTTCCACCGGGCGACTGAACAAATTCTCGGTCTGGAAATGCTCCATGCGCCATTGCCCCTCCTCTTCCGCGAAATGCACGGTCAGCCGCGCCGCATTGAGGTGCGAGGTGCCGCTGGCGAACGTAGAGGCCTGCAACATCACCCAGCTGCCCAGCGCACCGTCGGCGTTGATCTCAATCAGCTCACTGGTGAGGAAATGCACGTTAAGGGCGAAGTGCGCAGGGGCCTTCATGTAGGTAGCGAACATCGCACCGATCGCCTCTCGACCGCGATAACCACCAAAGCTGTTGGCGTATTTGTCGCCCTTGCCTTCCCAGACCGCGTCGGTCGTGAATAGGCCAGTCAGCTCGGCCAGAGGTGTGCTTGCATCCAAGGCATCGCACAGCACCATGTAGCGATTCATGCAGGCGCATATGGAGTGCTCGGCCTCGAAGCGCTTGAGGCGTGCTTCGAGATTGGCGATCAGGGATTCATTCGACATGGCAGTCACCCTCGCTGGATAATCAGTTCGCGACCAGTACGGGCCTCGACCTTGGCGTAACGCCACAGCTTGTAGGTCCCTTCGCCCACTGGCGTGATGCGGAACAGGTTGCAGGCGGCGTGTACGGTCTCAATATCCGGCACATCGGCCAGCAGGTAAGTAGTCCAGGGGTATCCGCTGGACGGCCCGACCATACTTTGGTCGTCGTCCATGTTGCCGAATACCGTCACGCCAGGCAGATCGTGGATACCGTTCCACATCGCGCTGAAGGCGCCCCATACTTCCAGTTGCTCTTCGCGCGGTGCGTCAAAGAAGTTCTGGTTGATGCCGATGCAAAACAGCACGCGCAGCTTTTTTTTCTCGCTCATGATTGGCTCCATATAAGGGTCAGAGATAGCCCGGCGAGGGCTGTTTGCCGAAGAAGACAGCGCCAGCATTCTGGTAGGTGATGTCGCCCATGAAAGCATGCTGAGTGATCACCTGAGCGTCGTTTACGCATCGCGCCAACGGGCTGCTGTTGTAGACACCGGTCATGCCTGAAAGCATCTGCGCGGTGCGTGCCACCTCGGCGGCGACGCGAGTTGCGTGCGTCGAGGACAGGCGCAACAAATTGATCTTCTCGGCCGGCAGCGGGTCACCGGTCAACACCGTTTGCCAGGCGTCCTCCATTGAATCGAAGAAGAAAGCCCTAGCTGAACGCAGGGCGGCCTCGGCCTTGGCGATCTCGACCTGGGCGAGTGGGCGGTCGGCCACGGCTGGAGCACCCGTTACGGAGATGCGCCCAGTAGCCATGTCGCGCAACTCATCCATTGCAGCACGGGCGACACCGAGACCGACTACGGAGAGTACCTGCGTGGCGAAGGACAGCGAGGGGTAACGGAAGAGCGGCTCGTCGAGATTGGCCGCCCCACCGCGCACGAACGTCCACTCCTCGGGCACCACCACATCCTCGACCACCAGGTCATGGCTACCGGTACCGAGTAGACCGACGGTGTCCCAGGTCTGCTCGATACGCGCCTTGCTTTGCGGCATCAGCGCCAGGCGCGGCAGATCCAGTTTGTCACCGTTTTTCGGCGCGATACCGACGCCGACCAGCGAGGCGCCCATGCAGCCGCTGGAATATTTCCAGCGGCCGTTGACCTTGAAGCCACCCGGCACGGGATCGGCTGGTTGCGGCGGGAAGATGCCACCCGCGAAAATCACATCGGGGCCGTTGGCATAGACCTGCCGAATGGTATCCAGGGGCAGCGACGCCAGGTACACCGGGCTCATCCCGAAGCTGGCGACCCAACCTGCGGAACCGTCGGCAATGGAAAGGGCTTCGATCATGGCGCAGAACTCGCCTGGCGAACGCTCGTCACCACCGAAACGCCGGGGCACTAGAGCACGGTAAATACCCAGGGTCTTGAAGGTGTCAATCACATCCCCGGTGATATAACCGAGACGATCAAACTCGCCACTGCGGGCGCGTTTTTTTATATCGGCCATCAGTGCCGCGAAGGCCTGATTATCGGTGATGGCGGTGTACGGCATATTAACGGCCAGATTGAGCGAAGTCATGACAGGCCCCACGGTCAGAGAAGGTTGGAATCGAGTCGCCGCAACAGTTCACCCGCGACTGCCAGAAGCAGTTCGTCGGCGCCCTTGGCAGCGATCAGTTGCAGGCCGACCGGCAGGCCGGATTTCCCTTCGAAGGGAATGCTCAGTGCCGGATGACCAGAAAGATTGAAAGGCCGGACGAAAGCGGTCATACCCAGCACCGCACGGGTGTCTGTCGCATCTTCGAGACGCAGTGGGTAATCAGGCATGGTCGGCAGAGCCAAAACGGGAAAGCGGTCGAGGGCAGCATCCACTTCGGAGGTAAAGGTGGCGCGCACCTGCTCGGCGGCCGCTAACGCTTGATCGCTGGTCTGCCCGGCAGCCTGCAAGCGAGCGGCGACATCCGGGGCGACCAAACCGGTCTCGAGCAGATGCCCGCACGCGTTCCAGGTCTCTCGGTTGATCACCACCATGGCGGCGTCATAGGCGGCTTGCATGCTATTAAGCTGCACCTTGCCGAGCACGAAGCCACTGGCATCAAGCACCGCATCGATGGCGTGCTGCACCTCGGCCGACGGCTCGACCGAGACCCTACCGATGCAGATGTCTGTGGCTTCGGGCAATGGCTTGAGCGAAGGATCGATGATGCGCATCGCCTCGATCAGCAGGGACAAGCTGGCAGCAAAGGGGCCGATGCAATCCAGGCTAGTCTGCTCGGGCATCACACCCCGACGATCAATGCGACCGAACGTAGGCTTGAAGCCGAACACGCCACAGCAGCAGGCCGGAATGCGCACGGAGCCGCCGGTATCGGTGCCCAGGGAAAAATCACAGAGACCGGCAGCGACGACTGCAGCCGAGCCACTGGAGGAGCCTCCAGGAATACGCCCGGGATAACGAGAGTTCTCGGCGGTTCCGGCGTAATTGTTGATGCCGGTGGTGCCATAGGCAAGCTCGTGCAGAACGGTCTTGCCGATAATCTGACAACCACCGTTAAACAGCGCATCAACCACCGCGGCATTCCGCCGGGCGGCCTCGACATCCTTCAGCGCCCTACTGGAAGCGCGGGTCGGATAGCCGGAAATATCGATGGTGTCTTTCACCATCACCTTCCGGCCAGCCCCCCCTAGCTTCATCTTTTCGATCACCATCGTCATGCCATCCACCTTATCGACCATTGTTGGCGTGGCGAGCATGAAGCCGCCGATTCGCTAAATCTAAAATCGCCATAATTACGTGAATTGTCAATTGAATTATCTATAAATATAAATTCTTTAATTAGCGCAATTTTCCAGTAAAAAACCCACCACCGTGCAGATTAGTAACACCCAAAAAACCGATCGAAAATCAAAAAAAAAAAATTTTAATTCAATAAAAACATATAGATATTAGAAAAACCCTAACGAAATGTTTAAAAATCGAGTGTTACTAGGTTTTATTTTTTAGCTCAAAAAAAGAATGAACAGCACTAAAATTACAGAAAAAAACCTTCGTAGAAATCATAAAAAACAGAATTTTTTTATGCTTTCCAACATTATAAATTCTTGAAAAAATCACTTAAATCACTGTTTTTACTGGCGATACCATTGCCCCAAGACAAATTCTCGAGCAGTGGCTTTTCAGTTGATGGGATCGGGGCAAGTGTTCGCACTGCTGGTGCAGCTCAGGTCCTGGCATGCAACCTGCTATTTCGCCCGGAGCGCATCGATCGCTCTCAGGCGGTGGTGCTCTTGCCGGTGAATGCCGCATTGCGCATTGCAAGAGACAAAGCCAGTACTCGCAGGCACGACCATTCAGCAGCGTCGAGGAACGCATCATCGAACGCGAGTTGCAGGCGATCAATCCAGGCGACGTGCTCAGAGTGGCGCTGAATCTGGATCAGGGGCTAGGGGTGCGCGGAACTGAACGAGCAGATGAGTGAACGCCCGGAAATGGGTACGAGCACTGATCAACCAAAGCGGCATCAAGGCCCGCGCCGAGAGCTTCTGTCCTGGTAATCATAAGGAATCGTTTCATGAACTTTACCGCCCATCCCGAAATCCAGCGTTTCGATGAGCCACCGATTTCACGACTGGACCCGCAAGGCACGCTGCTCAGTTGCAATGCGGCCTACCTACGCATGTGCGGCCTGCGCGAGGACGAACTGGTCGGCAAACCGCATGAGCAGATTAACGATCCGCGCATGCCTGCCGTCGTCTTCGACAGCATGTGGCGCGCACTACACGCCGGTGTGCCCTGGACCGCGCCGGTGATGGGCCGGCACCGGCAGGGTGAGCGCTACTGGCGCAAGCTTTACGTGGTCCCCCTATTCGATGGAGGGAAACTATCCGCCCTGGGCACCGCTTACCAACCCATCAACGAGCAGGAGATACTAACGGCCGAAGCCCTCTACGAACGCCTTGATCGCGCCCGCTCGCCCTGGACACCAGGCCAGCGCATCTCCTCGTTGCTGGCTGCTCATGGTCTGCAACTGGGGTTGGGGCTGCTGGTTCTCGGCGCGATCATCACGGTACGCCTGCCAACGACTGCCGGGCTGCTGACTCTGCTCGCCCTGCTACTTGCCGGGTTGCAGCCAGCACTCCGCCAGCGCCGCCTGACCCGCGACATTCTTGACCAGTACAGGGAAATTTACAGCGAGCCGCTACTGGCGCCACTGCACAGCAATCACGCTGACAGCAGTACACTGCTTGTCATGGCCTTAAACAGCCAGCGCGCGCGGATGACCATAGTCATGTCACGCATCTGCATCAACAGTGAAATTCTACGCCAGCAGGCACATACCTCGTCTGAAGTAGTGGAAAACGCAGCAGAACAGCTAGATAAACAGGTACGCGAGACCGAACATACCGCCGCGGCGATCAACCAGATGAGCGCCACCATCCAGGAGCTTTCACGCAACCTGCAGAGCACCACCATGGCCGCGCAAAACGCTGACCAGTTGGCCCGTGATGGTGAACGCCTCTCGGACGACAGCCAGAACTCCACTCAAACCATGCGTACCTCCGTACAGGAGATCGGTAGTGCCGTCGCCCATCTTGCCGAGGCCATCGAATCCATCGGCAGTATCACCACGGTGATTCAGAGCATCGCCGAACAGACCAACCTGTTGGCTCTCAACGCTGCTATCGAAGCAGCACGCGCCGGCGAGTCCGGCCGTGGCTTCGCAGTGGTCGCAGACGAAGTCCGTAGCCTCGCCTCACGCACGCGTGAGTCGACTCATGAAATTCAGCGCTCCATCGACAGCCTACGCAGGGGTAGCAGTCACGCGCTGGCGACAGCACAACGGGGAGAACAGGCGGCGCTGCGCGCCAGCGCAGATGTGCAGCAGACACGTCAGTCACTGTCACGCATCTGTGAGGAAGTCGGCCAGATCAGCGACATGAGCCAACAGATGGCCGCTGCAATCGAGCAGCAGGGTCAGGCCGCCGAGCAGATCAACCAAAAGATCAATGAGATCGCCGGCTTCACCGAGCGCTCCAGCCAGCAGGCAGGGCGCAATGCCGAGGTCAGCCAGGCGCTGCATCAACTCGCCGAATCGCAACTGGGTCTGGCCCAGCGCTTCTTCAAGGGCTGAACGATCCCTAAAGCCGAATACCGACAACCACTGAGAGTGACATGAACATTGCAATCATCGGCACTGGAGTCATAGGCTTGCCATCATGTGACATCTTGAATGGGGGTGCCGGATTTATTAGAAATGTCTATGATTGTCAGTCGATGTTCACAAAGCAGTCCCTTCCATGTCCATCCCCAAGAAAAACCGCAGTCGCTACAACCCTGCCAGCGAAGATTTTCACAAGGAAGAGTTTCCTTTTTACTGGCTGGTACGCGTGTACGGGCGCTACACCATGTCCATGGAAAAGCTGCTCAAACGGATCGACCTGGATATTCCGCGCTGGCGGGTGCTGAACATTCTCTTCGAGAACGACGCCGCCAGCATCTCGGAGATTTCTGACCACGCCGTGGCCAAGCTTTCGACCATTACCAAGATTGTCTATCGCATGAAGGAGGATGGTCTAGTGGAAACCAACCAGAGCACCCAGGATGGCCGCATCACTCAAGTCAGCTTAACCGTGGCAGGGCGTCGGGCGTTCTTTGATATGCACGAACTCACTGCTGAATTATTCCACAAAAGCTTTAAGGGCCTGACCGAAGCTCAACTGCGCAAACTCAACCAAGTCTTGGCGAGTATTTTTGCCAACCTGCCTGAGCATTGATTTCCAAATAAACTTGAGACATGTGACAGAGGGCTTCGGCGCTATGCCACCACGCGGCTTCCGCATGGATTGCAGTACTGAAGACTACATGGCTGTGATTGCCTGGATGTCAAAGTAATTAGCTGATATCCCTCATCCCCAGAGCGGTTCTGCGCAAACCCTGAACCACTGATTGTTCGCCCGGGCCTGGAAGAAAGCGCACGCGCTATCGACAACAAAGCGTAATTGGGGTCGACAAGGCGACCACCATGCACCCGTTGAGCAAGGGCTACAGCGATGCGCAGATCGTCCAACAACCGAACTATGACAACCAGACTCTCCAACGCGGCACTGTTCGAAAACCCTCTCAGGTCGATGTCTCGAAGTAGCATTCCATCGGAAGGGTCGCATCGGCGCCCCATTCACTCATTGAGTTATCGTAGACGGCAATGTTGTCATATCCCAGCTGATAGAGCCAGAACGCGTCGACCGCAGCGAATATGCCACTTCCGCAATAAGTGATGAATCCTTTGGATTTGCTTGTCTGCGCTTCTATGAAGTACCGGGAGATTTCCTCTGGGGTTTTAAATAATCCTGTTTCAGGATCCAGCAGTACTTTCTGGGGGACATTCACACTTCGGGGAATCCTTCCTGGACGTCCAAATGCGGTCCCCTTTCCATTATGCACGTCAGCGCCCAAAGCGCTGATTGTGCACATTGAAGGATCATTGATTGCGCTCAGTACCTCCGCTTTTCCTACGAACAGTTCGGGTCGAGGCTGAATTCGCAGGGTGCCAGCAGAATATTTGCAGGGAGAGTCTGACAGGGCTCGCTTTTCTGCCTCCCACTTCTCATGTCCTCCATCCAGGATCGACATATTGTCAAAGCCCAACCACTTCAACATCCACCAGAATCGCGCAGACCACGACACCCCGCTTCGACAATAAACCTTCAGGTCAAGACCTGACCGATCGCGAGTATGAATACCTTTGGTATGACAACTTCTTTTGGGGTGGCAACGATCAAGCTATGTTTTCTCCAGCACCAGGTCGTTCGGCTTATGTATCGCTCAACATGAAGCTTTAAACACGGCGTTGGGAAAAGACAAAAGCAGAGCGATCTCTGGCTTTTTACTTCTTGAGCATTGGTCATAAAACCCACGGGAGCGCCGATGTTGGCATAGATGCAAAGCTCCGAACGCATAGGTCGCCATACGAGAGGGTTGGCATCAGCATCCGCACAGACCCGTGCAATCGTTCAATGATCGAATGGTTGTTGCTCAGCTTCGGGGTCCAGGGAATACCGTTGGCAACATTTTCTGAAGTTTAAAGTGAGTAAAAAGGTGCTGAGGCAGGTGAGCATCAAAACGGCAACTGGGCAGATTTGTATCGGTGAGCACCGTGTGCTGAAACAGCAGTGAGCAATACCCGCGGCCTTCCCACGCGATTCGGTCATGGTGCTTGTCAGCACAGCCTTGGTGAGGCATCTGGCCCATGAGAGGCATGCCGTGGCACTCCATCCCAGCCATGCTCACTAATTGGTTTTTACCCTGGGCAAGGCTGTCCCCCTGACTAATCAGCGGGCCGGCAAAATCATCAGCATGGCGAAAAAACTCAGCTACGCCCGATGATTAGCCGCTTACGCACTAGCAGGAGCTATATTGATAACGCGTAGCTTTCGATACCTGCGGTTGAGCACCGTATCCGCGTGTGGGCAGCCAGTGAAGAAATCCAACATCCTCCTTGCTTGCCAATGACACCAATCGAAATCCCATGGTATCGGCGGAAAAGGGATGCGAAAACGAACTAAGCCTGCTATTAGCAAGCGTCAAATTAAAAGAAGCGCTAAGGTTGGGAGGGGCAGGAATATCGTGGGGGAACTTTGCAACGCAGATCAGGTTAGGACGCGGGTTTCGTCCGACACGCAGCAGCCATGTCAGACAAAAATAGAACGCTATGCTTAACGTCACCGCAGAACTTATAGGGCAGGGAAGCTAGAATCCCATCTGCCTGCTGGTTATCTAGCTAGATCGGTGCTTTGATCTGGCTCTTGTTGCTCAATGCAGAACAGAATTGACCTCCAATGCCATTGAGTTCAAGCCCGCTCATCTTGCCATGCCCTAACCCGCAAGCGAACACATTGAATAACCCGACCGTACATGAATGGTTCTGCATCCACTGAAGACCCAATTCCTGGCGGCGTAGCCAGTTCCTCCCGCCTACCACACCTGCAGCAGCCGATAGTTTTCCAGGCTCGCCTGCAACTGTACCTGCGAGCACTGCTGCTACACCGCCTGGATCAGGATGCTGCCGGCCAGTAACGTGACGGATGGTTGTACAGAGCAAGACTTGACGGAGTTACGGCCGATCAATCAAGTCCTCGCAGCGGAACCGACCGCGACAACGTTGCAGACTTCCCCCGGGGCGTTGGCGTGGTAGGTGCCCTCTTACCGAGCAGCTTCAGCGCTGCTTGACTAACTCCGTGGTCAGCTTCGCTTCAGGCTTTTTTGCGAAGACCTTCTGTGGCAGCAGCAGCCAGGCCAATGCCGGCAACAAGATCAAGGCACCGAGCATATTCACCAGGAACATAAAGGCCAGCAGGATGCCCATGTCTGCCTGGAACTTGATCGGTGAGAAAGCCCAGGTCGACACCGCGACCGCCAGTGTCATGCCAGTGAGCAAGACCACTTTGCCGGTGAACAGCAGCGCCTGGTAATACGCTTGGGCCAGGGTATCGCCGGCACGCATTCGAGCCAGGATCACGCTCAACACATAGAGCGCGTAGTCAACGCCTATGCCCACGCCGAGTGCGATCACCGGTAGTGTCGCGACTTTAACGCCCATACCCAGACTCACCATTAGCGCTTCGCAAAGTATCGAGGTGAGCATCAGCGGCAGCATTGCACAGAGGGTGGCGCGCCAACTGCGGAAGGTCAGCAGGCATAACAGGCTGACCGCACCGTAGACCCAGAACAGCATCTCACTCATGGATTTTTTCACCACGATATTGGTCGCGGCTTCGATCCCGGCACTGCCCGCGGCCAACATGAATTTGACCTCTGGCACCTGATGCTCAGCGATAAATTTCTCGCTGGCCTCCACTACTCGATTTAGGGTATCTGCCTTGTGATCGGCCAGGTAAACGTACAGCGACAGCATCGAGCAACCTTGATTGAACAGCTCCCGTGGCGCTCGGGTCTGAACCGCACCCAACGCGCCGTCATTGGGAATCAGCTCATACCATTTGAAGTTGCCTTCGTTGTAACCCACCGTGGCGATCTTGCTCAGCGCAGCCATGGAGGTGGTCGACTCCACTCCCGGTAATTGCTCAAGCCGCGAGGCCAGCGCATCCACTGCGGACAGGCTGGCGTAGCGCGTGCACTGATCTTCCGGGGTTTTGATCATGACCACGAAAATATCCGAGCTGGCCGCATAATTACGGGTCATGAACAGCGCATCGCGGTTGTAGCGCGAGTCGGCGCGCAGCTCCGGGGCGCCGGGATCAAGATCGCCAATTTTCAGGTGCAGGCTCACGGCAAAACCGAACACGGCCAGCAATAGGCCGCCCAGCATGGCGCCAATCGCCCAACGACGCTGGGTGAACAGATCGAGAAAACGCCACAACGGATGTTTGATCTGCGCCTGCAACTCGGCGTTTTCCGAACTCAGGCTGCGTTGTGCCGCTGCCGGGCTGACACCGAAATAGCTGAGCAGGATCGGCAGCAGAATCAGGTTGGTGAAGATCAGCACCGCCACGCCGAGGCTGGCGGTAACCGCCAGGTCCTGGATCACCCGGATATTGATCACCAGCAACACCGCAAAGCCCACTGCATCGCAGAGCAACGCGGTCATGCCGGCGGCGAACAGTCGGCGGAAGGTATAACGCGCGGCGACCACCCGATGGGTGCCGCGACCGACGTCCTGCATGATGCCGTTCATCTTTTGCGCACCATGGCTCATGCCGATGGCAAATACCAGAAACGGCACCAGCGCCGAATAAGGGTCCAGCTCATAACCAAGGGTGGCGAGCAGACCGAGCTGCCAGACCACTGCCACCAGCGAGCACGTCACCACCACCAGGGTACTGCGCGCGCACCGGGTGTAGCCATAGAGCACAACCACGGTCACCAGTACCGCCACCACGAAAAACAGCAGTACCTGGGTCACCCCCTCAATTAGATCGCCGACAATCTTGGTAAATCCGGTGATGTGAATCTGCACATCATCGGTCTGGTACTTGTCTCGCAGGGTTTCCAGTTGTCGAGAAAACTCACCGTAGTCCAGGGGCTTGCCGGTCTGCGGGCTGATTTCCAGCAGGGGCACGAAGATCACACTGGACTTGAAGTTGCCGGCCACCAACTGACCGACCTCGCCCGAGCGGGCGACGTTGGTACGCACCTGTTCGATACTAGCGACAGAGCCATCGTAGTCGTCGGGAATCACCGTGCCCCCATCCAGGCCTTCTTCCGTCACGGCGGTCCAGCGTGTGGTCGGGGTCCATAACGACTTCATATAAGGCCGATCGACGCCTGGCAGCAGATAGAGCTCGTCATTGAGCCTGACCAGCGTGTCGAGGTACTCCTTGGTGAAGATGCTGCCCTGCTTGACTTCCACGGCGATGCGCAGCGAGTTGCCCAGGCCGCTGAGCTCGCTGCGATTCTCCAGGAAGTTGGCGACATAGGGGTGACCGGTAGGAATGGTCTTTTCATAACTGGCGTTGATGCCAATGCGCGTGGCTTGCCAGCCAAGCAGCAGGGTCACCAGCAGGCACAGCAGGATCACCAGCGGTCGATGGTTGAAGATCGCACGCTCGGCGAAGTTGCCCGACGCCTGGTCAAAGTCTTCCAGGCGGCCGATCACGGTTTGGGATTTGTCGTCTTTCAAGTTTGACTCCTGTTGCACGGACCTTAGCCCGATAGCACTACACCGTGAAGTTTCAAGGTTGGCCGGATGCCCGCGGATCCTGGTCAGCGGCCACGCCGCTCAAACCGACGCTGGCCAGACTGCCGTCGGCCGCCTGCTGCACGGCAGCGACCGTCGCGCCGCTGCGGCTCTGACGTTTGTTGAAGCTGCGACCCTGGTCGTGGCTGAACAAGAGTTCACCGCTCTGGCTGACCATCAGCAGACTGCCGTCGCGCAGTTCGATGGCGCTCGCCAGCGTTGAGTGGATGCCAGTGTCGAGACGCCGCCAGTTGTTGCCACGGTCATCGGACCACCAGGCGTTGCCGCGCAGCCCGTAGGCAATCAAAGCGCCACTGCTCGTGCCGAGCAGGCCGAAAAAGCTGCCTTCATACGGTGACTTCAAGGCCTTGAAGGATGCCCCGGCATCGCTCGAACGCAACAGCAAACCGCGCTCCCCCACCAGCAGCAGGTCAGTGCCCAAAGCCCGGATGCCATACAGGTTGAGGCCCTGGGGGTTGTCCACATTGCGCATCCACGGTTGCCAACTGCGTCCTCCGTCGTCAGTGCGGTAAATCTGGTTATAGGCACCCACAATGTAGCCATGCAGCCGGTCACTGAAGTACAGGTCAAGAAACGGCTTGTCCGGTCCATCGTCCAGCAGTTGCCGTGCCTGTTTCAGCTGGCTGGCACCGCCCGGTTGATCGGCGTCACGCTGCGCGGCCTGCACGGCCAGCGCGGCAGCAGCCTCACCGTCGAGTTGCTTGTGCCAAGTTTCACCGCTGTCCCCGCTGTGCAGTACGACACCCAGGTGACCGACCGCCCAACCCTGCTCGGCATCGACGAATTGCACCGCCGTCAAGCTGACACTGACCGGCACACTGGCCTGGCGCCAACTTTTCCCCGAGTCGTCCGAGAGCAACACGATTCCCCGCTCTCCGACCGCCACCAAACGCTCCCCGGCCCGGGCCAACCCGAGCATTACCGCGCGTTGGGCCTTGGCGGTCGGCAATGCCGGCTGCTGCAATACCGCTAACGTTGCGGCCTGCGTGCCCACGGACGTGCTCGCCATCAGGCACAACGCCAGGGCACACGCGCCCCGTCGCAGGCCGCAGCGTGCTAAGAATTTTTCGATGTTCATGTCTTTATTCCGCTCGGAAAATTTCCAGCGACCGGGACGAGATTTTCGCCCGCCACAGCCGCCCAGGTTCAACGCATGTTTTCGTTGGCCATGGCATCCGGCGTGAAGTAGGAGGCCGAAGGCTTCGCGACTTTCTTGTACTGAACCGCCAGGTCATTGCTCGATGAGTTGAGGAAGTAGGCGCCGGTGTCGAGGTTGTAACTGCCCCACATGACCTGTGCAGTGAGCGCCGGCAGGTCCGGTGCCAACAGCGTCAGCGAATACATCTGGCGTCCCAGTTTGCCCTGAGCGTCATACCCGTCGGCCATCAGGATCTGCCAGGAGTCCTCGTCGACGTAGTAGGTTCGACGCGGCACCACATGGCGTTTGCCGGATTTAAGCGTGGCCTCGACCACCCAGACCCGATGTTTCTCCCAGCGCACCAGATCGGGATTGAGGAAGTTCTGTTTGACCAAATCGTCGCTCTTGGCCAGACCGGCGCGGTTGTTGTTGTAGGCGACGATCAGTTCTTTCTTGCCCATCAGTTTGAGGTCGTAGCGATCGGTCGGCCCGAACAGCATGAACGCCTCATCGAAGAAACCGACTCCGGAGGTCACAAAGTCTGGTGTGTCATAAGCAATATTCGGTGCCCGACGCACGCGGCGCTGTCCAACCAGATACTGCCACGCCGCGCGGTTGGCCGGATCCAGGTCCCAATGGGTCATCAGACCTTCGCCAGCCTTGGACGAGGGCAGTTCGGTCAGCAGCTTGCCGAGCAGGTACTTGCCGGAATAGTTTTCCAGGCTGCCGCCTTCGACGTAGTAGGGAAACTGGTAGGTGTACTGGGCGCGAGTCGCCTGGACTTTTTTGCCGCCGGCGGTCATCAGCCAGGTATCGAAAGGTGCATAGATGGTGTCGCCGCCCTGCCAGGACAGCCGGTAGTTCCACAGTACTTGCGCGCCGTTGCCCGGAATCGGGAACGGAATGCCGCCGTAGGCGCTGGCGACTTTCTCGGTCTCAACGTCCAGCGTCGCGCGCACGGCATTCTTCGCGGTGTTGTCATACACCCATTGCGGGGCCGCTGCCGAGCGATGGGTTGGGTAGACGTCCAGGCGATAGTCCGGGTATTTCTTCAGCAGAAGCTTGGTGCCTTCGGCCAACTGATCAGCGTACTGCTGCATATTCGAGGCGCTGATCGAATACAGCGGCTTTTCCGCTGCAAAGGGATCGGGACGTTTGTCACCTGGTTTGTATCCGGGCGCGACCTTGGTGTAGCCGCCGGTCCAGGCCGGGATGCTGCCATCGGCATTACCGGCGCGCTCCGCGCCAACGGGCGTCAGCTCGGTTTTCAAACGTGCCGCCTGCTCAGGCGATACTGCCGCCTGCGCCAGGCTAATGCCGGCAAGGGCCAGGGCGAGGACGCAAGTGTTGAGAATTGTTTTGTTCTGCATGGCGAATCCACCTTATTAGAATGAGGTTTTCAAGTAGAGAGAGACGAAGTCACGGTCGGCCAGTGACTGCCCGTAGCTGAAGTTTCCGTCCTGTCGAAGCCCGGCTTTCGGGGCGCCGAAGAAGTTCACGTAGTTCAGGCCGACATCCCAGCGCTGCAAATAAGTCGCCTTGAGCCCAACGCTCCAGTCACCGGAGTGGGTATTGCCGAAGCCCGCTTTGTTGACGGCCGAAGAGCGACCATCGAGCACGATCCCCATACCTATTGGCACCGTCAGGTCGACCCCGTCGATAACCTGGAAGTACGACGGCTCCAGCAAAACCCTCAGGGCCGTTGCATCGCGGGTTGTGTTGGAATCCAGTGCCGCAGCGTTCTCGGTGATGCTCAAGGTGCGGTTCCAGGCCAGCTCGGCCAATGCCGAGCCGCCGTCCCAGAAGGCGTTCGGTGACAACAGGTAAATGGCCGACAAGTTGGCGTGCGCGGTTTTACCCCGAGCAAATAGCGAGTTGTCGCCACCGTCCGCTGCCAAACCCGGGGTCACCACTTGCAGATTGCTCACCAGCGGCGCATTCCAGCGCACAGAGGTCTCACCGGCAAAGTTGAACGGGCCATAGGCCGTGGAGAAACTGACACCCGCCGTCTTGATATCTTCGGCATACACCTGACGATAAGAACCGAGGATTGGCAGCCCGGTGGCCGCCGCAGCCGCACCATCGAGGTAGGCGTACAGGCCAATCGGCGTCTTGTCGTGATACTGCGCAGCGTAGAAGCCCAGTTCCAGCTCGGTCCCGGTCGGTTTAAAGCGGATTTGCATCCCCCCTTGCCCCGAATTATTCGGTTTCAAATCGCCACCATTCACTGTGTCGTTGCCAAACACTTCGCGCAGCGAACCGCTGCCGTAACCGATGGCATCGGTATCGCTCAGGTAGCTGCCGGCGCCCGGCAGATTGGAGCGTTCCCATTCAAACTGGTAGTAAGCGCCCACCGACAACTGCGGGTTAATTTGCAACTGCCCGGAGATCTGATTGACCGGACGCAGGATCTCTTTGAACTGGGTTCCCGGCACGCTGAGCAGCTTGACCACATCCGTTGGGCCTTGGGCATTGGCGATCCCGTTTCCTCCATAGAACAGGCTTTCTCCATAGATCAGGCTATGCCGCCCCAAACGCGCCACGCCCTGAGAGTCTTCACCGAGGTCTCCACGCAGGAACACAAAAGCGTCGAGAATTTCTGCGTCGCGCCCGTGGAGCTTGCGCGTCTCGCTGAGGAAATGCGTTTGCTCACTGCTGTCGGTGTCTTGGTTATAGATATCGTCGTACCAGGCCGCGCCACTCACCCGTAGCCCGTAGTTTTGCCGGCTGAGGTCCATTTCGGAAAACAGATCCAAACGGTTGGAGACCAGGCCGCGACTGAAATTTTTATCTCCCTGGCTTTGGATCGAGGGAAACAGGCCATTAGCGGTCGGCGCATTGACCAAGCGATCGTCCTGGCCATTCACACGCCAGGCCTGGCTGTATTTGATGGTGTTGTCCCAGCGCAGCTTCCAGTCGGAATCGCCGAGGTCCATTTGCATGGCCTCGACCCGTTCGACCATCGCAGTGGTGCTGCATAACACCACAAACAATGCGCAGTATTTGAAACCAGAAAAGCTCTTGAAGTTGTCCATGGACGCTCCTGTTTGTTTTTATTTTCGGCATGGCTTTGCACGCATGGCATCAGCCAATACGCTCGAGCAGCAGCTTGTGCTGCTGTCTTCTGGGTCGGGTTTTAGATGTAGGTCGAGGCCAGGCCACCATCGACGGCTAGGTTGACGCCGTTGATCCAGCGCGACTCGTCGGCACACAGAAACGCAATGACCGCCGCTATCTCATCGGCATAACCGGGGCGTTTCATACGATGAGCATCCGCCTGGGTCCGGGCCTCGCCGAGCATGGTCACGAAGTCGCCGAGGATCGGGGTAAACACCGGGCCTGGTGCCACACTGTTCATACGCACCGAGTGCTGCAGAAACCAGGACTGGGCCTGCACATAGTTCCAGACGATCAGCGCTTCCTTGAAATACTGGTAGCAGGTCTCGTCTGGCACTGCGTGTTCGGCCAGCCAGGCTTGCGCTTGCGCAAAGTCTTCAATGTTCGCCAACGCCTTGTGCAGCGCCAGGCGTTGCGGCCAGTCTGCACCGAGGATCGAGGCGATATTGACAATGCTGCCGCCAGCCGTTATGCGCGGCAGCAGTGCACTGCTCAGGTGACGCAAGCCCAGGTAGTTGACCTGCGCCAGCAATTGCGGGTCTGCCGTGCCCGGGACCCCGGCGATATTGCACAGGCTGTCGATCCTTTCCGGTAACTGTGCCAACAGTCGGTCGATGCTCTCGGCACTGCTCAGATCACCCTGGACAAACCCGTCCAGGGTCATGAACGGAGCCTTAAGGTCCACACCAATCACCTGAGCACCGTGAGCGCGCAACAGGCTTGCAGTGGCCGCGCCAATACCTGAGGAAACCCCGGTTACCAGCACAATCTTGTTGTCGAGTTTCATGTTGTGTCCTCTTATTATTCTTGTGTCATCGCCTGGCCGATCGCACGCCTCGGCCCTCACCTCATCAAAACGGGTAGCGCGGGGCGGTATCCTTGATCGTGACCCATTGCCATTGGGTGTATTCATCCCAGTCGGCTGGGCCGCCAATGCTGCCGCCATTCCCTGAACTGCCACGCCCACCGAATGGATTGACGCATTCGTCGGCCACTGTTTGATCGTTGATGTGCAGCAGGCCGCAATTGAGCCGCTCACCTATCGCCATGGCACGCCCAACCGAAGGCGAGATGATCGCCGCGGCCAAGCCATACTCGGTGCGATTGGCCAACTCGATGGCCTCTGCGTCACTGGTAAAACTCACCACCGTGGCCACCGGGCCGAAGATCTCATCGTCGAATGCGCGCATGCCGGGGCGCACGCCAGAAAGCACCGTAGGTTGGTAGAAGAGCTGTTCAAACTCGCCGCCGGCTTCCAACGTTGCTCCGGAGCTCACACTCTGCGTGACGATTTCATGCACACGCTGCAACTGTCGCTTGTTAATCAACGGCCCTAAAACCGCTTCGCCACGAGCGGCATTGCCGACTGTCATGGCCCGCGCCTTCTCTGTCAGCCTGTGGACCATTGCTTCTGCGATCGACTCATGGACCAGAATGCGTCCGGTGGCCATGCAGACTTGCCCCTGATGCAACCAGGCGCCCCAGGCGGCATTGCTCGCCGCCAGCTCAAGGTCGGCGTCTTCGAGCACGATCAACGAATTCTTGCCGCCCAACTCAAGGGCCACTTTCTTCAAGTGACGCCCCGCCACCTCCGCGACCTTGCGACCCGCAGCGGTGGAGCCGGTGAACGCAATCATCCGCACATGAGGGTCACGGCACATGGCCTCGCCGGCCGCAGCAGCACCCGGCAACACCTGCAACAGGCCCTGGGGCAAGCCTGCTGCTTCGAACAATCGAGCAATGATGAAACCACCACTGACCGGGGTTTGCGGGTCGGGCTTGAGTACCACCGCATTGCCGGCTGCGAGCGCCGGCGCCACCGAGCGTATGGACAGTACCAGGGGAAAGTTGAACGGCGAGATCACACCGACCACGCCATGGGGCAACCGGCGCGCGTAAGACAACCTACCAGCTTCGCTCGGAAGGACCAGACCATGAGCCTGCGACAACATCGCGGCGGCCTGATGCAGCAGTACGATCGCTTCGCGAACCTCGTGCTCGCCCTTGAACAGGCTGCCGCCACTCTCCCTGGCGACGTACAGCGCCAGTTCGGCGAAGTGTTGCTCGGCCAATGCGCCGGCCTTGCGAAAAATCACTGCGCGCTCGCGTGGTCCCAATGCTGCCCAAGCGGGTTGAACACGGGCAGCATTCAGGCTGGCAAACGCAATATCTGCCGCATCGGCCAACCCGGTGACGGTCAGCACTTCGCCGGTGGCCGGCTCATGCACGGTATTGCTACCACCTAACGGACGAATCCAGTCGCCGTTGAAAACACGATCACACCACAACGCGTCTTGAAGAAAACTAGAGGGTTCACTGACCGACATTTAGGCCTCCCGGCTCTTGTACTTGTTATCGTCCATCACCGCCTTCTGAAAGCGGTGAAGTCATGCAAGCAATAGAGCAAGGCGTATGCCGACTTTCTTGAGCGCTTGATTTTTTTCTGACGGAGGCTCTATTCCGCGACATGACGCGCAGCAACCCGAGACAGGGTGACGGTTTCGATGCCCCTCGCCAGCCCGGCACTTGTTCAAATGATAAAGTTATGATTAATAACTGTTCTGGCAGTTAATCATTTCGATCACTCAATGTGCTCAGGGGCAGAACAATGAATAATCCCCAATTACTGTTTGCCGATCTTGCTGGGCGAGAGAAGGATTTTTTGCCTCGTGGCGACAGCACCCAACTGGTCGAGGGCAACTCACCGACCCTGGCCGAACTGACCGAATGCTTGTTCTTCTCCCCGGTCGACGGGCGCATCTGGCTTAACGATCAACGCATGCTGCTGTTGCACAGTTCATCCTTCGGCGCGCTACGCAGAGAAATCATCGAGCGCCAGGGACTGGAACAAACCCGTGGCCTGTTTACGCGCACCGGCTACCTGTCTGGCGCACGCGATGCGCGATTGATTCGTGAGCGTTGGCCGAACGCCGATGCGGCAGCGATTTTCTCGGCCGGCACCCGCCTGCATACGCTCGAGGGCATGACCAAGGTTGAACCCGTGCACTTCAAGTTCGACGCCGACTCAGGCTTCTACGAGGGTGAGTTCCTCTGGCATCACTCCTGCGAGGCTGACGAACACATCGCCGCCTACGGAATCGGCCAGGACCCGGTGTGCTGGACCGAACTGGGGTATGCCATCGGTTATGTCAGCGGGCTGTTCGGCCGTCTGGTGATCTTCCGTGAAACCGAATGCCGGGGCATGGGCCACGAGACCTGCCGAGTGGTCGGCAAGACCGCCGAACAGTGGGGCGATGTTGAACAGGATTTGAGTTATCTCACCGCTTCGCCATCAAGCGTCGTTCCCAGGCAGCGTTCAGCACCAGCACCTGCCCCCGATGACGACAGCGAAATGCCTGTCGGGCCAAAACCTATTGGAGCCAGCGCAGCCTTCAATGCCGCCACCCTCGCCTTGCAGCGTGTGGCGCCTACCCCCGCTACGGTACTGTTCAGCGGTGAATCCGGGGTCGGCAAGGAGCTATTTGCCCGCCAATTGCATCAGTACAGCCCGCGTCATCAAGCGCCCTTCGTAGCCCTCAACTGTGCCGCGATCCCGGACAACCTAATCGAGGCGGAGCTATTCGGTGTCGAACGCGGCGCCTATACCGGTGCCACCCATTCGCGCCCCGGGCGCTTCGAACGGGCTCATGGCGGCACCCTGTTTCTCGATGAAGTCGCCAGCCTCAGCTTGCCGGGCCAGGGAAAGCTGCTGCGGGCATTGCAGGAGCGCGAGATAGAACGAGTTGGTGGTGGTCACCCCATCAGGGTCGATGTGCGGGTGGTGGCGGCAACCAATATCGACCTGCGCAAAGCGGTAGCGACTGGTGACTTTCGCGAGGACCTGTTCTACCGCTTGAACGTCTTCCCCATCACCCTGCCGCCACTGCGTGAACGACGCGACGACATCCCGTTACTGGTCAACGCGTTCCTGCGGCGCTTCTGCCAGGACTACGCGCGCAAACCCGCCGGGCTGACCATGCGGGCGCTAAAGGCATTGCTACGCTACGACTTCCCCGGCAACGTGCGGGAACTGCAAAACCTGGTAGAACGCGGTCTGATCGCCAGCGAGGATGGTCAAGCCATCGACCTCGTCCACCTGTTTCGCAATGAACCGATACCACAGGAGCTGTACTCGCTGGACGACAAGGGTAGTCTCGCCGCCATCGACCAGAGTCCCCCCAGCGCACAGCCTCGCCCGGCCCTGCTGGAAACCTTGACCCGGCTGGAGCAAAGCTTCTCCATTGAAGGCCTAGAGTCGCGCTTGATCGACGAAGCGTTGCAACAGAGCGAAGGCAATCTGGCTGCGGCTGCACGAGTGCTGGGGTTGAGTCGTGCGCAGTTCGCGTATCGACTGAAGAAGTACCACCAAGCCTCGCCAGAGCAGCCATCCTGAAGCGTAAAACCCTCGATGTTCATCCGCACAAAAAAAACCGAGACTCCCTGGTAGTTTTTACATGAGCTACATCAATGGATCCATTATGAAGCCTCAAAAATATCTTAGTTGAAAAAACAGACATTATCGCGTGATAATCGCGATTAAATCGATTCTCTAAGATTGACTTGCAGTAAGCGTCATCGCTTAATGGATCCATTAAAAAACAAAAACAAGCACTACCTAGAGGTCTCTTATGTACCCAAAAAATACCTGGTATGTCGCCTGCACCCCCGATGAAATTTCGCAAAAACCCCTGGGCCGACAGATCTGCGGCGAAAAAATGGTGTTTTATCGTGGCCAGGAAGACGTCGTGGTGGCGGTGGAGGACTTCTGCCCGCATCGCGGCGCGCCGCTGTCGCTGGGTTATGTCGAAAACGGCAACTTAGTGTGCGGTTATCACGGCCTGGTGATGGGGGGCGATGGCAAGACCGTCGACATGCCCGGCCAGCGGGTGCGCGGCTTTCCCTGCAACAAAACCTTTGCCACCGTTGAGCGCTATGGCTTTATCTGGGTGTGGCCGGGTGATCAGGCCTTGGCCGACCCCGCGCTGATCCACCATCTGGAATGGGCCGTGAGTGATGAGTGGGCGTACGGCGGCGGGTTGTTTGATATCCAGTGCGATTACCGCTTGATGATCGATAACCTGATGGACCTGACCCACGAAACCTACGTGCACGCCTCCAGCATCGGCCAGAAGGAAATCGACGAAGCGCCGCCGGTCACTACGGTGCAAGGTGACGAAGTAGTCACCGCCCGGCATATGGAAAACATCATGGCCCCGCCGTTCTGGCGCATGGCTTTGCGCGGCAACAACCTGGCCGATGACGTACCAGTGGACCGCTGGCAGATCTGCCGCTTCACCCCACCCAGCCATGTACTGATCGAAGTCGGCGTGGCCCATGCTGGCAAGGGCGGCTATAACGCCGCGCCCGAACACAAGGCCGCGAGCATCGTGGTCGACTTCATCACGCCGCAAACCGATACCTCGATCTGGTACTTCTGGGGCATGGCGCGCAACTTCAACCCGCAGGATGAGGCGTTGACCGCCAGTATTCGTGAAGGCCAGGGCAAGATTTTCAGCGAAGACCTGGAGATGCTCGAACGCCAACAACAGAACTTGCTGGCCCACCCGACGCGCAACCTGCTCAAGTTGAATATCGATGCCGGCGGCGTGCAGTCGCGCAAGATTCTCGAGCGCCTGATCGCCCGGGAACGCGCTGGAGAACCGACATGATTGAGGTCGTAGTGACGTCCCGCACCACTGAAGCCCAGGACATTTGCAGCTATGAACTGGCCAGCGTCGATGGCAACCCGCTGCCGCCCTTCAGTGCCGGTGCGCATATTGACGTGCACCTGCCGGACGGGCTGATCCGCCAGTATTCCCTGTGCAATCACCCGGAGGAACGGCATCGCTACCTGATCGGCGTGCTCAAAGACCCCGCCTCACGGGGCGGTTCCAACAGTCTGCACGCACAGGTGCACGCGGGCACTCGCCTGACCATCAGCGAACCGCGCAACCTGTTCCACCTGGCCCACGAAGCACGGCGCAGCTTGCTGTTTGCCGGCGGCATCGGCATCACCCCGATCCTGTGCATGGCCGAACGCCTGGCCCAGACGGGCGCCGACTTCGAACTGCATTACTGCGCCCGCGCCAGTGAGCGTGCGGCGTTTGTGCAGCGCCTCAAGGATTCCGCGTTTGCCGAACGGGTCTTCCTGCATTTCGACGAGCAACCCGAAACGGCGCTGAATGCCGCCCAGGTGCTGGCGACGCCGGCCGGCGACATGCACCTTTACGTCTGCGGCCCGGGTGGGTTCATGCAGCATGTACTCGACAGTGCGCGGGCGCTGGGCTGGCAGGAGAACTGCCTGCACCGCGAATACTTCGCGGCGGCGCCGGTGGACAGCAGCCTCGACGGCGGGTTTTCGGTGAAAGTCAGCAGTAGCGGCCAGGTCTTCGAGATTCCCGCCGACAAAAGCGTGGTGCAGGTCCTGGAAAGCCACGGCATCGAGATTGCCGTGTCCTGCGAACAAGGGATTTGCGGCACCTGCCTGACCCGTGTACTGGAAGGCATACCGGAACACCGCGACCTGTTCCTCACCGAGCAGGAACAAGCCCTGAATGACCAATTCACACCCTGCTGCTCGCGCTCGAAAACGCCCTTGCTGGTGCTTGATATCTGAACCGCGTCACGACGCGGGCAAGATCACCTTCATGCGCGCGTCGGCGGTGGCTGCGCTGAAGATTTCGGCGTAGCGCAGGGTCGCGTTGGCATGCTCACGCATGATCGCTTCAGCCCGCGCGCCCTGGCGACTGACCAACGCGTCGAAGACCGAATGGTGTTGCATGTGGGCATAGTTGAAGCGCCGGTACTCGCGGGCCATGTCCTCGCGATCTATCGCCAGCGCGGTCACCGACGCGAATGGCAGGTGATCATTGCGTGCCAGCGCATCGGCGATTGCCGGGTTGTGGCTGCCTTCGACGATGACCTGGTGAAAGCGCATGTTCAGGTCGTGATAGACCTCAAGGTCGTCCTCGGTGACGTAGCCCTTTTCGAACAATTGATCACCTTCCACCAGGCAGCGCTCCAGCGTCGCACGCGCCTCGGCGGACAACCCCTGTTCGGCGGCCTGACGCGCCGCCAGGCCTTCGAGCACGCCGCGCACTTCGACGGCACCGGCGATATCGCTGGGGCTGACCGAACGCACTTGATAGCCGCGCCCGCCAAACGGCACCAGCAGCCCTTCTTGTTCAAGGGTTCGGAACGCCATGCGCACGGGCATGCGCGACACCCCGAACAGTTGCGCCGTAGGAATCTCCATAAGGCGCTCCCCCGCCACCAACTCTCCGCTGGCAATCATCTTGCGCAGTGCAACCAGCACCAATTGACCAGGCTTACTCATCCAGGCAACTTCCAGAAAACGTGGGTTGCCATAGTACCGCAAGCACCTGGGCGCCGTCAGATGAACGCCAGCGCTGCGCGTGCGCCGTCTATGGCGCCCAGGTGCTGCGCCAGCCGGGACGGCAGGTAATCGAAAAAGAACCCGGCGCTTTGCAGCTTGGCGGCACGCAATGGATCCTCTTCAGGCAATGCCCTCGACACCCGCGCCGCGCGCGCCCAGGCAAAGGCCAGCAACGCCACGCCACACAGCTGGAGAAAATCCGGTGCCGCCCGATAGGGGTATTCACTGTCTTCGTGCGCATGTTCACGTATGGCGCTCACCACATTGGCCAGTGAATCGCACAGGCTGCCCAACGCGCGGGCGAACCCTGCGCATTCGCCGTACTGGCCGCCCTGCGCAGCCTCGGCGCGCAGCTCGGCCAGCAGCAGGCCAAAGGCGCGGCCCTCATCCCCCAGCACTTTGCGCAGCAACAAGTCATTGGCCTGGATCTCATTACTGCCCTCGTAGATCATCGCGATGCGACTGTCCCGCAGGGTTTGTTCGATGGCGAACTCAGCGACGTAGCCGTAACCGCCAAACACCTGCAGCGCATTGCTGGCCTGGCGAAAGCCCTGTTCGGTGAAAAACGCCTTGATGATCGGTGTCAGCAACGGCGCCAACTGGGCGGCCGACGGTTCCTGATCATGCTCGGCCTGATCAAGCAGGTGCGCCGCCCAATAGCCAATAGCGCGCATGCCCTCGCTGGTGGTGCGCAGCTCCAGCAACACGCGGCGCATGGCCGGGTGGTAGCGGATTGGATCAGCGGCCTGGGCCACCACTTCTTGCGGCCTTGACGGCGCACGCATTTGCACGCGCTCGGCGGCGTACTGCCGGGCGTTCTGCCAAGCCGCCTCGACATGCCCGAGGCCTTGCAGACCGACATGCAGGCGCGCCGAATTCATCATCACAAACATCGCCGCCAGACCGCGATTGGCGTCGCCGACCAGCCAACCTTGGGCGGCGTCGAACACCAGGGAGCAGGTGGCGCTGCCCTTGATCCCCATCTTGTGTTCGATGCCATCGCACCGCACGCCATTGGCCTGGCCATCGTCGAGTTGCTTGGGCACCAGGAACAGTGAAATGCCACGACTGCCCGGCGGCGCATCGGGCAGGCGCGCCAGCACCAGGTGCAGGATGTTGACCGTGAGGTCGTGCTCGCCGCCTGAAATAAACAGCTTGCTGCCGCTCAAGCGATAACTGCCATCTGCCTGGGGTTCAGCGCGACAGCGCAGCAAACCGACATCGCTGCCGGCCTGGGACTCGGTCAGGCACATGGTGGGCAAGGCCTGGCCACTGACAATGTCGGGCAGGTAGCGCGCCTGCAACCAGGGGGCGGCGTGAGTCTTGAGGCACAGGTAGGCGCCGTGAGCAATGCCGGTGTACATGGCCCAGGCATGGTTGCTGGCGTAGAGCATTTCTTGCAATGCCGCGTCGAGCAGTTGCGGCAAGCCCTGCCCGCCCAGTGCCTCGGTGCAGGCCAGTGCCGGCCAGCCACCCTTGACATAGGCCCGATAGGCCTCGACAAAGCCGTCGGGGGTGCTGACCTGGCCAGCCTGCCAGCGACAGCCCTGGCGATCACCCTGGCTGTTCAACGGCGCCAGCACGCTCTGGCTGAAGCGTGCCGCCTCCTCCAGCACCTGTGCCGCCAGCGGCAGGTCGAGGGCTTCGAACGCCGGGTTGCACTGCCAGGTGCCTGGCGCCTGCAACCAGTGTTCAAGGACAAATTGCATATCGCGCAGCGGCGCCTCATAGCTCCACATCGGGACACCTCATCGACTAAAAAAACCATCAAGCGCGGTAGACAGGATTCTCGATCAGCAACGCCATGCCCTGCCCGCCGCCCACACACGCCGCGGCAATCCCGTAGCGCAGGTTGTGCTGACGCAGTTGTCGAGCCAGGGTCATCACCAGGCGCAGGCCGGTGGCGGCCAGTGGATGCCCCAGCGCCAGCGAGCCGCCCTGGACGTTGAGGCGGGTGCTGTCCAGCTCCAGTTCATGGGCCACTGCGAGCACCTGGGCGGCCTGGGCCTCGTTGATCTCGAAGCGGCCAATGTCGCCCAGGTTCAACCCGCTGCGTTGCAGCAGCAGACGGATCGCCGACGCCGGGCCGATGCCCATGAATTCGGGGGCCACACCGACCACCGCGCTGGCCAGCAGCCGGGCCAGGGGCGCACGCGTGCAGGCCGAGGCACGCCCCACCAGCGCCGCCGCTGCGCCATCGACCACTGCGCAACTGTTGCCGGCGGTTTGCACGCCGCCTGGATGCACGGCGCGCAAGCGTGCCAGGGCCGCAAGATCGGTGGGCCGTGGGTGGCTGTCCTCACTGACGGCGCTGGCCCGACGTGCCAGGCTGATGCCTCTGGGCTGATACCCCTCAAGCTCGAACACCTGGTTATCGACCGTCACGATTTCTTCAGCCCACGCGCCATCACGCTGCGCCTGCAAGGCGCGCTGGTGGCTGTCGCAGGCGTGGCGATCCACGGCCTTGCGGCTCAGGCCATAACGGCGCGCCAGGTTGTCGGCGGTGGCGATCATGTCCAGGCCCGGGGCCGGGTCGTACAGGGCCTCCCAAAGAAAATCCTTGAATTGCACCTCGCCACCGAGTCGAAACCCATCACGATGGGTGTAGGCAGCAATCGGGTTGCGCGACATGGATTCACTGGCCACGCACAGGGCCAGCTCCACCTCGTCGCGCACCTGTTCAGCGGCTTGGCGCAACAGCTCGAAACCGGTGGCGCAGATGCGCTGCACCCCCAGTGCCGGGACCGCTTGCGCCACACCGCTGTACAGGCCGATATGCCGTGGCAGCAAGTAGGCATCAAAGCTGGCCTGGGCCATGGAACCGGCCAGTACGCTGTCCACCGACTGTGGGTCGATGCCGGCCCGGGCCAGTACTTCACGGCCAACCTTGATCCCCAAATCGATAGGCGACACCTGGGACAACGCGCCCCCGAGGTCGACCCAAGGGGTGCGCACCGCCGCGAAAATCGCCGCATCGGCAAACGCCGAATACTGCCCGGCGCGGCTCAAGGCTTGGGCCCGGCACGCAGAATCGTGGGCTCCTCACCGCGATACAGCGCCTCGACCTTGGCCGCACGCCATTGCAGCACTGCGCGCTGGTTGATCGAGCCTTTGTCGGTGATTTCGCCACGGTCGATGGACGCCGGCTCGTCGAGCAAGGCAATCCATTCCAGGCGACTGGCATTGCCCGTGGCCTCGCGATTGAGGCGCTGCAACCAGTCGCCGAACCACTGGCGTACCGGCACGCTGCCGAGCACTTCAGCGTCGCTGGCATCGGCGTTCAAACCCGCCAGCCGACGACATTCGTAGAGCCTGGGGAACACCAACGCGCCCAGGCATTCGCGGTCGGGCGCGGCAACCACCAGATCCTGCACATAGGGCGAGCCGTCGAGCACGGCGCGATTGCGCAACGGCCCGACACTGACAAACACCCCGGAGGACAGCTTGAAATCCTCGGCAATTCGCCCGTCGAACATCAGGCCCAATTGCGGCTGCTGGGGGTCAGCGAGCTTGATCGCGTCACCCGAGCAGTAGAAGCCCTGCTCGTCGAACACCTCGGCGGTTTGCTCGGGCGCCCGCCAGTACCCTGGCATGATATGCGGGCCGCGAAAACGCCCTTCGAATTTGCCGTCCACCGGCACCAGGCGCACCTCGCAGCCCGGCGCTGGCAAGCCGATATAACCGGCCATCGACAACGGCCCGGTGGTGAACGTGCAGGACGGTGCGGCTTCGGTCATGCCCAGCCCGGCCATCATGCGGATGCGTTCGCCGCAATGCAGTTCGGCCACACGGTCGAGGCGATCCCAGATACTCTGCGACAAGCCAGCGGCGGCGAAGAAGAACAATTTCATTCGCGCAAAAAACCGTTCGCGCAACTCGGCGTCCTGTTCCAGGGCGTTGACCAACTCTTCCCAGCCCTTGGGCACCGTCAGGTAGGCGGTGGGCGAAATTTCCTTGAGATTGCGCAACGTCTCGGCAATCCCCTGCACAGTGGGTTTGCCATCGTCGAGGTAAAAGGTGCCACCGTTGTAGAGCACGATGCCGACGTTGTGGCTGCCGCCAAACGTGTGGTTCCACGGCAACCAGTCCACCAGCACCGGCGGCTCCTCGCCAAACACCGGAAACGTCTGCAACAGCATTTGCTGGTTGGCGCAGAGCATGCGCTGGGTGGTGACCACCGCCTTGGGTAATTTAGTCGACCCTGAGGTGAAGAGAAACTTGGCGATACTGTCGGGACCGGTGGCGTTGAAAGCCGCTTCGGCCTGCGCGCCAGCGGGCGTTTGCAACAGGCTCGCAAAGCCGACCTGCGTGCGCCCAAGCAACTGGCCGCGCACGCTGATCAGCGGCGTCTCGGCCGGCAACACCGCCTCGATTGCGCGCTGGAAAGCCGTTGCGTCGCTGACAAACACCAACCCCGGTTGCAGCAGGTCGCACACATGCCGCAGCTTGGCAAAATCCTGGGACAACAACGAATAGGCCGGCGACACCGGGCAGTAAGGAATACCGGCGTACATGGCCCCAAGGGCCACCTGCAAATGCTCGATGTCGTTGCCCGACAGCAAGGCCAGCGGCTTGTGCGCCGACAGTCCGTAACTCAGCAAACCCTGGGCAATCGCGCGCACACTGTCGAGCATCTCGCGGTAGCTGACGCGACGCCAATCACCGCCGGCCTGGCGGGCCGCGATAAACGTCTGCTCGGGCCGCACCTGGGCCCAATGCACCAGACGATCGAGCAAGCGCCCCGGCAACTCGGCCAGGGGTTCCAGGGAGCGCATATGCAGCACGCCCTGTTCTTCAGTGACCGACACCGGGGCGTGGCCGATGGAGACCTCGCGGTATCGCGGAGCGGGCTGGGGTTGCGGTCGAAATTCGGAACTCACAAGGATGTCCTCCAGCAAGGCGGATCACTGCCGCCTTGTTATTGTTATGTCGCGGCGGCGGCTCAGATCGGGTAATGCCGTGGCCCGTTCTGCAAGGTCACCCAGCGCAATTGCGTGAAGTGCTCGATCGAGGCTTTGCCGCCAAAGCTGCCGTAGCCGCTGGACTTGACCCCGCCAAACGGCATCTGCGCCTCGTCATGCACGGTCGGGCCGTTGATATGGCAAATGCCCGACTCCACCCGCTGCGCCAGGGCCAGTGCGCGCCCGGTGTCACGGCTGAAGATCGCCGCCGACAGGCCGAACTCCGAGTCGTTGGCCAGGCGCAGCAATGCTTCATCCCCGTCGCCGCGCAGCAGCACCGCCACCGGGCCGAAGGACTCTTCGCGGTACAAGCGCATGTGTTCGGTGACGCCATCGATCAGGGTCGGCTGCAGGATGCTGCCGTCCAGTTGGCCGCCCACTACCAACCGTGCACCCTTGGCCAGGGCATCGTCGATCAAGGCTTTGATGCGCGTACCGGCGCTGGCGTCCACCAGCGAACCGAGTATCGAATCCGCCGCGCCAGGGTCGCCCGCACGCAGGGTCGCTACTTTGGCCGCCAGCTTGGCGGTGAATGCATCGGCGACCTTGGCATCGACAATCAGGCGTTCGGTCGACATGCAAATCTGGCCCTGGTTGAAATACGCACCAAAGGCCGCCGCCGCGACTGCAGCGTCGAGGTCGGCGTCGTCGAGTACCAGCAACGGCGCCTTGCCGCCTAACTCGAGCAGGGCTGGCTTAAGGTGACGTGCCGAGAGTTCGCCGACAATCCGCCCGACATGGGTCGAGCCGGTGAAGTTGACCCGGCGCACGGCCGGGTTGGCGATCAGCCGTTCGACAATCGCCGCTGCATCCGCCGGAGCGTTGCTGATGACGTTGACCACGCCATCGCCCAGACCGGCGTCCTGCAAGACCTGGCCGATCAGGCGGTGCACTGCCGGGCTCAGCTCCGAGGCCTTGAGCACCACGGTATTGCCGCACGCGAGCGGCATGGCAATGGCGCGGGTGGCGAGGATCACCGGGGCATTCCACGGCGCAATGCCCAGCACCACGCCGCAGGGCTGACGCAGGGCCATGGCGAAACTGCCGGGCACATCGGAAGGGATGACATCGCCGGTGATCTGGGTGGTCATCGACGCCGCTTCGCGCAGAATGTTGGCCGCCAGGCGCACGTTAAAGCCATACCAGTTGGCCATGGCGCCGGTCTCGCCGGCGGCCGCGATAAATTCATCGCTGCGCGCCTGTAACTGCTCGGCTGCCTTGAGCAGCCGAGTGCGGCGTTCGTTGGGCGCCAGCGCTGCCCAGGCGGGGAACGCGGCCTGGGCAGCGGCCACGGCGGCGTCGGCATCTTCCAGGGTAGCGGCGGCGACCCGCGAGACCACTTCACCGGTCACCGGGTTGCGACGCTCGAAGGTTCGGCCGTCGCGTGCGGGGCACGACTGGCCGCCGATCAACAGGGGCACGTCCAGCATGGTGATTCCTCTTTATTGTCTTTATCGGGAATACGTTCAAGCAGGGTCCAGCGGCGCGGCCAGGCGGCCGCGCTCTTCAGCGTTTATACGCCTGCAAGCCAGGCTTGATGCTCTTGTCGTCAAGGAACTGCTTCATGCCCTGCTCGCGGCCGCCTTCGGTGTCGAGCAGGCGTGACTGATCGAGCTTGGCGTAGAGGTAATCCTCGTTCTGCTCCCAGGTCAGTTCGCGGCAACGCTTGAAGCCATGCTTGGCGGCACGCAGCACCACCGGGTTTTTCTCCAGCAGATTGCGCGCCAGTTCGATGGTCACTTCGCGCAATTGGGCCAGCGGCACGCTTTCGTTGACCAGGCCCATTTCAGCGGCTTTCTGCCCGCCAAAGGTCTTGCCAGTCATGATGTAGTACAGCGATTGGCGATGGCCCACGGTGTCGGCCATGGCCTTGCTCACCAGGTTACCCGGTGGGATGCCCCAGTTGATTTCCGAGAGGCCGAAGGTCGCCTCATCGGCGCAGATAGCCAAGTCGCACGCCACCAGCGGGCTGAAGCCACCACCGAAGCACCAGCCATTGACCATGGCGATCGTCGGCTTGGCGTACATGCGCAGCAATTTCCACTGCCATTGCGAGGCTTCGCGGCGGATTTTTTCCTGGAGGATTTCCGGGCCGGCATCCACTTCGCGAAAGTATTCCTTGAGGTCCATGCCGGCGGTCCAAGCCTCGCCCGCACCGGTCAGCACCAGCACCCCGGCGTCCGGATCCTGTTCCAGGGTCTCCAGTACGTCGATCATTTCGCGGTTCAGGGTCGGGCTCATGGCATTGCGTTTTTCCGGGCGGTTGAGAATGACCCAGGCGATGCCTTGCTCGATCTCGACCTTGACGGTGGTCCAGCGGCCTTCGTAGTTGCTCATGACGGTTGCTCTCTTATTGTTCGTTTGAAGATGAACAAAAACTAACCGGCAAAAATAGTTATGTCAATTAACTGTTAATTAAATTAAGCAAATTAGATGTGTTCAGCGGGAGAGAAATCACTGAGCAGTTCGATGAATGACTGCCGCAACCAGCGACTGGCCGGGTCGTGATGAAAGCGCGTGTGCCAGTAGAGGTGGATGTCGTAGCCGCAGATATCCCAGGGCAGCGGGACCAGGCGGACATCGGTGATTTCGGCAAAGCGCCGCCCGACGGCCAGGGGTACCGTGGCGATCATGTCGGACTCGGCCACCAGGAACGGCACACCCATGAATCGCGGCAGGCTGAAACGCACCTGTCGCGTGATGCCATGCGTTGCCAGCTGCCGGTCCAGCACACCCATGCCGCGCCCGTCGGCCTGGACCGCGACGTGCACCGCGCTCTGGTATTGCTCGGCACTCATGCTGTCGCCGATGGTTGGGTGATCACGGCGCACGATGCAGACAAACGAGTGGCTGTAGAGCGCCCGATGGCGGATGGAGGTGTTGAGCAGGCGCGGGAAATAACCGATCGCCGCGTCTACCTCGCCAGCATCCAGGCCCTCTTCCAACTGTTCGGAGGACAAGGCCAGGGTGCGAATCCGCAACTGCGGCGCTTCTCGGTCGAGCATGCGCATCAGCCGGGGCAGGAACACCATTTCGCCGATGTCCGACATGCACAGCACCAACTGTCGCTCGGAGTGCTCGGCGACAAACCCGGTGGACGGCAACACTTCGCTGCTGACCATTTCCAGGATCCGCTGCACCGGCTCGGCGATCTGCAGGGCCCTGGCGGTGGGTTGCATGCCACGGGAGGTTCGGATGAACAACGGGTCGTCGAACAACGTGCGCAACTTGGACAAGGCGAAGCTCATGGCCGGCTGGCTGAGCCCCATGAGATCGCCCGCCAGGGTCACGCTTTGCTTTTTGCGCAACGCATCGAAGACTTTCAGCAGATTGAGGTCGACGTCTTTGATATCCATATTTTGGATTTTATCTATAAGTAAAATAAGGTTTTCGGATTCTAGGTCGAAGCCTAGACTCGGCACAAGATCGCTCAAGTGATCAACTGGATTGCCTACTTATAAAAATAACGGAGCGAATCATGCCCAAGACGTTGCGCAGTAATTTCCCCTACGGTTCCTATCTGTGGGCTGTGCGTGCCGCCCAATGGCGTGCCCTGGGGATTGACGAGAGCGAGCTGGAAAAGCCGAAGATCGCGATCGTCAACTCGTCGTCGAACCTGGCGATCTGCTTCAGTCACCTGGATGGCATCGCCGCCAAAATCAAGCAATCGATACGCGATGCCGGCGCCCTGCCCTTCGAAATCCGCACCGCCGCGCCCAGTGACTTCATCACCGGCGCCGGCGCGGGGGGCGCCTATATGCTGGCTGCCCGCGACCTCATCACCAACGATATCGAAGTGGCGGTCGAGGGTGCCCAACTCGATGGCATGATCTGCCTGGCTTCCTGCGACAAAACAGTCCCCGGCCAATTGATGGCCGCCGCCCGGCTGAATATTCCGACGTTGATCGTGGTGTGCGGGTATCAGCCCAGCGGCGAATACAATGGCCAGCACGTCGACATCGAAGATGTGTTCATCAGCTCCATGCACGTGGTCACCGGCAAACTCCCGGTCGAGGAACTGGTCGGCATGGCCCGCAATGCCATCAAGGGGCCGGGCGTCTGCTCGGGCATGGGCACCGCCAATTCCATGCACCTGGTGTGTGAAGCGTTGGGCATGGCCTTGCCCGGCAGTTCCCCCATCGCCGCCAACAGCCCGCAGATGTTCGATTTCGTGCACCAGGCCGGCAGACGCATTGTGGAAATGGTCGAGGAAGATCTCAAACCCCGCGATATCCTGACCCCCGGCGCCTTCGCCAATGCAGTGGCGACCATTCTTGCCGCCGGAGGCTCGGTCAATACCATCAAACACATGCAAGCAGTGGCCGCCGAAGGCGGGATCGACGTGGACGTCTACCAGCTCTTCAGGGAGCTGGGCAAACAAGTGCCGGTGCTGGTCGGCGTGCGGCCCGTGGGCGAACACAGCATCGAGCAAATGGAAGCCGCGGGCGGTGGTCGTGGCCTGCTCAAGCGCCTGGAGCCGCTGCTCCATGGCGATGTGCTGACCGTCACCGGCAAGACCCTGAGGCAAAACCTGGAGGGGGTCACCATCAGCGACGACGAGGTGATCCGCCCGCTGGACAAGCCTTTCGCCACCCTGCCGGCGATCGTGATGCTGCGCGGCAATATCGCGCCCCAGGCCGGCATCATCAAATACGGCATCGACCCGAGCAAGATGCGCCGGTTCAAGGGCCCCGCGATCTGTTTCGAACGCTCCGCCGACGCCATCGAAGCGTTGCAGGACGGGCGCATAAAACCCGGACACGTGGTGGTCATGCGCGGTGCCGGTGTACGCGGTGGCCCGGCCATGGGCGGCGGCGCTTCGAAAGTCGTGTTCGCCATTGACGGGGCCGGGCTGGGCGACCATGTGGCGATGCTGACCGACGGCCATCTCTCGGGGCTGGTCTGCAAAGGCCTGGTGGTGGCCGAGGTGTCCCCGGAGGCCGCCGTCGGGGGTCCGCTGGCGCTGGTGAAAGACGGCGACATCATCGACATCGACCTGGATCTGAACACCCTCGACGCCGCCATCAGCCCCAATGAAATGGATGCGCGCCGGGCCCGCTGGAAACCTTTGGCGCCGCAGTTCGGTGGCGGCTGGCTGGATATCTACCGCAACAACGTGTCCTCCATGGAACACGGCGCGGTGCTGATCAAGCCGCTCGACATCACTGTCTGCGGGGAGCAACCGTAATGAGATTGCGCGACGACGAGAAAGCCATGCTCGCCGGCGATCAAGGCCCGGCGGTGCAAAAAGCCATGGACCTGCTGGTGCGTTATGGGCAGGCCCTGGATGCGCAATGCCTGGTGGATACGCGCAATGTGGCCGGCACCATCGGTGCCACCACGCCCTTTTTGCGCCAGTACGCCGACCGCCAGGGCGGTATGGACGCAGTGTTCAGCGAGTTCAACCTCGACAGCGCCGAGGTGGTCGAGATTCCCAAGGTCAAGGTGTTCAGCAGCCACTTGCAACAGGGCATCGATCCTCGCCACGCCGAACGCCAGGGCATCTCGCAAGACGTGGTGCGCATTTATGAAACAGGCCAGGCCTACAGCAGCAGCCTGGGGGTGCAACCCTTGAACACCTGCACGCCCTACCAGGTCGGAAACGTGCCGGTTAAAGGCGAACACTGCGCGTGGATGGAATCTTCGGCGGTGATCTACATCAACTCGGTGCTCGGCGCCCGCACCAATGCCGAAGGCCGGGAAAGCACCGGCGCGGCCATGCTGACCGGCAAGATTCCGTATTGGGGCCTGCACATCGACGAGAACCGCCGCGGCACCCACCTGATCGAGCTGGCTATCGAGATCAGCACCACGGCCGACTGGGGCTTGCTCGGCTATTGGATCGGTGAGCAGGTGCAGGATCGCATCCCGGTGATCGAGGGCGTGAGCCACCAGCCCAACCTGGCGCGCCTCAAGCACTTCGGCGCGGCGGCGGCTTCCAGTGGCGGCGTGGAGATGTATCACCTGGTCGGGGTGACTCCCGAGGCGAACACCCGCGAACAGGCGCTTGGGGCGGCCCGGCCTTTAGCCACGCTGCGTTTCGGTGAGGCCGAACGGCGCTGGGCCTACGAGCACGTCAACATCACCGGGCGAGATGCCGAAGTCGATTTTGTGATGCTCGGTTGCCCACACTACAGCCTCGAACAGATCTGGGAAGTCTGCCAGTTGCTCGAAGGCCAGCGCCTGAGTCCGAATACCGAACTCTGGGTATTTACCGCCGCCTCGATCAAGCAATTGGCCGACGTCGCCGGCTACACCCGCATCATCGAGCAAGCCGGTGGACATGTGATGACAGACACCTGCTCGGCCATTGGCAAGGTGGTTCCCAAGGGCACCCGGGTGGCGGCAGTCGACTCGGCCAAACAGGCACATTACCTGCCGGCGATCATGGGTATCCAGGCCTGGTTCGGCACCACGGCCGATTGCGTCCAGGCAGCCATTGAAGGGCGCTGGAGAGGAGTATTGAAATGAACGAGACCTTCATGCTCAAAGGCCGCAAAGTCGTCGGCGGCCGTTTCGAAGGCGAAGCCCTGGTGACCCTTGACCGCATCTCGGGCTGGGGCGGCATCGACCCACGCAGCGGCACCGTCATCGAGACCCGCCACGAACTCAAGGGCATCAGTTTCGCCGGCAAAGTCCTGGTATTTCCCGGCGCCAAGGGTTCGTCCGGCTGGTCCTCGCAGTTCCATATCGCGCGCCTTGCCGGTGTGGCGCCCGGTGCCATGTTGTTCAACGAAATGACCGCGAAGATGGGCCTTGGCGCGGTGGTCGTACATGCACCGGCCATCACTGACTTCGATGAAAACCCGCTGTACCGGATCCGTACCGGGGACTGGGTGCGCGTCGATGCCGACGCCGGGACCGTCGAAGTGACCCCGCGTGAACGCCGTACCGATCAGCACGAAACACTACACCCGGTCGACCTCGACCCGGACCTGGACCGAACGCAGGACCAGCCGTAACCCGGATCCGCTTGCCGAAACAACCGTTTCCGTGGCCCAGGCTGACGGGCTCGGGGTCGGCTGCCCTTTTTTACACCTCGAAGGTAGTTTTATGGCTCATGTAATTCGCACGGTACGCCGTACCAGCGCTCCCACCGCCCAACGCCTGCAGGCTGACGTATGTATCGCCGGCGCTGGCATCTCGGGTATTTCCGCCGCTCTGGAAGCCGCTGCGCTCGGCAAGCGCGTGGTGCTGTTCGATGCGTTGCCGATGCTCGGCGGTCAGGCGGTCGGCTCGATCATCGGGACCTTTTGCGGGTTGTTTTCCAACGGCCCGAACCGCCAGCTGCTGACCCACGGCATTGCCGACGGCATTCTGCGCGACCTGGGCGCCTCGGGAGATTTGCACCACACCGTCGGTCCCTTGACCACCGTGGTTTATTACGACGAAGTCGCCCTGGGTCGCTGGATTGGCCAAAAGGTTCTCGACGCCGGCATCACGGTGATCCTCGGTGCGGTGCTGCGCGATGTAGTGCGCGAAGGTCCGCGGGTCCAGGAAGTCGAACTGGCCACCCGCTACGGCGATGTGCGCGTGGCGGCCAACGGCTTTATCGACGCCAGCGGCGATGCGGCGCTGGCCTGGAACGCCGGATTTGCCTGCCGAGAGCCGGACACGCCCATCTACGGCACCCAGATGTTCGTCCTTGAGCATATCGATGAAGCCCACCTGCCCACGCGTGCGCAGTTCACCGAACGGATCAAGCAACAGGCCAAAAGCTACGGTATAGAACGCGACGACGGCCTGTTCTTTCAGTTCCCCGGACGCGGCACGGCAGCGTTCAACATGACTCATATAGAAACGCCCCTGGATCCGATCGCCGCCTCCCACGTCGCGATCGCCGGGCGCCAGCAAGTGGATCAAGTGATCAACTTCCTCCAGTCGGAATACCCCGCGGCCTACGGCAAGGCCAAGGTGCGGGCATACGCACTGCCAGGTATTCGCCAGACCCGCTGGATTGTCGGTCATCATCACCTGACCACCGACGAAGTGCGCGCTGCGACGATGTTCCCGGACGCGGTAGCGCGCACCTCCTGGCCGGTGGAATTGCATGGCAACACCAGCGGCTATCAATGGGAACCCTTTGATGACGATCACATCCACAGTGTTCCGCTGCGTAGCATGCTGCCCGAGGGCAGCGATAACCTGGTGGTTGCCGGTCGCTGCATCGACGCCGATGCGGCCGCGCTGTCGAGTGTCCGCGTTATGGGCCCCTGTATCGCCATGGGCGCCGCTGCGGCCCATGCGCTGGACCTCGCCGGCCCCGGCGGCAGGGTGAGTGACATACCGTCCCAAGCGTTGCGCGAGCGGCTGGCGTTCAACCTGGAATAGGTTTCAAGCGGTTTGACGCGCCCACCGTGCAGACGGGGGCGCCACTCCAACAACAATAAGAATGCAGTGGAGAACGTACATGTCACAGTCCCGCACCCTGGATGTGGCGGCGCTCATAGAGGGCCGCAAACTGTCGCGCTTCAACTATGTGGTGATTCTGGTCTCGGTCCTGATCACCTTCCTCGATGGCTTCGATCTGCTGGTGCTGTCGCACACCGCTTCCTATATTGCCGACGAAGTCGGCCTGGACAAGATCCAGCTGGGCGAGATTTTCTCCATCGGCCTGCTGGGGATGATGCTCGGCGGATTCTTCTTCGGCTACCTGGGTGACCGCATCGGCCGACGCCCCACCATTATTTTTTCGACCTGCTCATTTGGTCTATTGACCTTGCTGTTTGCCGTGGCCAACAGCTATGAATCGCTGATGGTCCTGCGCTTTTTCAACGGCTTTGCGCTGGGCGCCATGCTGCCGTTGTGCTGGGCCTTGAACATCGAGTTCGTACCCAAGCGTTATCGCTCTACGGTGGTGACCATCATCATGGTCGGATTCAGTCTCGGCAGCGCGATGGCCGGCCCCCTGACCGTCTGGCTGGCGCCGCATATCGGCTGGCAGGGGGTGTTCGTGTTCGGCGGCGCGCTGACCATGGTAGCGAGCGTGTTGCTGTTTTTCACCCTGCCCGAATCGGTGCGTTTTCTGGCTAGCAAGCGCAAAGACCCGAGTAAAATCGCGGCGATTCTCAAGCGCATGGACCCAAGCCTGGATCTGCGGCCTGGCGACCGATTCGTCCTGCTGGACGAGCCGGATATCGGCGGCAAGGAATTTCGCGTCAGCCAGCTGTTCATCGGCCGCTTGAAATGGCTCACGCCGATGATCTGGCTGGGTTACTCCGCCAGTTCCATGGCCATGTACTTCCTCGCCTCCTGGAGCCCATTGGTTTATCAGTACGCAGGATTTGATCGTGCGACCGCTTCGTGGGTCAGCTCCATTGCCTCGTTCAGCGGCGCGATGGCGGGCTTGGCGATGATGCGATTCGTCGATACTCGCGGGCCCTACATGGTGATGATCTACCCGCTTTTGGCGTTGCCTTTCTTGCTGGTATTGGGCATCACCGGCATGCAGGGCACCGCGTTTCTCATGCTGAGCCTGATCGGCGCCGTGTTCGTCAAAGGCTCCCACTACGGCATCCTCAGCATTGCCGGGGTCTTCTACCCCAGCGCCATCCGCGCCAATGGCGCTGGCTGGGCCACATCCATCGCCAAGATCGGCTCGATCCTCGGCCCATTGCTGGGTGCATACGTACTCAACAGCGGCATGCCCGTGGTCAAGAGCTTCCTGGTCCTGGCTGCCTGCCCGGCCATACTGGCCGCCTGCGCATTCGCCATCGGGCATCTGACCCGTCACGACCTTGCAGAGAAACCTCTGCCCTCACCTGTACAAACGTGACCGGCATCCTCTGATCCGCAGCACCTGACCCACACAGGCCAACACAGGCCACACCGCGTCGTCACCGACGCGGTCAGGAAAAACTCGTCCTGAATAATCTTCATCCTTATCCTGAGACCAATAAAAAATGAACAGGAAGCTACCCTTCGTCACCGCACTGCTGCTCTGCTGCCACTTCGCCAGCGCCCAGGCAGACTTCCTCAAGGACAGCAGCGCGACGTTGACCACGCGCAACTTTTATTTGAATCGAGACTTCCGCCAGAGTGGCGCGCCACAGGCCAAGGCCGAGGAATGGACTCAGGGTTTCTTCGCCGAACTTCAATCTGGCTACACCGAAGGCACCGTTGGATTCGGCCTCGACGCCCTGGCTGAACTGGGCATCAAGCTCGATTCCGGCGCGGGTCGACGCGGCACCGGGCTGTTGCCCTATGGGCCCGACAGCAACCAGCCGGTGGATGATTACAGCGAACTGGGACTGACCGCAAAAATGCGCCTGTCGCAGTCCCAGCTCAATGTGGGCACCTTGATGCCGATCCATCCGCTGGCGTATTACAGCGATACCCGCTTGCTGCCCTCGACGTTCACCGGTGCTTACCTGACGTCGAGCGAAATCGACAACCTGACCGTCACCGCAGCGAGACTGACCGAAGCCAATGGCCGTGATTCATCCAGCAATGACGACATCAGCTACGCCGGCCAGGGCAGCGATCATCTGGACTTGCTCGGCGGCGACTACGCGATTGGCAAGAACCTGACCCTGCGCTACCACCAAGGTGAGCTGCAGGACATTTACCGCCAGCAGTTCGCCGGGCTGGTTCATGTATTGCCCTTGGGACAAGGCCTGAGCCTGCGTTCGGACCTGCGCTATTTCGACAGCACTGACATCGGCACCGGTAAGGCCGGGAAGATCGACAACCGCAACTTCAACGGCATACTCACCCTGACCGTCGGGGCCCAGCGATTCTCCGCCGCGTTCCAGCGCCTGTCGGGTGACAGCGTCTTTCCGGTGATCGACACCGGCACTCCTTTCGTGGCGAACCTTGTCACCTACAACACCTTTACCAAAGCCAACGAGAAGTCCTGGCAACTGCGTTACGAATATGACTTCGCCGCGCTCGGCGTACCCGGCCTGACATTCATGACGCGCTATGTGAAAGGCAGCGATATCCGCACCAGTACGGTCAGCGACGGCAGTGAGTGGGAACGCGATACCGACCTGACCTACGTGATCCAGAGCGGAACGCTGGAGGGGCTGAACCTGCGCTGGCGCAACGTCACTTATCGATCCGGCGATGGCCTGACCCAGCAGCTCGATGAGAACCGCCTGATCGTCGCTTACAGCTGGAAATTGTGGTGAGCCCGGCACGCCGGGACCTGTCCGCTTACCTCTTATTGTGTGGAGAATACCCATGATTGCGTCACGCGCCATCGATGTCGCCGCCTTGATAGAGGGGCGCAAACTGTCGAGCTTCAACTACGTGATCATCTGCGTGTCCGTGCTGATCACCTTTCTCGACGGGTTTGACCTGCTGATGCTGTCCCATACCGCCGCCTATATGGCCGACGAGATCGGACTGAGCAAGTTGCAGCTGGGCAATATTTTTTCAATTGGCTTGTTCGGCATGATGTTGGGTGGATTCTTTTTCGGTTACCTCGGTGACCGGATCGGCCGCCGTCCGACCATCATCCTGTCCACCGCCGCCTTCGGCCTGATGACCTTGCTGTTTACCCTCGCCGACAGCTACACCTCGTTGCTGGTGTTGCGATTTCTCAACGGCTTCGCCCTGGGTGCCATGCTGCCGCTGTGCTGGGCCTTGAATATCGAGTTTGTGCCCAAGCGCTACCGCGCAAGCGTGATCACTATCATCATGGTCGGTTTCAGCCTCGGCGGCGCCGTCGCCGGCCCCTTGACCGTATGGATCGCGCCTCACTATGGCTGGGCCAGCGTGTTCGCCCTGGGCGGCATCGCGACCTTGCTCTCCAGCGTGCTGTTGTTTTTCACCCTGCCGGAATCGGTACGGTTTCTGGTCAGCAAGCACAAGCATCCAGAAGCCGTGGAGCGGATCCTCAAGCGTCTGGATCCGGGCATAGAGATACGCCCCGGGGACCGGTACTTTCTTGCCGATGAAATCGATATCGGCGACCAGCCATTTCGCGTCGGACAGCTGTTCATCGGCAAACTCAAATGGATCACCCCCATGATCTGGATCGGCTTCGGCGCCAGTTCCATGGCCATGTACTTTCTCGCGTCGTGGAGCCCGCTGGTTTACCAGTATGCGGGCTTCGACCGGGCGACCGCCTCCTGGGTGAGCTCCTTCGCCTCGTTCAGTGGAGCCATGGCCGGGCTGATACTGATGCGCGTTGTCGACACCCGGGGGCCTTATGCGGTGATGATCTATCCGCTATTGTCGCTCCCCTTCCTGCTGGCCCTGGGTATCGGCGACCTACAGGGCAACGCCTTCATTGTGCTGAGCCTGATCGGGGCGATTTTTGTCAAGGGCAGCCACTATGGCATCACCAGCATCGCCGGGATTTTCTATCCCAGCGCCATTCGCGGCAACGGCGCGGGGTGGGCGGCCTCGATGGGCAAGATCGGTTCGGTGTGCGGACCATTACTCGGCGCCTATGTGCTCAACAGCGGCATGCCCGTGGTGAAGAGCTTCGCGATTTTAGCCCTATGCCCTGCAGTACTTGGGGTGTGTGCCTATACCATGGCGCGTATCGATAGACGCTCGACCGTGGAAGCCGAGCATTTGAGCCCCTCGCCACCCTAGAGATTAGACACGGCCGGGAGGTGATGGTAGCCATCGGCCGATAACCTCGGCAAACTAGATAGCTTTCTTAACTTCATTTGCGCAAGGACTCCACTTTCAATGGCCAAGCCGTCCAACATCGCCGACGTGAGTGAGGTGCTTTCCGAGGGCAGCGAGGTGCAGGCGCCGCTGGATTCGGCCCTGGACGAGCTGATCGGTTATGCCATGCGTCGCGCCCAGCTCAAGCTGTTCCAGAACCTGATCGGTCGGCTCTCGGCCCACGACCTGCGCCCTGCGCAATTCTCGGCCCTGGCGATCATCGACCAGAACCCCGGCCTGATGCAGGCCGATCTGGCCCGGGCCCTGGCCATCGAGCCACCCCAGGTGGTGCCGTTGCTGAACAAGCTGGAAAGCCGCGCCCTGGCGGTACGGGTGCGCTGCAAGCCGGACAAGCGCTCTTATGGGATCTTCCTCAGCAAGACCGGCGAGACCCTACTCAAGAAGCTCAAGGAAATCGCCGCACAGAGCGACCTCGACTCCACTGCCGCCTTGGACGGTCGGGAACGTGAAGAACTGCTGCGCTTGCTGAAGAAGGTGTATCAGGACTGACAGCCGCTCATAGAGCGGCGCTTACCAGATCGGCAAGGTGTAGAGCACCAGGAAGCGGGTCTGGTTTTCATCGCGAAAGGCTGCGCCGCCAGCTCCATCTGGAACTCGCGTTCCTTGCGATCTTTGGCATTGAAGGCCACCAGCTCGATATTGTCGCCGCGTACATAACGCAACCGGCTCTTGAAGCCTGGCACGCCGGCCGCCGCGAAGTCGTAGTCGTAGATCGCTTGCCAGGTGCGTTCCTTGGCATTGAGAAAGTCCGAACTCATGGTCAGTTCGCTCATGCCCATCAATTCGGTCCCGGATATGTACGGCGTCGCCGTGTCCCCCGTGGAATGCATGTGACCCAAGCTGAAACGATGCCCACCCAGGCGGTAGCCGAACAGTGCCGAGAGATTACGGTTGTCGACCTGCCGTCGCAGGTTCTGCGCCGCACCTGCCAGCGTGAATTCACCCGTCGCGCCACTCATGCCTCGTAGCGGCATACGATCCAATTTCAGGATGCGCTTGAAGTGGACAAACAACATTTCGACCTTTTTACGTTCGTGGCGAGAGCTCCGATATGCCGGCGTTCTTGAGGCGCCTCTGCCGATCTGCGATCACTCAAAATAGGCCCGTGTTTATGATTACCGTCGACGCCAGCGACCTCACTCGCCTGGCCTTGCAAGAAGCCGGAGCGACGGCCGTATTGACCAAGCCAATCAACGTACCGGCATTGGAGCCGGAAAAAATCATCGCCGCCCGGTAGGACGGGCAGTAAACGCTCGCGCTTACCGCCCGTTCAGGCCTGAGCGATCAGTTCAACTGTTGCCGCATGGCCAACTCGACGCCGCGAATCTCTGCCAGCCCCTTGAGGCCACCGATCAGCGAATAGCCCGGGTTGCTTTTACGGTGCTGGTCGTCGAGCAGTTGATTGCCCATGGTCAGGACGCAACGGCAAGCGTGGGGCCCCTTCACGTTCCCGCCTGCGCTCTTCCGCCACCAGGGCACCAATGACCCCGACCATGTCGACATCGCCCCCCAGATGATGAGCTTCGTGGAAGCTGCGCGGGTCGGCCTCACGGCGGGTTGAGCGCAGGTGTGTGAAGTAGATGAACGGCGCGAAGTGCTTGGCCATCGCCACCAGGTCATTGTCTTCACGCACGCCATAAGAGCCGGTGCAGAACGTCAGGCCATTGGCGGCGCTGGGGGCAGCGTCCAGCAACCACTGGGCATCTTCGGCGGTAGACAGGATGCGCGGCAAGCCAAGCAGCGCACGGGGTGGATCGCCATGCGTACGCCCACCTCGATATTTGGCAATGCCCGCTACGGCATGCAGTCGGTGATTCCTCAGCGCAAGATGCATAATAAACCCGGTCCAGGCATACCTCGGCTGTGTGAGGGGCCTCAGTACAAAAAACGTAACGCTATTGAGCAATTGTTCAGTTTGCTCAAGGAAGAACGTCGGATCTGTACGCGCTACGCCGAACTGGCCAGCAGCGTTAAGGTCATGGTCACACTGGCCTGCATCGAAAGATGTTTGTGGGCCGGCTCTTCAGACAAGCCCTAGACTTTTGCCTTGACGTATTGCTAAGGCTGTCCGGCCTCCGCCTCCACAAGACAGATATACGGATCTGCAGGAGAACCCCACCTGAGCTCGTCCAAAAAGGGATTCTGGGTGTAGATATTGACAAATGCCCTGGTGCGCTAGGACCTAGCCATAGTGGCACTTACACCGCCCCATATTTTGAATAATGAGTGAATCCGGCCAACCGGATTATACATGAACAACGATAGCGTTTAGGCCGAGCCCTGTTCGCGAACAGTTTAAGGGGCAGAGCAAACGCTGAGATCCAAAGAAGTCACGACGGCCACTATATTTGCCTATCACCTCTTCAGCGACCGCCTTGGTATCGCCGTCTCAGTATCAGCAGGCGCGTGCTCAGGATCATTTTCGAGAGAAATTTCATCCGGAACCAAGTCCCCCCACCTGCGCATTGCCTCTAACACGTCACGTAACTCTTGCCCCAGAGGAGTGAGCTCATACATGACCCGAGGAGGCGTTTCTGCGTATGCAGTACGTGTAACTAATTTGTGGCGTTCGAAGCCTTTTAAACGGTGCGTCAATGTATGAGCGCTAATACCCGGCAAAGCTTGTTTTAGTTGGGTAAAACGCAATGGTCCGCCCAGTAACTCTCTCACGATCAAGGTGGCCCATGGCCCCTCAAGCAGGGCAAGAAAACGAGCGACACCACAGCAAGGACTATTTTTTTGCTTCATGCTAAAGAATCTTCCAATAGTGCATTTGACGTAACCAACCGTGGTAATAGATCTTGGTTTCTCGCTATCAAATCGCAACGAGGTAAGTAAATGAGTCGCTATATTGTCCATGGCGCCAACGGAGCACAAGGTGCCCCGCTTCTAAAACGCCTGATTCATTCCGGCCATAATGCGATAGCTGCTGCTCGCAACACGGACTCTGTCAAAGGTATGCCTTGCGTTAAGGTTGACAATACATCGGTAGCCTCGCTAATTGTGGCTTACAAAGAGGCCAAGGGTGTTTTCATTCATCTGCCTGTAGCGGCTGAGGCAGAACGCTTCATTCATGCACAAAATATTGCAGAAGCGATCAAACAAACTAAGCCTGACAGAGTAATCATCTCAACCAGTGGCTGGGTAGTGGATAACCCTGCCTCCCCGCTACAAAATCCACCGAGCAGTGCTATCGCGGAACTGATTCGAGGTGTACAAGAATCAGGTGTGTCATTTGCAGTAGTGGCGCCACGATTATTTTTTGAGAATCTACTCAATCCTCTCGTCTTGGATGCTGTTAAATCAGAAGGCGTTCTTCGATACCCCATCCGAGCGGACTACCCTGTGTCCTGGTGTTCACATCTGGATGTTGCTGAGGTCGCGGAAAAACTGTTCACCGACACCACGGTTACAGGCTTGGTCGGTGTAGGTCAATCGCCAGCGATCACTGGAGAACAGCTCGCTGAAGGCTTCGAACGGTACCTGAAACGTCCGGTAGCGTTCAGCAGCGTGGAGCCGCAGGCCTTCGGCGACATGATTGCGCCCCTGTTCGGAGCAGATGCTGCAGCTGGAGTTGTTGCCGCCTATGTAGCTCAAGCAAATGCTTCTGCGAATGCCATTACAGGTAATACCAGCGCTCAACTTCAATTGGCCTTAACACCTCGCACGGTGGATCAGTGGCTAGCCGAAATCTCTGCTTGACTGCCACTCTTTTGAAGCGCCAGGGCGGTAATACGCCCTGGTTAAGCGATTGGCTAGTCCCGCAGTACTGCCTTGGTACCAAAATACTGAGCGGCGTTGGGGTTTTCTGGCTGCTGAGAAGCCTTAGCGCTTTCCGATCCCGCCCCCATTAATCATATCGCTTGTTACCGCCCCATTTAAATCTAAAGAATTTCTTTTCTTGCCAAAGCAGGAAAAGGCTTAATTCTGGACTTGTCTTTGAAGGGCATCAAGGGCCAAGAGAATGATCCAACCTCATGAGCTCGGCCCATAGCCAATCGAACAACTACTCATCAGGTTAAAAGCAGCAGTGATTTTCCTCAGCATCGTCATCCGGTGACAACTAGCCGTGCTGTTTGCCGCTCAGCACCAACGCAATCCCCCCCAGCACAGCGACGGATGCCAACACCATCCTTACGCTTAGGCTTTCCCCCAGAAAAATGATACCAGCCAGCGAAGCCAGGATGGGCACGCTCAATTGCACCGTCGCGGCTTGAAGCGCTGCAAGATTACGCACCGCGACGTACCAGACCGCGTAGCCCACGCCCGACGCCAGCGCGCCGGAAAGAACCGCATAAAATATCCCCAGCAGATCCCAACGCAGCGCTGAGAGAAACGGCAAACTTGCAATCAAGACCAGGGGAATCGAGCGCAGGAAATTGCCGGCTGTGGTTGCCAGCGGATCGGCGACAGTTTTGCCAAGCAGTGAATAGATCCCCCATGCCACCCCCGATAACAGCATCGTGAGTGCGCTAACGGGGTCAGGGGCGGCTGCGCCTGGAAGCAGCAGACAGACCAAGCCAGCAATTGCCAATACAAACCCAACGATTGCCCGCGTGTGCATCCGCTCGCCTTTGAACATGCCGTACAGAACCATGCTCAGCTGAACCGCGCCAAACAGCAGCAATGCCCCCGTCCCGGTCTCCAAATGACGGTACGCGAAGGAAAAAGCGAAGACGTAAACGAACAAGGCAGCGGCCCCCTGCCAACTGCCTTTGCCTATGGTTGAGGTCCGCCTCAAGGCACACATGAGCCATAACACCAAGGCCCCGCTGGCCAGTCGGACAACGCTGAAACTCGCAGCATCAATGTCGGTGTGCTTAAGCGCCAGGCGGCACAGCAAGGAGTTCGCGGCAAAGGCGAGCATGGCGAAACAGATCATCGCGATCAATGTTGCCGAGGCTGAAGAGCTGGAAGCCTTCGTTACGGGGTTGCTTATTGTCATGGTCGATCCCAATGCCTAGGCAGGCTCTCAGAACTCTTGACGCCACCGCGCCCTTAAAAACACGTTAAACGCCTCTGTACCGATCGGTCAATACAGCTATCTTCCTGCGACTATGGGATGAGCTTCTCCCGTCTGTATCCTTCAACGCGTACGCATGGGTATGATTGACGCTCAACCGCTTGGAATTGACCCATGGGAAAAAAGAACGCCGTCGTCGCTGCCGAACCTGCTGAAACAAGCACTAAAGAGCGGATACTGAAGATCGCTGCGCAGCTGTTCTCGACGCGCGGGTTTCACGCGACCGGCATGGCTGAGTTGGAAAAAGCCACTGGCCTGGCTCGAGGCGCGCTGTATTACCACATTGGCAGCAAGGAAGAGTTACTGTTCGAAATCACCAGCCGGTATTTGCGGGTGCTCATCGCAGAAGGTACGCCCCTGTGCGAGAGCGACCAGCCTGCAGAAGATAAATTTCGCCAATTCTCGGCCATCGTGATGCGCACGATTGTCACCCACCTGGCCGAAATGACGGTGTGTTTTCGAGAAGTGTATTCCGTCATTGGCGAGCGCCAGACCGAGTTACTCGACCTGCACCGCCAATATGAAAAGCTCTGGTCGCAAATCCTCAAGGCTGGCGTGAGCGAGGGGACCTTCCGTACATCTGACTCGTTGTCGGTGAAGGCTATTCTTGGCATCCACCACTACAGCTATCTGTGGATCAAGCCCGGTGGCCCGCGCTCTCCGGAATCCATCGCGACGTTCTTTTGCGACACCCTCCTGCCCGGACTGAAGGTTGAGCCACGCCTGGCTTGACTATGATCAGCGGCGCTTCAAATGCGCCGCATCCTTCGACCTCCTCCTCATTCACGGCCCATCACCGATGGTTGTCCTTGTGACTGGACCACGCGCGTTTTTCGTTCTAGGCTAGCTACAGACCGACCGATCAGTCTACTGACTTGCCGTTGGGTCCATCCCGACAAAGAACCAGAGGGAAAAACAATGACAAAAAAATCCATGGTCCCCACCAAGCAAGACGCGCCTCGGACATCGTTGGCTCGCAGGGATTTCCTGATAAAAAGCGGGGCCGTTATCGGCACTGCCGCCTTTGCTCTGGGTGATAGCGCCCTCATCAACGCCGAGACGACCAATAGCGTCCCTCTTGATTCGAACCTGCCCCTTGAAGTCCCGCAATGGACCCGCAGTCTTGGCGCTCCCACGGCGAGCCCTTACGGCAAACCTTCAACGTTCGAAACCAAAGCCGTCAGGAATCTATATCCCGGCCTGAAGGACACGATGTCCGCCTACAGCACCTCCCCACTTCAAGAACTGGACGGCATCATTACGCCGAACGGCCTGTTCTATGAGCGCCACCACGCGGGCGTCCCGCAAATCGATCCGGCGGAACACCGGTTGGTGATCCATGGCCTCACCGAAACAGCCTTGATCTTTACCGTGGATGAGATACGCCAATTCCCCGCCGTGTCACGGGTGCACTTCATGGAGTGTTCGGGCAATCCATCGTTTCTACCACCCTGGGGTAAAACCGCAGCCGAAGTGAGCGGCCTGGTGAGTTGCGCTGAGTGGACGGGTGTTACCCTGAAAACTTTGCTGGATGAAACCGGGCTGAAGCCGCAAGCCAAGTGGATCATCGCCGAAGGGGCGGACGGCGCGGCAATGACTCGCAGCATTCCCATCGAGAAATGCCTAGACGATGTGATGGTCGTCTACAGCCAGAACGGCGAGCGCCTAAGGCCGGAACAGGGCTACCCGCTGCGCCTGTTTGTACCCGGCTACGAGGGCAATACTCACATCAAATGGCTGCGCCGACTTCACGTCACCGACGCGCCCGCCTACAGCCGGGAAGAAACCGCCAAATACACCGACTTGATGGCCGATGGCAAAGCCCGGAAGTTTTCCTTTGTTATGGAATGCAAATCGCTGGTCACCTACCCCTCAGGCACCCAGAAACTGACGCGCAAGGGTCTGCATGAGATGCGTGGCATCGCCTGGAGCGGACACGGCAAAATTACCCGCGTTGACGTTTCCATCGATGGCGGCGACAACTGGACGCAAGCCAGGTTACAGGAGCCTATTCTGACCAAGGCACTGACCGCCTTCAGGGCCCCTTTCGAATGGAAAGGCCAAGAGTTGATGATCATGAGCCGCGCCATCGACGAGACCGGGTATGTGCAACCGATGCTGGAACAGTTGATCGATGAACGCGGCAAGGTCTCTTTCTATCACAACAACTCGGTGCAACCGTGGCGCGTGTCCAGCAGTGGGGAGGTGACCAATGGACGGGCTTAAAAAGGGTTCGTTCCTGCTGGGATTGTTTTGCGCCTGCACATTAACCTGTGTCGCCGCCCAACCCAAGTACGGGTTAGGCACAAGCGCTACGGACGCACAGATCGCCAGTTGGAACATCGACGTGGCACCCGACGGGAAAGCGTTGCCACCGGGAAGCGCCACGGTAGCGGACGGTGAAAAGGTTTATATGAATAACTGCCTCGCCTGTCATGGTCTAAAACTCGAAGGCGGCATTGGCCCGGCATTGGCAGGAGGTATGGGTCCCTCACCACTGACAAACCACTTAAGACGGTAGGCAGTTATTGGCCTTATGCGACGACCCTCTTTGACTACATCCGTAGGGCAATGCCTTTCCAGTCTCCCCAGTCGCTAACCAATGACCAAGTGTACGCGGTAACCGGTTACGTCTTGCACGTCAACAAACTGCTTGACGCTAATGCGACTGTCGATGCAGCAACCTTGGCCGCCATAAAAATGCCAAATCGAGATGGCTTTTTCATCGATGACAGGCCTGACAGCAAAGCGATCGACTGTATGTCCAACTGTTTGAAAGTCCATTAGCAGGTGTGCCGGCCTCACACGCAATCGATGACCGCAACGTGATCTATCGCCAGCGCCTGGACACTATCGTCCAGGCGCATTAAGCAAGCGATAGGTTTGAGGTAACGTGTCAACTGGCGGCAATGTGCGACAAGCGCGGCACAGGACCGACTGCAATGTAGGCATTGCCCCCAATCCGCAGCCAGACCGTTCACCAATGAAGATGGTTTCAAAGCCTCATGCTGAAAAGAACGGCGTCACTGATGTCGCATGGCGAGTGAACGGAACTCAGTAGCTTCAGGCTTAAATCCTGAATTCTATCTGAAATATCAGTCTTTTTGCCGAGCAGTGAAGTCTCCTTGACAGGCGTGGGTCCGGGGTCACGGCGTAGCGACTGGGAATATTGAATTTCGGCCCAAGCACCGTCCAGTGCCGAGATAGACTCGTCAAGCAGCAACAACGCGGGAACGGAGTTCCAGTTCGCGAATACTGGCGAAGCGTGGGCGCTTCCCTCCAGAAAACGAGTAGTTGGAAGCTCTCCAGCAAACAGCAAACGGCACCTTGTCATTCAAGACATAAACGACTTTTAAGCCTCCGTAACCCAAACCCGTCTTTATGAGCAGGCTTAGTCACTCATCTCTCCATCCGCTAACCGTCGAATCCCAAGCGGATTAGTGTTCTGCAATGCCTGAGGCAACAACGCATCCGGAATAATTCTGAAAACACACCGACGCCAGAAAGCGATCAACGGCCAGCGAACCCACCGACGTCCCCCGCGAATCGGACGTCGCTGGATACGGTCCGCCGTGTGCCATCGCCTCGCACACCTCCACCCGGTTCGGAGAAACCGTCATTTACTCCGCGTGCGTGGTCTTCACTGAACTCAGCGGTATGCGCGAAGAACTGGTGGCGCTCGAATCCGGCAACATCGGCCGGGTGGCAGTCGGCGCTATCCCGGCGCTGGCTTCGGGCCTGCTGACCCGCACCATCGCCACGTTGAAACAAAGCCACCCACGGTTGTCCATGAGCATTCAGGTCGACACCAGCGACGTGCTCGTGCAGGCGCTGCTGCAGGATCAGTTGGACATCGTGCTGGGACAATTCCAGCCGGTGCCCGCGCCGAAGAATTGCTCTTCGACAACCTCGGCGAAGAGGCTTTGTGCGTGATTTCGGGGGCACAGCATCCTTTGGCGAAAGCGACGCACCTGAGTTGGGCCGAATTGCAGAGCATTTCCTGGGTGTTGCAACAACATCCGAGCCCGATGCACGCAATCACAATCAGGTGTTCCACTACGCCCGGGTCGACATCCCCAGCAGCATCGTCGAAACCACATCAATCATGACCTTGCTTTCATTGATCCAAAAAACCGACATGCTCGGTGTGACGCCGGTTTCGGTGGTTGAGGATTATCCCGGTCGGGACTTGTTAGCTGTTTTGCCGATCAAGTTCGAAGCTCGCTTGCCACCGTACGGTTTGATCACTCGTCGGCATCGAATCCAGTCGTCGGCCACGCAGGCGTTCATGAGCTCGGTACGGGCAGACCACGCACGTTGAACTAGAACCAAAGCCGTTCGCTGTTCTGCTAGACGTGATCTACCAACAGAACGTGTTTGCCCCGGCCGTCAAACCGCGCGACGGTGTTGTCGAAAATGCCGAACTCCATACCCTATTCTTCGGCGCAATAGCGTTGCGCATTGCGGTCGCGGCGGAACGGTTGCCGCAAGTGTTCGAACTCTTGTGAATCAATGTCCACCCCCGCGAGGGTAGTGGACACTTTTATAAAGCTTTAATGCTTGGCGTGTTTCACCCGTACTTCCGGCATGGCCGAAGAGTGATGGTTGAGAATCTTCCACTGCCCCCCGACCTGCTCGTAGACGAAAGTGTAGCGTGCCTGCACGTGACGGATCTTACCGTCCGCCTCGGTCAGGGTGAACGTGTACACACCACTGTCCATGGCCACGTTGCTGCCCAACTGGCGGATCTCGCGGTAGTTGATCTGCCCAACAGGCTTGAGCGCCATGAAATGTTCAAAGTAGTCTTTGATCTGCGCTGGCGTAGTGCGTACCTGGTTGGACACGGTTGGCTGCAACACGGCGCCCGGCGCATACAAGTCGACCACTTTTTGTACGTTACCGGTCTGCAATGTGCTGTTCCAACGGTCAAACAAACCGGCAATCTCTCGGTCTTTCACATTCGCAGGCGCTTGCGCAGTATCACGGTAGACATAGGGTGCCGTCTCGGCAGCCTGAACAAACGGTGCGCTCAAGGCGAAAATCAGGGCGATCGATGCAGTTTTAAATTTCATTGCGATACTCCAGTGGTGTTCGTTGAGCCCACTTTGCCAACTTGCCTGCCACCCGACATCGGCCAACCGGCGTCATTTGCCTATGCCATTTGGCAGATGGCGCTCGACATGTCCAGCAAGGTTTAATAAGCCCCCTACGCCCGCAGGCCTGTAACACCGGAGCTGAAGCATGCAAAACCCACCCCACGATCCCGGTAGTGCCTTGGCCATCCGCGCTCACTATCGCCAATCGGAGAGCCGTTCAGCGCGTCTGCGGCTTTTGGTCGATACCGGCCAAGAGTTGACCCAACTAACTCCGGATGCCATGCGCGAACGCGTGCTGGTGCGGGCATGCGCCTTCCTTGCGATGGACTATGGGGTGCTGCTGGAATGGGACAACGAGGGAGGCATCAGTACCACCGCCCGGCATGGCCATCCTGCCCGGCTGCTCAACCTGGCCGCTGTCGTCAACCGCAGCTTGAAAGCGCCGTGCTGGCAAGAGCTTGCAGCGGATGGCCTGCCCAGTATGTTGCAGGTACCGTTGCGCGGCAGCGACGGCGCTGCCTTTGGCGCTCTGCTCCTGGCCAACAGCGTGTCCCTGCGCGCGCCGGCTGATGATGACAGCGAATCACTGCAGTTGCTCGCCACGCTGCTGGCCGCGCACCTTGAGAATGATCGGCTATTGAAGACGCTCATGGCGAGAGATCGCACGCTGTCGGACTTGGTCAATCGGTTGTTTCGCGCACAGGAAGACGAACGCAAACGCGTAGCCTACGACCTTCATGATGGCCTGGCTCAAACCCTGGCCGGATTGCATCAGCGCCTGCAAGGTTTTGCTGGCCGCTGCCCGACGCTGCCTGACACACTGGCAGCGGACTTGCAGGCGATTCTGACCTTGGCCCAGCACTCTGTGGGTGAAGGTCGACAGCTGATCGCAGGCCTACGCCCAACGGTGCTGGATGATTTCGGTTTATCCAAGGCGCTCGACAAAGAAGCCGATCGCCTGCGCGAAGCCGGAGTCAGCGTACAGTGGAGCAGGCGCAGCGAGGCGCGGATGCCCAGCCAGGTAGAAATCGCCTTGTTCAGGATTGGCCAGGAGGCGATCAACAACATTCTCAAGCATGCACAGGCCAGCCACGTCCGACTGACACTGGAACTGCACAATGGCCTGGCCTCACTGCAAGTAGAAGACAATGGTAAAGGCTTCTGTGCAGGCCAAATGCCCGACGGCCATGATGCTCAGCATTTGGGCCTTGCCACCATGCATGAACGCGCCAGCCTGCTCGGCGGCCGCCTCACCTGCGTCAGCGCGATCGACGGCGGTACGCAACTGCACGCCCGCGTGCCTGCGGACCTTGATGGAGCCTCTCAATGAGCCATATCTTGCGTCTGGTGCTGGCGGACGATCATGAAGTCACGCGCACCGGTTTCGTCGCCCTGCTGGCCGGCCATCCGCAATTCGATGTGGTCGGCCAGGCCCGCGATGGCCAGCAAGCGGTTGAATTGTGCGAGCAGTTACTGCCGGATATCGTCATTCTCGATATTCGAATGCCGATTCTCAATGGCCTGGGAGCGGCACGTCTGCTGCAACAGCGTCTGCCAGCCCTCAAAGTAGTGGTTTTCACCATGGACGACAGCCCCGATCATCTGGAAGCGGCCATGAATGCCGGCGCGGTGGGTTACCTGCTCAAAGACGCCAGCCGTGACGAGGTGATCGATGCGTTGCAACGGGTAGCTGCCGGTGAAGAGGTCCTCAATAGTGCAGTCAGTGCCCGACTGTTACGACGCATGACCGAGCGCAACGCCAGCGGCGCTGTTCCGACTGAAAACCTCACCCCACGGGAGCGCCAAGTGCTCGCACTGGTGGCGAACGGCATGAGCAACCGCAAAATCGGAGAAAACCTGGGGATTACCACCGGTACGGCCAAGGCCCACGTTGAACGGGTCATCGGCAAGCTCGGTGCGGCCGATCGAACCCAAGCCGCGGTCCGTGGCATCGCATTAGGCCTGGTGACACAATCATGAACGTGTTCTACGCCAGGCGTTGGACTGACCTACCCTTGCGCGGCAAGGCGCTGGTGGTGATTTCCCTGCCCCTGGTGGTGCTGCTTTTGTCCCTGGTGCTGATCTACAACACCGAACGACAGACCGCTCGCGCGGAAGAAGACGTACGCAGGGTACTGCGGGTACAAGGTGACATACAGGCCGTGCACACCCTGCTCGCCGAAGCCGCCGCCAGTGTGCGCGGTTACCTGTTGACACGCAGTGAGGATTTCCTACCTGGATACTTGAACGCCAAGCCCCAGATTGAATCAGCCCTGCGCCGGCTCGACCGCAACGTGCGCGATCAGCGAGTGCGTGAGCAACTGACGGCAATCAGGCCGCTGATCAACAACAAAATCGATGGACTGGAGGACATGCTTGGTGACCCGGCGACGAGCCCTGAGTCGATTACCAACATCTTGGTCAGCAACAAACACATCCTTGATGAGTTGCGTCGACACATCAGCGCCATGCTCACGCTCGAGGACTCGTTGCTGGCCGAGCGTACGGCCGCGGCATCAGAGACTCGCCAACGGTTGTTACTGTCCACCTGGCTGGCCGCCATCTGCGGACTATTTGGTGCAATCGTCGCGGTGCTGTTTCTGTCCAAGGGCATTGTTGCGCGGGTGCAGAACGTCCAAGGCAATGCGCAGCGTCTGGCCCTCGGCCAACCCCTGCGGCCGCAGCCGCCGGAAAAAGACGAGATTGGTCAACTGGGCACGCGCCTGGTAGAAGCCGGGGCCCTGCTGGCCGAGCGCGAACGCGCGTTGCGCGAAAACGAGGAGCGCCTGCGGCTGATTATCGATGGGGTGAAGGACTACGGGATTTTCGCCCTAGATACAGCGGGTCACGTCACCAGTTGGAACGCCGGCGCCGAACGGATCAAGGGCTACACCGAACAGGAAATCATCGGCCAGCACTTCTCGGTGTTCTACCTGCCGCAAGAGTGCCCACAACACCCTGATATGGCACTGAGCGAGGCCACCCGCAATGGCCATTATATGGAAGAAGGCTGGCGCTGCCGCCAGGACGGCACGCGCTTCTGGGCCAGTGTTGTGATTACCGCGCAGTACGATGGCGCCGGCGCCTTGCGAGGCTTTTCGAAAATCACACGCGACATTACCGACCGCCGTGCGGCCGAAATTGCCTTGAGCACAGCCCGCGAGGAAGCCGAACGCGCCAGCCGTGCCAAAAGTGAGTTCCTGTCGCGCATGAGCCACGAACTGCGTACCCCACTCAATTCTATTCTGGGCTTTGCACAACTGCTGGACATGGACTCGCCTGCTGGGCAAACGGCGCAGGTCGGTCACATTCTACGTGCAGGCCAACACCTGCTGACGCTGATCAACGAGGTTCTGGACATTGCCAAGATCGAAGCGGGACGATTGCCGTTGAACATCGAGCCAATCGCCTTGGCCATCGCACTGCAAGAAGCACTGTCGCTGGTGTCCCCCATGGCCACCGATGCCGGCATTCAATTGACGCCGCTGCCAACGCTGGCCGCCGACATCGGGATCGTCGCTGATCGACAGCGCCTGACCCAAGTGCTGCTGAACCTGCTGTCAAATGCCATCAAGTACAACCGCCCTCAAGGACACGTGAGTATTGAGATCAACGTGACGCAGCAGCGAATCACTGTGGCAGTCTGCGATACCGGCAACGGCATTGCGGCGGATCACTTGGGTCAACTGTTCAAGCCATTTGAGCGACTGAACGCCGATCCGAGCGTGGAAGGTAGTGGGCTTGGCCTGGCGCTAAGTAAAAGCCTGCTGGAAATGATGAAGGGCAGTTTGACGGCGCAGAGCCAATACGGCTCAGGCTCCCGATTCACGATAGAGCTGCCATTCGTGCGCTTGCTGGAACCTCCCAGCGCCGCCGCAGCAGTCGCCCACACCCTATCGCTAGCTCCTGACATCGTCGCCCCCGACATTCAGGGCAACGTGTTGTGCATTGAAGACAATCTATCCAGCCTGGCGCTGATCGAGACGTTGCTGCAGCGCAGGCCGGGGATAAAATTGCTTTCGAGCATGCAAGGCCAATTGGGGCTGGACCTGGCCGCACAGCATGCACCACAGCTGATTCTGCTGGATGTTTCACTGCCGGACCTCGACGGGCTGAAGGTGCTGCAGCGCCTGCGCCGGTCTGCGATCACTCAAAATACACCGGTATTGATGATTACCGCCGACGCCAGCGACCTCACCCGTCAGGCCTTGCAAGAAGCCGGAGCGACGGCCGTATTGACCAAACCAATCAACGTACCCGCGTTTCTCGCCCACCTCGACAAATGCTTTCCGGAGCCCATGTGAACATTGACCTGCGCATTTTGATCATCGACGATCAACGTCCGAATCTGGACCTGGTGGAGCAGTTGCTTGCGCGCGAAGGCTTGACCAACGTCTTGAGCAGTACACAGCCCTTGCGCACTCTGGATCTATTCAACAGCTTCGAGCCTGATCTGGTCATTCTCGATTTGCACATGCCGGAGTTCGACGGGTTTGCAGTATTGGAGCAACTCAACCGGCGCATCCCCGGCGGTGAATACCTGCCGATCCTCGTGCTCACCGCCGACGCCACGCGCGACACGCGCTTGCGCGCCCTGGCGCTGGGAGCCAAGGATTTCATCAGCAAACCTCTGGATGCACTGGAAACCATGTTGCGAGTGTGGAACCTGCTGGAAACACGAGCGCTTTACAAGACCTTACGTACGCTAGTATCTTCAGATCAGATCGATCTTCTGCGAAGGCAGCATGGTGGATAACCTTGCTAATCAGATCTCAGCACAACTGCCTTTCCTCCGAATGTGAAAGGCGCTCTTGATTTTAGAGGCCAGCGACCCACGTTTTGCTCTGCCCAAAAAGCAGCTGCTCCCACTGCCACGGCTGGAGCTGACGCACCCGCAAATCAGCTATCGAGGCTGATGTCAAAGCTGCGGCGTGAGAGCGCCTCCTGCAGATGCGTCAATCACGCACATATTGGCTGCCGACGCCCTCGTCGCACCGCAACCAATGCATGGCGTCGCTGAAGCTATCAGCGCCGATGGCGATGACATAGTCCACGACAATCTGATGGATGGATTCAATCGGGACAGACCTCGGCATTGAGTGGGTCGCCGCCAAAGGTCCGGCTGAAGCCTGAGATCGTGCCCGCGGCTATATGGTGCAGGATGCCAGGGTCGTTGGCTCGGCTGGGCAGACCAGCCCTGCCCGACGTGGACGTCCTCCGCGAGGCGAAAACCGGCATGCGGCGCATCAACGAATTGACTGGCGAGATTGTGCATTTGGGCATTCTCGACGAAGGCCGCATCGTCTATTTTCACAAGATCGACTCCCAATACAACCTGCGCATGTACCCGCGCATCGACCGACGTCCGCCGCTGTAATGCATCGGTATCGGCAAGGTCTTGCGTTACTCCGAAGACAACGAAAACTCGGGGTCGAATTGGCTCAATCATCAAGCGAGTTGAACAATCTCATATGCCTGTGCCGAATCGGCAATGCTAAATTGAGATAGAACATTTTGAGTGATTATGATGAGCTCTAAAAAAATCCTTCAAGAACCCGCCGCCCGTTATTTTCTAGAAGTCGTCAGATCCGGTTCCATCAGCGAAGCGGCCTCACGGCTAAATGTAGCGTCGTCAGCCATTAGTCGGCAGATCGCAAAACTGGAAGCCAGCCTGGACACTCTGCTGTTTGAGCGTACGGCGCGCGGCATGCAGCCTAGCGCTGCAGGAGAGTTACTTGCCGCTTATGCCCTTAGGGTGCAGATGGATAGCGATCGCCTATTTCGCTGAAATTTTCCGCGGTGGTTTCAGCGCGGTTCCCAAAGGTCAGATCGAGGCCGCCCACAGCCTGGCTATGACGTCATTCGCCATTTTACGTCGGGTAACCCTACCCGGCGCCCTCAACGCAGCTTCGCCTGCCTTGATAAACATGATCATTAATGTTTGCAAGAAAACCGCGCTGTTGTCGATCATCACTGTGGCCGACCTGACATTCGAGGTCCAGAAAATGGCGATAGAGACTTTTGCCTCGTTCGAGTCGATCCTGACCCTGGCGCTAGGGTACTGGGTACTGATCGAAATTTTTTCCCGCTTGGGTCAACGTGCAAACGCCATATCAATCAGCACCTGAATATGAAGAGAAGCGCATGAGTGAGTTTTTGGTAAGCATCGTCAATGTTCACAAAAGCTACGGTGATTTTGAAGTGCTGAAGAACGTCAACTTGGACGTCCAGCGCTCCGAGTTCATTTGCCTGATCGGCCCGAGTGGTTCGGGAAACAGCACGCTCTTGCGCTGTATCAATGTTCTTGAAACTTATGACAAAGGCTCCATCACGATTGTCGGAAAACTGATCGGCTATCAAGAGGCTGGCGGTAAACGCAAACTCATGGCTGCCCGCGAACTGAGGGAAATGCGCCGCAGCATTGGCATGGTGTTCCAGCAGTTCCAACCTCTGGCCGTACATGACTGCGTTGGAAAATGTCGCAGAACCGTTGCTGCGCGTTCAGAAAATGAATGCAACCGACGCGAAGGCCAAGGCACTGCGAATGCTTGAGAGAGTAGGCTTGGCACAAAAAGCCGAGAACTATCCAACGGCTTTGTCTGGCGGTCAGCAACAGCGTGTCGCCATCGCGCGAGCGTTGTCCATGGATCCGAACCTGATGCTATTTGACGAACCTACCTCGGCACTCGATCCGGAGCTGGTGGGTGAAGTATTCCAAGTGATGCGCGACCTCGCCAGCGAAGGCATGACTATGGTGGTGGTTACACACGAGATGGGCTTCGCCGCCAAAGCCGCCGACAAAGTCGCGTTCTTGGACGGAGGGTGCATCGTTCAGTTCGGTACGCCGCAGCAGGTACTCAAGGAAAGCGAAGAGCCGCGTTTACAGCAATTTCTGCGGAGTTACCACGCTCGCAACGATTTTTGAAGAGTCCCCCTGTGTCAGCCATTTTGGCGGAGCGAGTCATGATCAGTTTCAGAATCAAAGCAAGCGGCGAAAAAGTCGCGCCACAATGGGTGGAGGCGTTCCGCAACCTGCCCGTCCCAAACATCAGCGATTGCATGGCGCGCATGACTGCAGGTGGCGCCAACCTACGGGCATTTTATAAAGGGCCACGCATGGTCGGCTCGGCTCTAACCGTCAAGACACGGCCGGGGGACAATCTGGTGGTAAACAAGGCACTGGACATCGCGGATCCAGGCGACATCTTGATAGTGGACGCCGGTGGAGACCTGACCAACGCTTTGGTCGGTGAGTTGATGATCGCCCATGCAAGACACCGCAAACTCGGTGGGCTAGTTATCTCAGGTGCTATTCGTGACAGCGAAGAAAAATTGCTGGCTGGTAGTTTTCCAGTCTTCGCCTTGGGCGTGACCCATAGAGGGCCGTTCGGGGATGGGCCTGGAGAAGTCAATGTACCCATCGCCCAACACGGAATGGTTATTCTCCCTGGTGATTTGGTTTGTGGTGATGCCGACGGTGTGGTCAGCGTGGCGCGTCACGAGGTCGAGGAAGTCCATGCGCTGGCGCTGAAAAAACACAATGATGAAGTGAAGTTGATGGCGCAGATCAAAGCCGGCACGTCAGACTGGAGGTGGGTAGACGAATTACTGACTCGCAACGGTTGTTCGATTTAGTAGCTAACTCGTTTACATTCAGGGGTGCTTAGATCGAGGTTTAGATTGAGTCGCACCGGATTTCTATACACCCTAAATCTTCGTTGCGAAGCGCTGTTCGAACTCTAACCATTCCAAGCCCTGACCAATCATGCAGCGGAAAATCGTCGCCTGAGTATTTCCGCTTGCATTGCTTATCGTGGTTGCGTCATAAATCAACACGAGCTAGAACTTGAAACGCCCCACCAGCCCTTTCAGTTGAACAGAAATGTCCGTCAGGCGAACTGATCCGGTGTACGCCGAGTGCGCAACACTCTCCACCACCTGGGCATCGGCGTGGATTTGTGCGATGTGTTGGTTAATATCTTCAGCCACCTGATGCTGTTCCTCTGCAGCCGTGGAGATTTGAGCATTCTGGTCGCGAATCGAATCCACTGAATCGCGGATCTTGTCGAAACTGTCGCTCGCCTGCTGGATACATTCAACGCTGGTTTGCGACGCCTCCAAGCTGCGTTGCATCTGCTGGGTGACCTCCTTGGTTCGCCGCCTGAAGTTGCCGAGCAGGCTGTCGATCTCGCCAGTTGAATCGGCAGTACGTCGCGCCAAGGCGCGAACTTCGTCGGCCACGACCGCGAATCCACGCCCCTGGTCGCCGGCGCGCGCCGCTTCGATGGCGGCATTGAGTGCCAACAGATTGGTCTGCTCAGCGATCGAACGAATAGTATCGAGGATCGTGTTGATGTTCTTACTGTCCTGCTCGAGCATCTGCATGGTACATGCCGACTGCTGCAGGTCTTCACTCAATTTAAGAACGCTGCCCGTGGCCTCACCAATGTGCCGTTGCCCGTCGTGCACCTCTCGATAACCAACGTCCGCGCTGGAAGCCGCGCGACTACATGAGCGAGCCACTTCGTTGGAGGTAGCGACCATCTCGTTGAAAGCCGTGCTTACTAATTCAACTGCTTCGCGCTGCCGCACTGCGGCGTTGTTCATGTTGCTGGCCACTTGACTTGTATCCGCAGCGACCTCTTGCAAATCGGAGGAAGCGCTGCGGATGCGCCTCATCAGTTGCGCGATCATGCCAAGGAACTGGTTGAACCAACCAGCCAAAGTGGCGGTTTCGTCCTTGCCCCGCACTTCGAGTTCGCGTGTCAGGTCACCTTCCCCTTCGGCAATTTCCTGCAAGCCATTGGCAACGCTGCGAATTGGTCTAACGATTACGCCGGCGAAGCTCGCGCCTACGATGGCGAAGATGAATGCCAACACGGCGGCAATCAGCGCGATCAACCCTGTCAGGCTGGTGGCCTGAGCCATGACTTCATCGCGCTTGATCAGACCAATAAAGCGCCAGCCCAGGCTTTCGGAACTGACCACATTAACCATGTACGGCACCCCATCGATCTCCACCTGGGTCATGCCATCGCCACTATTTGCCAGCTCGGTATAGCCATGGCCCAGGTCGGCTAGGGGCTTGAAACTATTTTTCGCATTGGCGGGATCGACCAGAACGTTACCATTGGCTTCAACCATCATTAGGTATCCGCTGTCGCCCAGTTTGATGGTTTTAACCAGTTCAGTCAGTTGTTTGAGCGAGACATCCACGCCGACAACACCCACCGGGTTGCCGCTTGCGTCGGCGAAAGCGCGAACCGTGCTGACCAGCACCATGTCATCCGGCGCCCAGTAGTAGGCGCCCGTGCGCACGGTTAAGCCTGATGCGGCGGCGATGGCGGTTTTGTACCAGGGACGCACCCGGGGGTCGTAGCTGGCCATTTTGGGATCGTCGGGCCAGCCGGCAAATCCGCCGTCGTTGAGCCCCAGTGAAATGGACGCGGTGGTCGGGTGGGTCTCGGCAAATCGATCGAAAATAATCTGGAGCCGCTGATCGGCTTCGCTGACAGGCGTTTGCTCAGCATTGGCAGCGGTATAGTTTTTCAATCCCTTGACGCTGGCGATCCGAGGATCCTTGGCAAGGTATTCGACGTTTTGGCGGATACTTTCAAAGAACTGCTTCATGCCGTTATCAATCTGGCGAATTTCACGACCGCTGCTATCCAGGAAATTGGCTTGCGCCGCGCTCCGCAAGTTCAATACGACGAGCACCGCGACCATAACCACTGGAAGACAGGCGATGGCAGCAAATACCCATGTCAGCTTCTGTTTGATATTCATGACCTCTCCAACGGGTACTTATAATTATTTAGGGCGGGCCGATGGAACGGATACACCCATTGGAATCAAAACAGCGCCCACGACGACTGACGCGAAATCTGCAGGGACAGCGTCCGTAGATAAATATCAGTGTTAATTTTCCTGACAGGCCAGGTTCTCGCCCGCTACTCCAACGGAGACGGGCGGAAGGTTCATGTACTGCAGCTCAGCTCAGCTCAAAAACGGCCCGGAGCAAAGGGTGCTGGATCGACTACAGGCGTCTCGCCCATCATCAATTCTGCGAGCAGTCGACCGCTGACCGGGCCCAGCGTAAACCCCTGATGGGCATGGCCAAAATTGAACCAGAGCCCTTTATGCAAGGGCGCTGCGCCGATTACCGGCTTCATGTCTACCGTACAGGGCCGGGCGCCCTTCCATGGTGTGCGCTCAACTTGGGGCCCTAACGCCAAGACTTGCCGTGCTGCACACTCGGCCTTGCCTAGCTGCACCGGTGTTGGAGGCGCACTTAGACTGGCGAACTCTGCCCCTGTCGATAGGCGGATACCGCGTTTCATGGGTGCCAGCATGTAGCCTTGTTCGGTATCCAGCACTGGTCGGGTCAACGTTGCTCCATCGGCAAAGTGAGCGTGGTAACCCCGTTTGACAAACAACGGTATGCGGTAGCCCAACTCACACAGCAGCTCATGAGCCCAAGGCCCCAGCGCTATTACCACCTCCGATGCGCCAACCGATCCGGAATCGGTGTCGACGCTCCAGCCGGCTCCCGATTGACGTAACGATCGCGCATCGCCGCGCAAAATTTGCCCACCTTCACTCACGAACAGATCGGCATAACGCTGCACTAACTCTCCAGGCTCAATGCACGTCCAGGGTTGCAACCAATGAATGCCCCCCACCAATGCCTCGCTCAGGGCGGGTTCCGCGAGTCTTAGCGCAACACCGTCCAAATGCTCGGACAATACGCCGTGTGCACTCACGCGTACCGCGCGCTCCACCGCCTCTTCGAATTGCTGTGGGCTACGGAAAGCCTGAATCCACCCTTTGCGCACGATCAGGTTCTGCGAACCGCTTTGCTCAATCAGCTCCGAGTGCTCACTAATCGAATGCTCAATCAGCGTGCGGAAGGCATCGGCAATTGCCTGGTAATGCTTCGGTGCCGAGTTGGCCCAATACCTGACCAAGGCAGGCACGTATTCAGACATCGCGCTCAAATGATAATTAACCCCGATGTCACGCTTGGTTGCCACATTTATCAGACTGGCTAGATCTCTTGGAAACGCGTAAGGCTCAATGGCCTCGCGCTGAATAATGCCTGCGTTACCGAACGACGTTTCGCGCCCTGGCAACCCTTTGTCCACCAGCGTCACCGCGCAGCCACGGCGTTGCAAATGCAACGCCGTGCATACGCCGACAATACCGGCCCCCAGTACCACCATTTGTTTTTCGTTCACGCTGCCTCCGAATCAAGCACGCTGTTGCGCGATGACACTGATCTCGACCAATGCATCGACCACAAGGCCGGCGCAGACGGTCGCGCGCACTGGCAGGTTGGTCGTGAAGAATGATGCATAAGCCCGATTGAATTCGGCGAAATTACTCCGGTCGGTCAGGTACACGGTAACGCTGACAACATCGTCCAGCGACAGCGATTCGGCTTCCAGCGTCTGGGCAATACGCGTCAAGGTCAAACGCGTTTGCGCCTCGATACCTTCAGGAAAGCTGCCGTCCTCACCAAACGGCAATTCGCCAGACAAAAAAACCAGGCCTTGGCTGTGGCGGACTTTGGAAAAGGGCAGATTGCTAACGGTCATGGCAGTTCTCTCTTGGGTATTTCAAGAAGGCGCCCATCAACGAGCACCGGTTGTGAATCATCGATTCGACTTCTGCGGTTTTTACGGTAGGCCATTGAGTCATGCATACGCTTGAGCATGTAATCCCCCTCGCGGACACCGGACACATAGATCAGGAGCGAACAGCTGCTTGAGATCATGTCGACTCGTTGCTTCATACGTTCAGGAGGGGTGAATGTATGTTTTAGCCTGAAATACCAATCCTGTATATACACGATGAAGCATTTACCATGCCGCTCGATCAAAAATACGCCACGGGCCTGAGGTAGAGCGACTTACCCTCCTCTCGCGATTAGGACACCATAGGTGCCCCGATACTCAAGGTTTCGTTTTCCCCCACCAGGCATCATGGGTAACACTCTAGCGCAACCATTGGTTACACAAGGCTAAAAGGCAGCGATCATCAGCCTGGTCTACTCCGCTAGGAACAGGCCTGTACTGCGGAATCAAGAGCAGCTCAGATATTTTGGCCTGCATTTTGCTTTACTGGTATATACAGGCACATACAGATGTCTGCTGCGTACTCATCCTGATTCCCAAGGATGTTACTCATGAATGTACTGATACCGCTCAGACCCATTCAACTAACAGCCGTACGAGATCAGCCATAACGCCGAATAGCCGCGTCTGCAGCAACTCCTGCAGAACCACCCGGATCGTAATGCCTTCCAGCAAGACACTAATGAGGTTAGCCCTGTATGAATGCCAATGACTTGAACCTGCTTGCCCGCGCAGAAGTGCGCGAACTGGCCAGTTACAACGCCGGCCTTGCCTCGGATACTGTGCGCAAGCGTTTCGGCCTGACTCGCGTCGCCAAACTAGGCAGCAACGAAAACCCGATGGGCACAGCACCCGCCGTTAGCGCCGCAACGGCTCGAGCTTGCAGCGAAATTGCGCTATACCCCGATGCTGGCTGCCAGGCATTACGCTCTGCACTCTCGGAAAAGCTCGACGTACCCGAGAATCAATTGGTGTTCGGCAACGGCTCGGAAGATTTGTTGAGCGTCATCAGCCGGGTGTTTTTAGACCACGATGACGAAGTAGTTACCGTGGTGCCATCTTTCGGGTTGCACTTCATATACCCAATGGCAGCCGGTGCCCGGGTGGTAGGTGTTCCCATGACCGACAGAGGCACCTTCGACGTAGCGGCAATGATCGCTGCACTCACCCCCCACACCCATGTGCTGATGTTTTCATGCCCGTCAAATCCGGTCGGCTGCACCTTAAGCGCCGACGAGTTGCAGCAGCTGCTCGACGCATTGCCCTCGAAGTGTCTACTGGTGTTTGATGAGGCCTATTACGAATACGCGCAGTGGGAGGCCGAGTACCCGGATTGCCTCGGTTTGATTCAGGCCAGCGGCAAACCGTTTATCCTGCTGCGGACTTTCTCCAAGGCTTATTCCTTGGCAGGTTTGCGCATCGGCTACGGTATCGTCAGCGATCCACTGCTGGCAGATCTTATTAACCGCCTGCGCACCCCGTTCAACGTCAACAGCGTGGCACAAGCTGCGGCGATTGCGGCGCTGGCAGATGATGGTCATCTAAACGCCTGCCTATCCCATGTCGCCAGCGAACGCCGGCGGCTGGAAGTGGCACTGCACGAGCAAGGCATTACGACCGCACCGTCCTTGGCCAACTTTCTGTTTTTTAGCACGCCTTATCCGGCCGAAGTAATCAACCAAGCACTGCTGCGTGAAGGGGTTATCATCAAACCGTGGCGCGAAGTTGGATACACTGAGTACTTGCGCGTCTCTGTCGGAAGCTGTGAGGATAACGACCTTTTCCTCCAAGCACTGGCAAGCGTCCTTGCCGCACTAGAGACACGGGCTGACTAATGATCAAAAATGCACCACAAGCGCTCTACCGGCGTGCAAAGGATTATGTGCAAGACCAACTTCGCGCGGGCGTTTGGAAACCTGGTGACCTGATTTCTTCAGAAAACCAGCTGGTGCAAGAACTGGGCATTTCGCGCATGACCGTCAACCGGGCCTTACGCGAACTGACCGAAGAGGGTCATCTGGTCAGGATTTCAGGCGTTGGCACGTTCGTAGCCGAAAGCAAACCGCAATCAAACTTGCTGCGTATCACCAACATTGCCGATGAAATCCTTGCTCGAGGTCACAGTTACACCTGCCGTGTCCTGCACCTGGGGCGCGAATCGGCCTCAATGCCGGTGGCGTCCGCGTTGGGCCTGACCACCGGTTCTTCAGTTTTCCACCTGATCTGTGTTCACAGCGAAGAAGGCGTGCCCGTACAACTCGAGGATCGTTACGTCAATCCCGAGCTGGTGCCAGAATTTCTGAAGCAAGACTTTGGCGAGCACCTGCAACCGGCCAAGTACCTGTTGCGGGTCATCAAGCCCGACGAGATGGAACACATCGTCGAAGCCTGTCACCCCAGCAACGAGGAAAGCAAACACATGCAAATCGATGCTAATGAACCTTGCCTCGTGCTCATACGCCGAACCTGGAGTCAGAGCAAAATCGTCACCTATGTGCGTTTAGTACACCCGTCCTCACGCTATCGCCTAGGCAGCCGCCTGCCAGTAAATGGGGCGCACAGAGACAGTTGAGGCCTGAAGGCACTTGATGAATTGAACCATCATGATTTGGGATGAGCACCTCATTCCTGCAGCTTCGTTTGAGCCAAGGTATCAACGCCGAATCTCAGGAGTTGCTCCCTGCGACTTCAGGCTTCCTGCTATTTTTTTGCTTGTTCACCGGCTGCTTCATGCTGCGTCCGATCCGCGAATCCATGGGCATAACGGTGGGGGTGGAGAATTTGCAATGGCTGTTCACCGCAACTTTCTTCGTTATGCTCGCCGTAGCTCCCATGTTTGCCTGGCTCAGTTCCCGGGGGACACACCTGCACTTTGTCGATTGGGTTTAGGGGTTCATCAGCGTTAACTTGATGATCCTCGCCACACTCTTCCAAGTGCAAAGCGAAAGCCCGTGAATGGCACGTGTTTTCTACGTCTGGATCTCTGCCTACAACTTATTTGTCGTCTCGGTCGCCTGAAGCCTGTTGGCGAACGTATTCGACGGCGTGCAACCCGGACGCTTGTTTGCCTTTATTGCGGCCGGCGCCAGTGTCGGCGGGCTGGTGGGGCCAGCACTCAGCGCGTTGTTTGTCGGTCAACCGAGAGAGACAGGTCTGATGCTGCTGGCGGGTCTATTACTTGGCGCAGCACTGGCACTCAAATACCCGTTGATGCGCTGGCATGAGGTCGGCGGTGCAGGACGCCCCGGAGCCACATCGATGGACAGTCCGAGCATCCTCCTTTCAGCGGCTTGACGCGAGCCCTGAAGTCGACTTACCTACTGGATATATCCAGCTTTATGATGCTGCTCGCAACTATCACGACATTTTTACTGCGAACAAGCACGTTTGATGGTCGAGCTTTTTCCTGACCGTCTGACTCAGATTCGCGCATTCGGAATCATCGACTTCATTGTCCAGGCTGGCACCCTATTCTCGCAGCTATTCCTGACTGGCTGCTTGGCGGAGAGGTTGGGGGGGGGGGGGCGCATGCTTCTGGCGATCGTGCCGCTGCTGATATGCATCGGCTTGATTGAGCTCGCGCTGGCGCCAAGCTGTATCATCCTCACTGTCCTAATGACCGTGCGTCGCATCGACGAATATGCCTTCGCCCGACCGGGCCGGGAGATGCTCTTCGCGCCACTCGACGCCGAGAGTAAATACAAGGCCAACAGCGTCATCGATCTCGTCGTTTATCGCGCAGTCGATGCCATTAGCGGTTGGGTCAATAGTGCGCTTGATATGCTGGGCCAAGTTGGCGGCCTGCTTGCAGTTGTCAGTAGAGTGCGCGCATTGCTCTGAGGCTGCCTGGGATGGAGGCTTGGCAAGCAGGCAGATGAAACTAATGCCAAGAGCTCCGATCTTGCTGCCGGCAATCCGACGCAAGGTTTGCCGGTGGAACGGGCGGGCGCTTAGAGATTCTGTAACAGCGCTTCAGCGAAAATGCGACCGTCATAGGCATCTCCCTGAAACTCAAAATCTCAGGCCATGGCTGTCGTGAATTTTCATGTACTACAAACGCAAAAAAGCTCCACAGCTACAACGACTGCCTGTCGCCAATAGCTGTAGAGCAAAAAACTGCATAAACATTGTAGCTAATGCGTGGAATGACTCGACCAATTCAGCTCACCCGAGACAGGGGCCAAAGGCCCCTCCCCACGACTACAAGCTTGGGAGCAACTTCGGCAACACCAGCTCGTTCAAGCAACGGGAAGCCAACAGCTCGCTCGCCGCGTTGATATCCGGCGCGAAGAAGCGATCTTTCTCGTAGTAGGCCACTTTGCTGCGCAGACTGGTGCGGGCAAGCTCCAGCTTCGCCGAGGTCTTCAGACCTTCGCGCAAGTCTAGGCCCTGGCACGCAGCTAGCCACTCTACAGCGAGCACGCCACGAGTGTTTTCAGCCATTTCCCACAATCGCTTGCCGGCTGCTGGAGCCATGGACACGTGGTCTTCCTGATTCGCGGAAGTCGGCAGGCTATCTACCGAATGCGGATGCGCCAGTGCCTTGTTCTCACTGGCCAGCGCCGCTGCGGTGACTTGGGAGATCATGAAACCGGAGTTCACGCCGCCATTAGCCACCAGGAACGGCGGCAGTTGCGACATATGCTTGTCCATCATCAGCGAAATGCGGCGCTCGCTCAGGGAACCGATTTCAGCGATGGCCAATGCCATGTTGTCAGCAGCCATGGCCACAGGCTCGGCGTGGAAGTTACCACCGGAAATCACATCGCCTTCGGTAGCGAACACCAACGGGTTGTCGGAGACGGCGTTAGCTTCGACGACCAACACTTCGGCGGCTTGACGGAACTGTGTCAGACACGCGCCCATGACTTGTGGCTGGCAACGCAGGGAGTACGGATCCTGAACCTTGCCGCAGTTCTGGTGCGAGTCAGAGACTTCACTGCGCTCGCCCAGCAAGTCACGGTAAGCGCTAGCGGTGTCGATCTGGCTTTTTTGTCCACGAGCGGCGTGGATGCGAGCGTCGAACGGCGAGCGCGAGCCCAAGACTGCTTCAACTGTCAAACCACCAATGGCCAGTGCGCCAGCGAACAGATCTTCGCCCTCGAACAAACCACGCAATGCGTATGCGGTAGACACCTGCGTGCCGTTGAGCAACGCCAGACCTTCTTTGGCAGCCAGTGTGAGTGGAGTCAGACCGGCGATTTTTAGCGCCTCGGTCGCCTCCAGCCATTCGCCTTTGTAGCGGGCCTTGCCTTCGCCCAGCAGCACCAGCGACATGTGCGCCAAAGGCGCCAGGTCGCCGGATGCGCCGACCGAACCTTTCAACGGAATGTGCGGATAAACCTCGGCGTTGATCAATGCGATCAGCGCTTCGATAACAACGCGGCGAATGCCGGAGAAGCCACGGCTCAGGCTGTTGACCTTGAGCACCATAACCAGTCGGACTAGCGCATCGCTGATCGGCTCGCCAACACCGGCAGCGTGGGACAGAACCAACGAGCGCTGGAGGTTTTCCAGGTCGTCGGTGGCGATGCGGGTCGAGGCCAGCAGACCGAAACCGGTATTGATACCGTAGGCGGTGCGGTTCTCGGCGAGGATCTGTTCCACGCAGGCAACGCTGGCTTCAATCTGGGCCGAAGCGCTGTTGTCGAGGGTAATTTTCACCGGGTGCTGGTAGACATCACGCAGTTGGGTAAGGCTCAGTTGGCCTGGGATAATGTTGAGTGTGTTCATGCTTTGGCTCCTTTAACAGGGGTGATCATTGGCAGGTTTAAGCCTTGCTCTTTGGCGCAATCTATTGCGATCTGGTAACCGGCATCGGCGTGACGCATGACGCCGGTCGCCGGGTCGTTGTGCAGCACGCGAGCGATGCGCTCGGCCGCTTCGTCGGTACCGTCGCAGACAATCACCATGCCCGAATGCTGGGAGAAGCCCATGCCGACGCCGCCACCGTGGTGCAGGGAAACCCAGGTCGCGCCGCTTGCGGTGTTCAGCAAAGCGTTGAGCAGTGGCCAGTCGGACACGGCGTCGGAACCGTCCTGCATCGATTCGGTTTCGCGGTTCGGGCTTGCTACGGAACCGGAGTCCAGGTGGTCGCGACCGATCACGATCGGCGCCGACAGCTCACCGCTGCGCACCATTTCGTTGAACGCCAGGCCCAGCTTGGCGCGCAGGCCCAGGCCCACCCAGCAGATACGGGCCGGCAGCCCCTGGAAGCTGATGCGCTCGCGGGCCATGTCCAGCCAGTTGTGCAGGTGGGCGTCGTCCGGGATCAGTTCCTTGACCTTGGCGTCGGTCTTGTAGATGTCTTCGGCGTTGCCCGACAGCGCCGCCCAACGGAACGGGCCGATACCGCGGCAGAACAGCGGACGGATGTAGGCCGGTACGAAACCCGGGAAGTCGAAGGCGTTTTCCACGCCTTCTTCCTGGGCCATCTGGCGGATGTTGTTGCCGTAGTCGAAGGTCGGTACGCCCATTTTCTGGAAGTCGAGCATCGCCTTGACGTGTACGGCCATCGATTGCTTGGCGGCCTTGATCACGGCAGCCGGCTCGGTCTTGGCGCGCGCGCGGTATTCGTCCCAGGTCCAGCCGGCCGGCAGGTAGCCGTTGAGCGGGTCGTGGGCGCTGGTCTGGTCGGTGACCATGTCCGGGCGCACGCCGCGCTTGACCAGTTCCGGGAGGATTTCAGCGGCGTTGCCGAGCAGGGCGATGGAGATCGCCTTGCCTTCTTTGGTGTACTTGGCGATGCGGGCCAGCGCGTCGTCGAGATCCTTGGCTTGCTCGTCGACATAACGACTTTTCAGGCGGAAATCGATGCTGACTTGCTGGCATTCGATGTTCAGCGAGCAAGCGCCGGCCAGGGTCGCAGCTAGCGGCTGGGCACCGCCCATACCGCCGAGGCCTGCGGTCAGCACCCAACGACCCTTGAGGTCATCGTTATAGTGCTGGCGACCGGCTTCGACGAAGGTTTCGTAGGTGCCTTGGACGATGCCCTGACTGCCGATGTAGATCCAGCTGCCGGCGGTCATCTGGCCGTACATGGCCAGGCCCTTGGCGTCGAGTTCGTTGAAGTGCTCCCAGCTCGCCCAGTGCGGCACCAGGTTGGAGTTGGCGATCAGTACGCGCGGGGCATTGCTGTGGGTCTTGAACACGCCGACCGGCTTGCCGGATTGCACCAGCAGGGTCTCGTCGTCGTTCAGGTTGGTCAGGCTCTCGACGATCTTGTCGTAGCACTCCCAGTTACGCGCCGCACGACCGATGCCACCGTAAACCACCAGTTCTTTTGGGTTCTCGGCCACTTCCGGGTCGAGGTTGTTCATCAACATGCGCAGTGGAGCTTCAGTCAGCCAGCTTTTGGCGCTCAGCTTATTACCACGCGCGGCGCGGATTTCGACATTACGGAAATGGGATGGCTTGCTCACCGGTAATCCTCTCGAAATGACTTTCTCAGCCTATTTATTGGTTTAGTGCAACAGATTGCACATAAATATAATCATGTATATACAACCATAATCAAGCAAAATTTTACTCACCTGTAATTGGTCTTTTTGTGACCCGTTCATCCACCGGGGTTGTGCCTATTGCAGATGAAGGGCAAGGCTATTTGAAGAGGTGGCTAGACAGCGAAGTAATGGGATTCAGCAATTCGACAGTCCTGCGCTGTCGCAGGTTATGGCAGGGAATTGACGCGCGCGGCCGCTAAGCGCGACAGGGTCAGCCCCAAGTCATGCACCGAATCGCCCCACCAGACGGTGCCTTGAACCCGGCAAAATCAGGCGCGCAGACGTGACAGACTGATAGCCAGACCAAGTCCGCCGACGAATCAACAAAGCACGCCTCATGACGTGTGATCTGCAACAGCCTGCACTCCTCCTCGTCGGCTAGGATCGCCTCGACCACATGCTCACCCTCAGTCAGAGGAGCGACCTTCGAAAGATAGGATAGGGCGTCTGCATCACGAAATTCTGCCGCAGATAATCCGGAGCCACTGCCGCGTTCACATAGCGATCCTCCAATTGCACCGCCACATTATTCTCGTAGTGCACGATCAGAGAATGAAACACCCGCTGCCCTTCGCGCATCTCCAGCGACAAGGCGTGGTCAGCGCTAGCCCCCTCCTCGCATAGGAGAATCACCTTGCAGTGGTGGTAATGGTCACGCTCGCTGATTTCATCAGCAATGTTGTTGACGGCAAATAAAGCCGATTGACCTTTGCGTTCGGCTACGAACGCCCCCACTCCTTGCATGCGCACTAACACACCATCGGCGGTGAGCTCACTAAGAGCGCGACTTATGGTCATGCGACTCAATCCAAGTTCCTGAGCCAGTTCACTTTCCGAAGGTATACGCTCGTGAGCCGACCAGGTGCCACTCAAGATCAATTGGGTGATCATCTGCTTGACTTCTGCATAGAGCGGCGCGGGGGAATCACTGAGCTGATCGACCCGCGAAGGAAAAATCCTGGATTTCTTCGGCACGTGGCTCTCCTCCTCAAACTGGACAGCGGCCTCCTCCCACCGCAAACGCACGACCGAGTAGGCAGAGCGCGTGCGAAGGAGCATCTGAGCGACCCAACAGTCGCTCGAAGGCATTCCGGTTACTTCAGGTTGCCACTGAGGAACTGCTGAAGGCGCTCGCTTTTGGGATTGCCCAGGACATCTTCAGGGCAACCCTGCTCTTCCACGAGCCCTTGATGGAGGAACAAAACCTGGTTCGACACCTTGCGCGCGAAGCTCATCTCATGGGTCACCATAATCATGGTTCGGCCTTCTTCGGCCAACCCCTGGATAACCTTAAGCACCTCGCCCACCAACTCCGGATCCAGTGCCGAAGTGGGCTCGTCGAACAACATGATCTCCGGCTCCATGGCCAGCGCCCGGGCAATAGCAACCCGCTGTTGCTGCCCGCCGGAGAGAAAGGCCGGGTATTGATCGGCGACGCGGGACGGCAAACCTACCTTGTCCAGGTAACGCCGAGCCCGTTCCTCTGCATCCTTCTTACTGACACCCAGTACCCGGCGCGGGGCCATCGTGATGTTGTCGAGCACTGTCATGTGGCTCCACAGGTTAAAATGCTGAAACACCATCGCAAGGCGCGTGCGCAGACGCTGCAGTTCATCTGCGTCGGCCACATGCATGCCGTGGCGGTCATGGATCATGCGAATTGGCTGGTTATCCAGGCCCATGGCACCGTCGTTGGGCGTTTCCAGAAAGTTGATACAACGCAAGAAGGTGCTCTTGCCCGATCCACTGGCGCCGATCAGGCTGATCACATCGCCTGTCTTGGCATTGAGCGAAACGCCCTTGAGCACTTCGTGGTTGCCATAGCTTTTATGCAGGTTTTCAACGGTCAATTTGTACATGTTCAAACATCCTGAATTAATGAGCCGGGCCGAGGAAAGACAGCCAACGGCGTTCAGCCAGACGGAACAGGCCAACCAGAGAGAAAGTGACTGCGAGGTAAATCGCGGCGGCGATACCGAACGACTGGAAAGTCAGGAACGTTGCCGAGTTGGCGTCCCTTGCGACCTTGAGAATGTCCGGCACAGTGGCGGTGAACGCTACGGTGGTCGAGTGCAGCATCAGTATCACTTCGTTGCTGTAGTTCGGCAGCGAACGGCGCAGTGCAGACGGCATGATGATGCAGGCATATAGCTTCCAGCCGCGCAGTCCAAAGGACTTGGCTGCTTCGACTTCACCGTGGGCCATGCTGCGGATCGCCCCGGCGAAAATCTCCGTGGTGTAGGCGCAAGTGTTCAAGGCGAACGCCAGGATGGTGCAGTTCAATGCATCGCGGAAGAATGCGTCGAGCATGGGCTGGGAACGCACCGCTGCGATGCTGTAAATGCCGGTGTAGCAGATCAGCAGCTGTATATACAGTGGCGTGCCACGGAACAAATAGGTATAGAACTGCACCGGCCAGCGCACCCAAACGCAGGTCGAAACCCTGGCAATCGACAACGGAACCGACATCACGAAACCGAAGAAGAGCGAGGCACTGAGCAGCCACAGCGTCATCGCCAACCCGGTGATGTGGTAGCCATCGTTATAGAGGAAGGGCTTCCAGTATTCCTGCAGTAGCTCGATCATCGCACGGCCTCCCGAGTGCCTGCGGCGTAGAAGATTTCTAGCCGGCGCAAGACGTAGTTCGATGCGGTGGTGATGACCAGATAAATCAAGGCAGCCAGCACCAGGAAAAAGAACAGTTGATAGGAGCTCTTGCCCGCGTCCTGAGCCACCTTGACCAAGTCGGCCAGACCAATGATCGAGACCAGCGCGGTAGCCTTGAGAATGACCATCCAGTTGTTGCCAATACCCGGCAAAGCAAAACGCATCATCTGCGGGAACAGCACGAAGCGGAAACGCTGGGCACGGGTCAGGCCGTAAGCAGTGGCCGCCTCCATCTGGCCACGGGGCACAGCGAGGATCGCCCCACGGAAAGTCTCGGTGAAGTACGCCCCGTAGATAAAGCCTAGAGTTATCACACCGGCACTGAACGGATTGATCTCAATGTAATCCCAACCCATGGCGGCGGTCAGATTGGTCAGCCAGGTTTGCAGGCTGTAGAAGATCAACAGCATCAGAACCAGATCCGGCACTCCACGGATCAGCGTGGTGTAAGCCTGCGCGGGGACGCGAAACAGTGCCGACCTTGAAAGCTTGGCACTGGCACCGATCAGGCCCAAGACCACGCTTAGCAGCAAGCAAAGGAAGGATAACTTGACAGTCATCCAGGAGCCTTGCAGCAACAGCGGGCCGAAGCCCTTGAGACTGAAGCCTGACAGCCCCAGCATCTGCAATATGTTTTCTAACATTGGGGAGCCCTTCGTAAATCAGGAAAACGCCCATCCGCAAATGGGCGCAGCGTCATTATTTGCCGCTGTAAATATTCTGATCACCGAAGTGTTTCTTTTGGATGGCCGCGTAGGTGCCGTCGTCGTGCAGCGCCTTTATACCTTTGTCCACCAGGGTTTTGAGCTCGGTGCTGCCTTTGAGGAGACCCATCGCCGTTTTCGCTGGCAGCAGCTCGTGATCGACTGGCTTACTGACTTCAAAGTCGGCGCCTTGCGGGGACTTCAGGAAACCCATTTCAGCTTGCAGCATGTTCTGAATTGAGGCGTCGAGGCGACCAGTCACCAAGTCAGAATAAACTTGGTCTTGGTTGGAATAGGCCTGGGTCTTGATCCCGGCCTTGTTCAGCACGGCCTTGGCGTAGGCCTCCTCGGTGGTGCCTTGTTCATAGCCCACGGTCTTGCCAGCCAGCGTCGTGATGTCTTCGCTTAGGCCAGAGCCCTTCTTGAACACGAACGAAGTGGGCACCGAAAACAATTCGCTGGAGAAGTCGATGACTTTTTCCCGCGATGAGGTCACGGTCATGGCAGAAATCACGCCGTCGAATTTATTGGCCTTCAGGCCGGGGATCATGCCGTCGAAATCGCTTTCTACCCACTTGCACTTGACCTTCAGTTCAGCGCAAATCGCGTTACCCAGATCAATATCAAAGCCCACCAGGCTACCGTCGGCGGCCTTGGATTCGAAGGGCGCATAAGAGGGGTCGACACCAAAGCGCAACTCCTTGTACTCCTTGGCCACGGCAGAGCCAGCAGCCACGCATAGAGCCAATACTGAAAGGGTCAAAATAGATTTTTTCATTGTTTTTATTCCTAAGAACCAACAGAAGCGCTTGTGGCGCACGAGTACAGTTATGGAGCACGTGTGTCGTTGCACAGAACACACACAGCCCCCCATTTGCGGATAAACGTGTCGAGACGCGTGGTCGACTCTAACGCGCAAATACATACTTGTACAGACAGGCATAGTCAATCAAGCAGCCATTTATCTGGTCGACTGCCTCAAGACGCGTGATGAAGGCCGCATAGTGCCGGGAATACGGCTGATTGAAGCGTCTTCGACACGAGCAACACCCTGACGGTCAACTACCCCTCAGTGCCCCGATCGTCAGTGGGCGGCTTCCCAGGCGATAGCTTGAAGAAGGTAGGTGAGTTCGCTTTGACTCCAGGTTTGGCCTGTGAGCACCAGGCAAGGCCTACTGCCATCTATCTACGTGGCTTTGCTCTCATCGCTGCTGGGATGAAAGGCTGCGACAGCATATTCCATTTTATCGAGCTTAATGCCTTCAATAGGAATTTGGCTGGGCACACTAACCAGCAACATAAAAGGCCCTTATCGGGCCTTTTATGTACTCAAACAAAAAACACTTGGTCCATGACTTAGCGATTGCGGAGCCATGCACGACCTTCTAGACCCTTTTCTACGCTGTCCTCTTCCACGGAGGAACCACAATGTCGAACGCAAACTTACTCCCTTCCCTACTGTACAAGATCAATCAAAATCAATTGGCTCTCGAAGCCGCCATCATGGGGCTTACCGAGCGCACCAGCAGTTCGGCATCAGCATCCGCGGTGAACCCTTCAACAGGCGGCTTGAGCTTTCTTGAGAACTATCCGGTGGAAGAGAAGCAGCCACGCAATATCGCCTTTTTCACCCAACGGGCGCTGGTTGCTAGTGACGGCTAGAAAAGCGAAATAGTCGGCACTTACGCGGTCAGCAACAACAGCGTTTTGAAAATTGTCGGTGAAACGGTGTCGGGCAAAGGCGCGCTATGGATTGAGATACTGCAAACGTCGGTGGCGTAATCATCGGGCGGGAGAAAGACGCAACACTTGGAGGTCAGGAGTTGGCTCATTCTGACCTACATGGGATTTTGCCTTTCAAGCTCGCGTGACGGGTCGAAGGGCGAATATCCACACCCACAGGGCGTGGACATTTGCGAATAAACCCTCTACCGATCCGCTTACTGCTTAGCGTGTTGCACCTGCGCTTCAGGCATCGCCGAAGAATGGTGATTGAGAATCTTCCACTGACCGTCGACCTGTTCGTAGACGAAGGTATAGCGTGCCTGCACCTGACGGATCTTGCCGCTCGCCTCCGTCAGGCTGAAGGTATAGACGCCGCTGTCCATGGCCACGTTACTACCCAGCTGGCGGATTTCGCGGTAGTTGATTTGGCCCACCGGCTTGAGCGCCATAAAGTGATCGAAGTAGTCCTTGATCTGGTCCGGCGTGGTGCGCACCTGATTGGACACCGTTGGCTGCAACACGGCGTCCGGCGCATAGAGGTCGACCACCGATTGAACGTTACCGGTCTGCAACGCGCTGTTCCAACGGTCAAACAAACCAGCAATCTCACGGTCCTTCACGTTGGCAGGCGCTTCTGCCACAGTGCGGTAAACATGCGGGGCCGTCTCCGTTGCTTGAACAAACGGTGCGCTCAAGGCAAAAAGCAGGGCGATGGCCGGGGTTTTGAATTTCATTGCGATACTCCAGTGGTGGTCGTTGAGCACACTTTGCCAATTCGCCAGCCACCCGACATCGGCCAACCGGAGTCATTTATCTATGCCATTTGGCAGATGGCGCCCGGTACGGTTAACAAGGTTTAATGACCTCCCCCTGCGCCCGCGGCGCTTGTCTCAACGCCGGAGTCGAAGCATGCAAAGCCCGCCACACGACTCCGGTAGCGCCTTGGCCATCCGTACCCAATATCGACAATCCGAGAGTCGCGCGGCGCGCCTGCGGCTGTTGGTGGACACCGGACAGGAGTTGACCCGACTGGTCCCGGACGCCATGCGCGAGCGAGTGTTGGCTCGGGCCTGCGCCTTCCTCGCGATGGACCACGGGTTGCTGCTGGAGTGGGATACCGACGGGCTTGTCAGCACCACCGCCCGGCATGGCAGTAGTGATCGACTGAACAGCCTGGAGGTCGTCGCCGACCGCGCAATGCGCACGCCGTACTGGCAGGACCGTCCAGGGGAATCCTTGCCCAATGTGCTGCGGGTGCCGTTACGCGGTGGCGATGGGAATGCCTTTGGCGCCCTGGTGCTGGCCAACAGCTTGCGTCTGCGGGCGCCGGACAATGAAGACAGCGAATCCTTGCAACTGCTCGCCACCCTGCTGGCCGCGCACCTTGAAAACTACCGATTGCTGACAACGCTGAAGAACCGTGATCGCACCCTGTCGGAGCTGGTCAACCGGTTGTTTCGCGCACAAGAAGACGAACGTAAACGCGTTGCTTATGACCTGCACGACGGCCTGGCCCAAACCCTCGCCGGATTGCACCAGCGTCTGCAAGGTTTTGCCGGCCGTTGCCCGACATTGCCGGACACCCTCGGGGCGGACTTGCAGGCGATTCTGGCGCTGGCCCAGCATTGCGTGGTTGAAGGCCGGCAACTGATCGGCGGCCTGCGCCCGACGGTGCTCGACGATTTCGGATTGCTCAAGGCTGTCGACAAAGAAGCCGATCGGCTGCGCGAAGCCGGAATCAGCGTGCACTGGATCGCACGTTGCGAGGCGCGTTTTCCCAGTCAGGTGGAGATCGGTTTGTTCAGGATCGCCCAGGAAGCGATCAACAACATCCTCAAACATGCGCACGCCAAACAGGTACAGCTGGGGCTGGAACTGCACGAAGGTCAGGCCTTGCTGCGGGTGGACGATAACGGCAAAGGCTTTGCTTCCACCGAACTACAAGTCGATACCGACAACGCTCGACATCTGGGCCTCTCCACCATGCAGGAACGTGCCAGCCTGTTGGGTGGACGCCTCACCTGCGTCAGCGCAATCGACGGCGGCACCCAACTGCACGTCGGCGTGCCCGCGAACCTGGATGGAACACCCCAATGACCCACGTCTTACGTCTCGTGCTCGCTGATGATCATGAAGTCACGCGCACCGGTTTCATCGCCTTGCTGGCGGGTCACCCGCAATTCGAAGTGGTCGGTCAGGCCCGCGATGGTCAGGAAGCAGTCGAGTTGTGCGAACGGTTGCTGCCGGACATCGTGATCCTCGACATCCGCATGCCGTTGCTCAACGGCCTGGGCGCCGCACGCCTGCTTCAGCAACGCCTGCCTGCCCTGAAAGTGGTGATATTCACCATGGACGACAGCCCCGACCACTTGGAAGCGGCCATGAGTGCCGGCGCCGTCGGTTACCTGCTCAAAGACGCCAGCCGCGCCGAAGTGATCGACGCCCTGCAGCGCGTCGCCGTCGGTGAAGAAGCCCTCAATAGCTCCGTCAGCGCCCGTCTGCTACGACGCATGACCGAGCGTAATGCGAGTGGCGGCACCCCCACCGAAAACCTCACTGCCCGAGAACGCCAGGTGCTTGGGTTGGTGGCCAACGGCATGAGCAACCGTCTGATCGGCGAGAAACTGGGAATTACTACCGGCACGGCAAAAGCCCACGTCGAACGGGTCATCGGAAAACTCGGGGCGGCTGATCGAACCCAGGCGGCGGTCCGTGGCATTGCTCTGGGCCTGGTGACTCAACAATGAGGGTGTTTTACGCCAGACGCTGGGCCGACCTGCCGCTACGGGGCAAGGCACTGGTGGTGATTTCCCTGCCATTGGTGGTCCTGCTGCTGTCACTGGTGTTGATCTACATCACCGAGCGCCAGACCGCCCGTGCCGAAGAAGACGTGCGCCGGGTATTGCTGGTGCAAGGTGATATCCAGACCGTGCACACATTGCTCGCCGAAGCGGCCGCCAGCGTGCGCGGTTATCTGCTGACACATCGGGAAGATTTCCTGCCGGGTTATCTGAAAGCCAAGCCCCTGATCCAATCTGCCCTGCGCCGGCTCGATAGCAACGTTCGTGATGAACGGGTACGTGCACAACTCACCGCCATCACGCCACTAATCAACAGCAAAATCGATGGCCTGGAGCAAATGCTCAGCGATAGCGAGGCAAAATCCGAGTCGATCACCACCATCCTGATCAATAACAAATACATCCTCGATGGATTGCGCGAGCACATCAGCACCATGCTCACCCTTGAGGACACGTTGCTGGCGGAACGTACTGCGGCGGCATACGCGACCCGCCAGCGGCTGTTGTTCTCAACCTTGCTGGCCGCCCTCTGCGGACTATTCGGTGCCATCGTGGCGGTGCTGTTTTTGTCCAAAGGGATCGTGGCCAGGGTGCAGCAAGTCCAGGGCAATGCCCAACGCCTGGCTCTCGGGCAGCCGTTGCGGCCGCAACGGCCAGAGAACGATGAGATTGGTCAGTTGGGCACTCGTCTGGTGGAGGCCGGCTTACTGCTGGCTGAACGCGAGCGAGCGTTGCGCGACAATGAAGAACGCTTGCGGCTGATCATCGACGGCGTGAAGGATTACGGGATCTTTGCCCTCGACACCCAGGGTTATGTCACCAGTTGGAACGCCGGCGCCGAGCGGATCAAAGGCTATACGGAACAGGAAATCATCGGCCAACACTTCTCGGTGTTTTACCTGGCGCAAGAGTGCCCGCAGCATCCCGAGATGGCCCTGCGTGAGGCCACTCGCAACGGGCACTACATGGAAGAGGCATGGCGCATTCGCAAAAATGGCAGCCGCTTCTGGGCCAGCGTGGTGATCACCGCGCAATACGACAGCAGCGGCGCGTTGCGCGGGTTCTCGAAGATCACCCGAGACATTACCGATCGCCGCGCGGCCGAGATTGCGTTGCGGACCGCCCGCGAAGAAGCCGAGCGCGCCAGCCGGGCCAAAAGCGAATTCCTGTCGCGCATGAGCCACGAACTGCGGACCCCGCTCAACTCGATCCTGGGCTTTGCGCAACTTCTGGACATGGACTCGCTCCCCGGGCAAAAGGCGCAGATCAGTCACATCCTGCGTGCCGGACAGCACCTGCTGACTTTGATCAACGAAGTGCTGGACATTGCCAAAATCGAAGCCGGACGCCTGCCGCTGAACATCGAATCCGTGCCCCTCGCGATCGCCCTGCAAGAAGCCCTGACACTGGTCTCGCCGATGGCCGCCGACGCCGGCATTCATCTGACGCCACTGCCAATGCTGGCCGCTGACAGCGGGATCGTCGCCGATCGACAACGCCTGACTCAGGTGCTGCTGAACCTGCTATCAAACGCCATCAAGTACAACCGGCCTGAGGGTCAGGTGAGCATCGAGGTCAAGATTGATCAGCAACGAATCCATGTGTCGGTCAGCGATACCGGCAAGGGCATTGCGGCTGATCGCCTGGGTCAACTGTTCAAGCCGTTTGAGCGTCTTGAAACCGACCCGAATGTGGAAGGCAGCGGCCTTGGCCTGGCGTTGAGCAAAAGCCTGCTGGAAATGATGAATGGCAGCCTGACCGTGCAAAGCCAACCCGGCGCCGGTTCCCGATTTACCCTGGAGCTACCGTCTGTACGCTTGCAGGAAACCGCCGGGACAGCCGCTGCGCCAATTGATAACCGATCGCTAATCCCTGCACTCGCAGGCCCCGAAGTTCAGGGCAAGATGTTGTGCATCGAAGACAACCTCTCCAGCCTCGCGCTCATCGAAACCGTGCTGCAACGGCGACCGGGGATAAAACTGCTCTCAAGCATGCAAGGGCAACTGGGGCTGGATCTGGCCGCCCAACATGCGCCACAGCTTATCCTGCTGGATGTCTCCCTGCCGGACATCGACGGGCTGAACGTTCTGCAGCGCTTGCGCCAGTCCGCAATCACCCGAACCACCCCGGTGCTGATGATCACCGCCGACGCCAGCGACCTCACGCGTCTGGCCTTGAGCGACGCGGGCGCGACAGCCGTGCTAACCAAACCGATTCACATTCCTTCGTTTCTCGCACACCTCGACCAGTACTTTCCGGAGCCCGTGTGAACACCGACCTGCGCATTCTGATCATCGACGACCAACGCCCCAACCTCGATCTGGTAGAGCAACTGCTGGTACGCGAGGGACTGACCAACGTGCTGAGCAGCACCCAGCCGCTGCGGACTCTGGAGCTGTTCAACAGCTTCGAGCCGGACCTGGTGATTCTCGACTTGCACATGCCCGAGTTCGACGGTTTTGCCGTCCTGGAACAACTCAACCGGCGCATCCCGAGCGGTGAATACTTGCCGATCCTGGTGCTCACCGCCGACGCCACCCGCGACACCCGCTTGCGCGCCCTGGCCCTGGGAGCCAAGGACTTCATCAGCAAACCACTGGATGCTCTGGAAACCATGCTGCGGGTGTGGAATTTGCTGGAAACCCGTGTGCTCTACAAGACTTTGCGCACCTTGGTGCCAGCGGATCAGATCGATCTGCTGCAAAGGCGGAGTTCAAAGTCATCCAACTGAACGCCGCGTCGGCGATGGGCGCTGTGGATCGCAGAGGGGATAGCGGCACCAGACGATCCTTGAGCTACGTTTCCAACCAAACGCTGGCAGACTTTACGTAGCAGTGCAGACTTCAAAACGGTGTATGCGTTTTCACACAGCCTGGGCTATCGCCCGTTTCAGCCGCTTCAGACTCGAGCGGGTGGCACGATGATTCGGGTGCTCTGGACAGATATTGCGCTTGAACGGTGCGAGTGATCCAGGGACGCTCAATAGACAGCGTCCTTCACTGCGTATGGAATCGGCACACCAAATCCCGCTGGTGGTCGGCGAGTCTGTTCAATCGCGTGTTGGCTTCTGATGCTTGATCCATCCCTTGTGTCACCGCCGTGGCCACTGCATCGATATTCGCGATGCTCTGCTGGATCTCATCGGCCACCGCTGATTGCTGCTCGACCGCGCTGGCGATCTGCATGTTCATCTCGGTAATCACCGAAACCGCCTCGACAATCCGGTCCAACGCCTGACTGATCTGTGCCGATTGCTGCAAGCTGTCGCAAGCCTTCGCCTGACTGACCTGCATGGCATCGACCGCCTCCTGCGTGCCTCGTTGCAATTGCTGGATAAGCCTCTGATTTTCTCCGGTGGCATTTTGCGTTTTGCGTGCCAGGCTCCTGACCTCGTCCGCGACCACAGCAAAACCTCGACCCTGCTCCCCTGCCCTGGCGGCTTCAATAGCCGCATTCAGGGCAAGCAAATTGGTCTGCTCGGCAATTCCACGGACCACCCCCAGGATTGCGCTGATATTTTCGCTCTCCGTTGCCAATTGTTGGACCGTTGCCACCGCGTGGGTTATGTCCCCTGACAGGGCTTGCACCGCGGCGGATCGCCGCCATCCCGCTGCTGAACGCCACGCCGGATTCGGCCAGCTCTAGCTCGCAAATTTTTGCCTCGAGAATCTCGACCATCGGGTTGCTCATGCGGCTGTAAATAAAACCTGGCGCCTTACCCAACACTACGTCGTACCAGACGTCGATGTCGTCATAACCATAGGCGGCGCTGACCACGATGGGCGTTTGAGTGGCATTGTAGGGATGCCTGACTTGCTCCCCGCCCCACACTGCACGGGTTCCCGAACCTGCTTTAACAAGCCCTGCGTCGTCTGGTTTTTTACTCATTAGGACTACTCGCACTGAAGGCGGTGGATGTTGCGTCACTCACCAGATCTGGCGGCCAATATAGTGAAAAATAGCACCGCCGAGAAACGATGTTGTGCCAAAGGGCCGCTTTTTTAATGGCTGTGATTGCCTGGAGCCAGGTCAATTGCAACCTTTCGTCATAAGACGGAGCACGGCGGCTGATGTAACGATCTCTCTCGACGCCTGCGTCATCGTCAACACCGCATGCTCCAAGTACGCCAGTGGACACTCTGACATCTGCATCAGGGTCTGCCCGGCCACGGCAGCCCTACCACGTTTTTTAAGGCTACTTAATATGCCCTTTAAAGTGTGTTGGCTGTTCCGCGCCGCCCTCCCGGCCCGGTCGAGTACAGAGGATGCTTCTGAATCCCAAAAGATGAATATCTGGCAGATCAGCAAATAAAATCTGACCACTGAATGATAAGGTCGAGGACAGTCTCTGAAGAGTCTGAGTCATGTAAATTCTCATGCAGTGAAAACGAAGTGAACAGTTAGAGCCAAGGACAACTTGGCAAACTGCACGCCACCTACTCGCCTTCATTTGCGGGCATGATCTGTGCATACTCCTCTCTATTGCTCGAACGGGAGACTCTGATGGCAGACGATGTGAAAAGTGAAGCGGGCAGTGGCGAGACTCCGGCTTATTGGCGCGCCCAAGAGATGTTGTTGCTTCAGCAGGTGATGGCCATTGCTGGCAAAAACTTCAGCCCCGAACTGGTTTTCAAGGAGGTCCTGCATTTGCTTTCCCAGCTTTTGGGGTTGAACCGTGGCCGCATCGTGCTCATCAATGAAGGGGAAAGATCGGGCAGCATCAAACATGCGTACGGCCTCACCCGGGATGAAATGAGTCGTGGGAAGTACGCCTTTAATGAAGGCATTACAGGTCGAGTGCTGGCGACCGGACAAATGATCATTGTCCAGGATATCGACAACGATCCTGTATTTCTGGGTCGTGTGGTGGCCAGGGAAAATCTGCCTGAGGGACAGGTTGCCTTCCTCGCTCTACCGGTCTTGATAGGCCATAAAACTGTCGGTGCCCTCGCCTGCCATCGAATCCGCCTGAGATCCAGACCGCTCGCTGACGACATCACTATTCTTCGTATCCTCACGACACTGGTGGGGCAATCACTGCATTTGCAAAGCTACATTGAAGAAAAAACCCGCGCACTTTCCATGCAGAACGATCTGCTGACCAAAGCGCTTCATGCGGACGCCACTCGCTACGGCATTGTCGGAAACGCTCCCGAATTGCTACGTGCGATTTCTGAGCTGGAGCGTGTCTCTGACGCAACGGCCAGTGTCCTGCTGCTTGGTGAATCAGGTACAGGCAAGGAGCTTTTTGCCAGGGCCCTGCATTTGGCCAGCCCACGACGTGACAAGCCCTTCATCAAGGTCAACTGCGCCGCCATCCCTGAAAGTCTCTTCGAGTCTGAATTGTTCGGCCACGAAAAAGGTGCCTTTACTGGAGCCGCAGCGATGCGTGCGGGTTGGTTCGAGCAAGCCAATGACGGCACCATATTTCTGGACGAAATCGGCGAGATGCCACTGCAGATGCAGACCAAACTACTGCGAACATTGCAGGAGGGCATCATCACCCGGCTTGGCGGGAAATCCGAGATCAAAATCAACGTTCGACTGGTCGCCGCGACCAACCGTGATCTTGCGACCGAAGTCGGCCGCGGCCAGTTCAGGCAGGACCTCTACTACCGCCTGAACGTGATCCCTATCCATCTTCCATCCCTTGCAAGTCGGCGCAGCGATATCCCTGTTCTGGCCATGCACTTCTTGAACAAGGTCAACCAGGTCAATCAGCGCAACATCAACCTGAAGGCTGATGCCATCCAGTTGCTGGAAGATCACCACTGGCCCGGCAACATCCGTGAGCTCTCGAACATGATTGAGAGAATCGTTCTTCTGGCGCAAAAATCGTCGATGAGTGCTGAAGACTTGAAACCATTTTTCAGCGCCAGCACAGAAGAGAATCTGGCGCTTTCAGGTGGACGATCAACACCCGAGTACGCTCGCGAGCCAGCGATTCCTTTCAGTTATGCCATTCGACCCTACGTATCGGCTGAGTCACATTCCGCCGAAACGCTTACCAGGGCCTTGGCCCAGGCAGGCGGTAATAAATCCAGGGCGGCCCAGCTCCTTGGATTGACCTCTCGTCAATTCAATTACCGCATCAAGAAAATGGGCCTGGAGTAGCCCATTAAAAAACAACAGAATGTTAACAATGCTTACATTTTGTTCACGGCATCGATCACTCTGGCCGCCCTTCGCGATCCATACCCTATGAATACATTCATAACCATATGAAATATATGACTTTTTGATGTTTAAGCGTTTTTGGCACGCCCCCTGCAATTGACTCTCTATCAATGCCCTTCAAAGGAAGGGACAGGAAATGGAGAAGCCCCTCATGAACCAGAACCTCTCTTGCGAGAACAGCGAATCCATCAAACGCCGCGGTGTCTGCATGAGCGTTAATCTGCAGGAGGCCGCTCTGTGAACGTCGCACCTCGTTTTTCACAACTGACGCCTGGCGCCGAACCCACCCTCATGGAGCAGGTTCAGCAGATTTCTCGCGGCCCATTGGCCAAGCTCGCGAACACCATTGATCATGATGGCTACTATCCGCTCGACGTGATGGGCGATCTGGGTGCCAGCGGTGCCTTGGGCATCCACTTGAACCGCTACGGCAACCGTTTTGACCTTGCACTGACGGCGATGAACGAAGTCACTCGCTCATGTGGGTCTACCGGCTTTCTGATGTGGTGTCACGACGTCTGCGGCCTGTACATGGAGCAATCCGGCAACCCTGCGCTGCTTGCCCGGCTGGACGCTCACGCCAAGGGCAAGACGTTCGGCGGCACCGCGCTTTCAAATCCGATGAAAACCTTTGCCGGTATCGAGAGCATGGTGTTCCGGGCTCGAAAGGTGCCGGGAGGCTACAAGGTTTCCGGAACGCTTCCATGGGTCAGTCACATCGCCAAGGGCCAGTATTGCGGCGCCATCGCAAAGGTCGAAAATGCCGATGGCAGCACCTCCCACGAAATCATGTTTTTGCTCGATATAGACGACACTGTCGACTTGGGAACATGCCCCGATTTCTCAGGCATGGAAGGTACGAGTACCTGGCGCGTTCAACTGCAGGATTACTTTGTCGGCGAGGACAACCTGATTGCCGATCCCGCCAAACCCTTCATTGCCAAAATCCGCTCCGCCTTCGTACTTCTACAGGCGGGCATGGCCACCGGACTGGTTGATGGCAGCATCGATTCGATTCGTGAAGTGGAGCCCGTTCTGGGCCACGTAAACCACTTTTTGCATGACCGTCAGGATCAGTTGCAAGCCGAACTCGATGAGTTGAACTCGCGGGTGGCCCGGCTTGCCCTGACGCCCTACGACGACAGCAAGGACTTCTTCATCGAAGTACTTGATGCACGCGCTCAAGGCGCCGAGCTTGCCCTGCGTGCCACGCAGTCGGCGCTGCTGCATCAGGGGGCTCGTGGGTACCTGAAAAGTGCGGCGCCGCAACGCCGTATTCGCGAAGCCCATTTCGTGGCCATCGTCACCCCGGCCATCAAACATTTGCGATGGGAAATGGCACGACTGATGAAAGAGGAAATGCCGAAATGAGCGCTTTAGTCGATACCTGGAAGCAGTTCATCTGCCGCGCCTGCGGTCTGATTTACGACGAAGAACAAGGGGACCCGGATAGCGGCCTCGTTCCCGGCACGCGGTTCGAGGACATTCCGGATGACTGGGAATGCCCGCTTTGCGGTGTCACCAAGGTCGACTTTGAGCCTTTTGTCCAACGCGAAGCCGCTCCATCCTGCGCGCCCGTTGGCCCGACGCAAGCGCCTGGAATTGTGGTCGTTGGTGCGGGCCTGGCTGGCTGGGCCGCCGTCGAAGCCATCCGTACGCTGGATGCTGAAATCCCCATCACCCTCATTAGTGCCTGCGTCGGCAATCTTTACCACAAGCCAGAACTGTCTGTAGCGCTGAGCCGAGGGATCACGGCTGATGCAATCGTTCGAGAATCCGCCAACGATGCAGCCAAGCGTTTAGGCGTGAAGCTTTATACCGAAACATTTGTGGTGGGGTTGGCGACGGGCTCGCATCAGCTTCGCACGACGCGTGGCGCCCTTCAGTACACCAAACTCATTTTGGCCCAAGGCGCAAAACCGATCCTTCCACCAGAATTCCCTGCGCACCTGTGCTGGCGCGTCAACGACCTCGCGGGTTGGAGCGGGCTCCAGATTCAACTGGCACGAGCCCCACAACGTGTAGCCATCGTCGGCGCAGGGATGATCGGGTGCGAAATGGCAGAGGACTTTGCCAAAGCCGGCCACGAAGTGACGCTGATCGACCGCCAAACCCTCCCCCTTGGCGGACTGCTGCCAACTCAAGCCGCAGAACGACTGAAAGCCAGCCAACTGAAGTGCGGAATCGATTACATCGGCGGTGTTCAGGTTGCAAAAATCACAGACCTGGGCGCTGGCGTGAAAAGCATCACCACGACCTGTGGCGTCGTCATTGAAGTGGATCACATCGTCGCGGCTATCGGCCTGGCAACCGAAAACCGGCTGGCGCGGATTGCCGGACTGGAGTTTGAACGAGGCATCAAGGTTAATCCCGCAACGCTGCGGACCAGCTCTCCCGATGTTTTTGCCCTGGGAGACTGTGTGAGTCTGGATGGCATGGCGTGCCGCTTCATCGAACCTATCGCCAAGCAGGCCCGGGCAATTGCTCATGAGGCGCTTGGCATACCCGGCGCCGCTTACGTCCACGCACAGCCCGTTATCCGACTCAAGACCCGCTCACTTCCCATTGAAATCCACGGATCGCCTCGCCCGGAAGGTGAGTGGATCGTTCTGGAAGAAGACGTCAATTACCTGGTGATGCATCAAATTGTAAATGGCCAGCCTGGCTCCTTGCTGCGCGTAGGCAGCAATAAAGCTGCGTAATCAATGGAATTTCGTGAGGGCGTCGGGATGAGCAAAACTAATATTTTTACCCCCTACTCAAGTGAGTCAAACCTGGGTGGATGCAGTTGCGGAGCCCATGCAAGCCAGGCCGATCACGTCCGGGACGAAGAAGCGTTGTCCCATGACTTTATCGAAGCGGCTGCGGTCAAGGCACTGTTCCCGAACGAGCACACTCGTCGACAATTTCTCAAGGCGGTGGGTATCAGTACCGCAATGGCGGCGATCGCATCGGTTCTGCCGCTACCGTCGCTTCAGGCCATGGCTGATGAACGCGGCCCTCTTGAGAAGAAAAACCTCAAAATCGGTTTTATCCCGATCAACTGCGCGACCCCGTTGATCATGGCTGACCCCATGGGCTTCTATAGCGAACAGGGCCTTCAAGTCAGCCTTCAAAAGACCGCAGGGTGGGCGCTGGTTCGAGACCACATGCTCAACCGCGAGCTGGATGCCTCACATTTCCTCGCCCCGATGCCACTGGCCATCTCCATGGGGCTCGGCTCTAGCCCGCAGCCCATGCGGGTTGCCACAATCCAGAACGTTAACGGCCAGGCGATTACCCTCGCGCTCAAGCATAAGGACAATCGCGATCCGAGAAACTGGAAAGGCTTCAAGTTCGCCATTCCGTTCGAATTCTCGATGCATAACTATTTGCTTCGCTATTACCTGGCCGAGCATGGACTGGACCCTGATCAAGACGTTCAGCTTCGCGTCACGCCGCCCGCAGAAATGATCGCCAACCTGAGGGCCGGCAACATCGATGGTTTTCTTGGCCCAGACCCCTTCAATCAGCGCGCGGTGTATGACGAAATCGGCTTCATCCACATTCTCTCCAAGGATATCTGGGATGGCCACCCTTGCTGTTCGTTCGGGTCGTCGCAGGCCTTTATCGAAGAAAACCCCAATACCTTTGCCGCGCTGTACAGAGCGATTCTGAAGTCTTCGACCGCCGCGAGAGACCCTGCAAACCTGCAGACCATCTCTCAGGCAATCTCGACACCGAACTACCTGAACCAGCCTGAAATCGTGATCCGTCAAGCGCTTACCGGACGTTACGCCGATGGTCTCGGGACGGTGCAGAATCAACCAGGACGCGCCGGCTTCGATCCAATGCCTTGGTACTCGATGGCCACCTGGATGCTGGTGCAGATGAAGCGCTGGGGCTACATCAAAGGCGAGATGAACTTTAACGACCTGGCTGAAAAAGTGTTCTTGATGACGGATGCCAGAAAGCAAATGGCCAACCTGTCGCTGGCTGAAGCCGATGCGGCTCCGATCAACGGGTACAAGAAGTTCTCGATCATGGGCAAGGAGTTCGACCCCACGAAGGCCACTGAATATTTGAACAGCTTTGCTATCAAGCGCAGTTGAGGAGCGATTATGAAATCGACAATCAAGTTGAAGGCAGCAATGCTGTCAGTGTGCATATTGCTGTTCATGATGATGGTGTGGCAGTTTGCAACTCAGCCCAACAAGCAAGACCTGAAGATCGCGCACGACGCTGAATACGCGATGCTGATGGGCAAGTCTGCAGATGGCGCTTCGAGCAGCGCAAATGGCGTTCCGACACCCGCTCAGTTTGCCGCGCTGGCTTACAAAAACCTGAGCGACCCTTTCTATGATCGCGGGCCCAATGACAAGGGGATCGGCATCCAGTTGGCGTACTCGCTCGCACGTGTTGGTGCAGGTTATTTCCTCGCCGCTCTGGTAGCGATACCTCTGGGATTCCTCATTGGAATGTCGCCATTGCTGTATCGCGCCCTGGATCCATTCATCCAGGTGCTCAAGCCCATTTCACCACTGGCCTGGATGCCGATTGCGCTTTACACCATCAAGGATTCGACCACGTCAGCGATTTTTGTCATTTTCATCTGTTCGGTCTGGCCGATGCTGATCAATACCGCATTCGGCGTGGCAGGTGTAAGAAGGGACTGGCTCAACGTCGCCCGTGTGCTTGAGGTGAGCCCGCTGCGCAAAGCCTTTCTGGTGATCCTCCCTGCCGCAGCGCCGACGATCATCACCGGCATGCGCATTTCCATGGGTATCGCCTGGCTGGTTATCGTCGCTGCGGAAATGCTGATCGGTGGGACAGGGATTGGCTATTTCGTCTGGAATCAATGGAACAACCTTTCACTGGGCAACGTCATCTTCGCCGTTTTAATGATTGGTGTGATCGGCATGCTCCTTGATCTCATGTTTGCTCGCCTGCAAAGGAAGGTCACTTATGCTGAATAATGAATCCAGTAACGCGCCTTTCATTAAGGTCGAAGGCCTGACCAAGCAATATCGTGCCGATCTGCCTCCGGTATTCGAGAACATCAATTTCGGCATTCAGAAGGGCGAATTTGTCTGCATCATCGGGCATTCCGGCTGCGGCAAGAGCACCATTCTCAATGTCATTGCCGGCCTGGAAGAAGCCACCAGCGGCGGTGTAATCATGGGAGGGAAAGAGATTTCAGGCCCCAGCCTTGATCGAGGCGTAGTGTTCCAGAGCCATGCGCTCCTCCCTTGGTTGACCGTGGAGGACAACATCGCCTTCGCCGTTCGCTCTCGCCATCCCGAATGGAACCGCAAACAAGTCCTGGAGCATGCAGCGAAATTCCTTGATCTTGTCGGGCTTAAATCCGCTGCGAAAAAGAAACCCAGTGAACTCTCTGGCGGCATGAAGCAGCGTGTAGGCATCGCCAGAGCATTTTCCGTCGAACCTAAAATGTTGTTGATGGATGAACCTTTCGGCGCGTTGGACGCGCTGACCCGAGGGGTGATTCAGGATGAACTGTTGAAGATCTGCGGGGCAACAAAACAGACCGTCTTCATGATCACCCACGATGTAGACGAGTCCATCCTGCTGGCCGACAAGATCATGCTGATGAGCAACGGCCCTCACGCCAAGGTCGCAGAGATAGTCATCAATACGCTACCGCGCGAGCGTAGCCGAGAGACTATCCATCATGACCCTCAGTTCTACCGGATTCGAAATCACCTGGTCGACTTCCTGGTTCGTCGCTCCAAAGAGATCCAGCAGTGCGGTTCTGCACAGAACAGTGAGCCATTGATTGTTCGCCCAGGCCTGGAAGAAAGCACGCCCCCGCCCGATCCCTCTAAAGATCAGAAACCCAAAATAAGAATGGTCAACTGACCACTTAACGATGGCCAACTTCATTCCCCATGCTGCGCCAAAACGCGGCAAGGGGAGTTCAACTCGCCTTTCTGCTCCTCGCCCCCCCGATAAAAGAAGATGGATATGATTCTCGATTTTTTGTATGGCGCAGGCGTCGGTCTTGCTCTCGGCATGACAGGCGGAGGCGGAGTTCTGGCTGTACCAGCGTTGATGATTGGGCTGGGTTACACCCTTCCCCAGGCTAAACCTGTCGCACTCATTGCCGTCGGTAGCGCGGCCTTCATTGGCTGTCTGGATGGTTTACGCAGAGGGTTGGTGAGGTACAAGGCCGCAGGGGTGATGGCCGTAGCTGGCACTTTATGCGCCCCGATTGGCTTATGGCTGGCGAAAAACCTCTCCATAACGACGTTGATGATTATCTTTTGCACGGTGCTTTTATTCATTTCAGCCAGAATGTTCAAACAGGCAGTTTCCCCCTGTAAACCTGAAACCAGGCAAGGCTCAAACCTGCTCTCGGCAAAATGCCTGGTGAACCCCTCTACGGGTCGGTTCAGGTGGACTAACCGGTGCTTCGCAAGCCTGTCATCAATCGGTGGCATCTCCGGGTTATTTAGCGGAATGCTGGGCCTGGGTGGCGGTTTCATAATCGTGCCCGGCGTTCGGCAATTCAGCAATCTCGGCATGCACGGGACTGTCGCTACGGCCTTGGCCGTTATCGCCTTCATTTCAGCCGGCACTGTAAGCGTATTCCTGATAACAGGCGGGGTCATAGAGCCCACGGCATGGCGCTTTATTGGGGCCGCCGTGGCTGGAATGCTGATCGGCCGCACACTGGCGCCAAAAGTATCGGGCAGCCTGCTGCAAATAGGGTTTTCTTTGCTGGTGTGCGCAGTGGGCGTGATGTTGCTGGTAAAGACATTGATGCCATATCTTCGCTGAGAGGTCACTGCATGCAAATGCTGGTCAAGACTTTTACCGATACGGTGACAGGCACCTTCAGCTATGTCGTCTACAGAGAAGGTCAGAAGGAGTGCGCGGTCATCGACCCAGTGCTGGGGTATGACTTCAGGTCAGGTAAAACCGACACAAAAGGTGCCGATGGAATCCTCGCTTTCATAGTCAGCCAAGGCCTGGAAGTCCAATGGCTGCTGGAAACCCATATGCATGCCGATCACTTGTCATCTTCGGCGTATATCCGCAGCAAGACAGGAGGAAAGATAGCGGCGAGCGAGAAAGTAAAAACCGTGCAAGCTGTCTTCGGAAAGATCTACAACTTTGAGCCTGAATATTACGAGGCCGACGGGCTGTTCGATTATTTCTTCAAGGACGATGAACACTTCGAAATAGCCGGCATGACAGCGATCGCAATGTATGTGCCAGGCCACACGCCTGCCGATGTCGCCTATGTTGTGAACAACCAGGCCGTCTTCGTTGGAGACACACTGTTCGCACCAGACTTGGGAACCGCCAGATGCGACTTCCCGGGCGGCGACGCAGAACAACTCTTCACGTCAGCCCAACGAATTCTCTCACTGCCAGCGGACACTCAACTCTATCTGTGCCATGACTATCCGCCAGAAGGACGAGAGCGGAAAAGTGTGGTTACCGTTCACGACCAACGCCTCCAGAACATCCATGTTCGCGAAGGCACAGATATCGCCACATTCGTGCAAGTGCGGGAGGCACGAGACGCAACTCTGGCTATGCCCAACCTGTTGTTGCCGTCACTCCAGGTAAACATCAGGGCAGGTATGCTCCCGGAGCCAGCCGAGAATGGCAAACGCTACCTGCGAATCCCTCTGGACGAGGACTAACGTTCATGCATAGCGTTCTCACGGCAGTGGCATCCGTCTGAAGCTTGACCAAGAGAGCGTCAGGGGCTCTCTCAAGCCCCGCTTTTCTCTCCGCTTTCCATCCTCAAGTTTTGCCCCGAACCGCATTCAGTTGTTCCGCGTGTAGCGCTGGGCAACTGCCTGACATCAGGCCGGAGTCGAACCCAGCGCCTGCTGCAAATCGTCGATCAGGTCTTCAATCGCCTCGATGCCTACCGACAGACGAATCATTTCTGGCTTCACCCCAGCCTTCGCTTGTTCCTGCTTGTTCATTTGCCGATGGGTAGTGGAAGCCGGATGGCAGGCAAGAGACTTAGCGTCACCGATATTGACCAGTCGCTTGAAGATTTGCAGAGCATCATAGAAGCGCACGCCTGCGTCATAACCGCCCTTCAAACCAAACGACAGAATCGCCGACGGTTTACCCTGCATGTATTTTTGCGCCAATGCGTGATGAGGATGGTCGGAGAGGCCGGCGTAGCTGACCCATTCCACTTCAGCATGGCTCTGCAGAAATTGCGCAACTTTCAGGGCATTGTCAGTGTGACGCTCCATGCGCAGCGCGAGCGTTTCTAAGCCTTGAAGCAGCAGGAACGCGTTCATGGGTGCCAGTGCCGCGCCTGTGTTGCGCAATGGCACTGTGCGCGCTCGCGCGATGAAGGCGGCGGGGCCGAACTTCTCGGTGTAGACCACACCGTGATACGCCGGCTCGGGTTGGTTGAAGCCGGGAAATTTTTCCGGGTATTGGGCCCAGGGGAAAGTGCCGCTGTCGACGATCGCTCCGCCCAGGGAGTTGCCGTGGCCGCCGATATATTTGGTCACCGAGTGCACGACAATGTCGGCGCCGAACTGGATCGGCTTGCACAGGATTGGCGTGGCCACGGTGTTGTCGACCATCAATGGCACGCCACGGGCGTGAGCGACCTGGGCCAGGGCTTCGAGGTCGATGATGTTACCCGCCGGATTGCCAATGCTTTCGCAGTATACCAGCTTGGTGTTGTCATCGATCAGTTCGGCGATGGCCTCGGCGGAGTCGTTGCAGGCGAAGCGCACATCGACGCCAAAGCTTGGCAGCAGATGGGCAAACAGGGTGTAGGTGCCGCCGTAGAGTTGCGGAGTGGTGACAATATTGTCACCGGCTCGGGTCAGGGTCTGGATCGCATAGTGGATCGCAGCGCTGCCAGCCGAGACGGCCAGGGCAGCGATACCACCTTCGAGGGCGGCCATCCGTTGCTCCAGCACATCGTTGGTAGGGTTCATGATCCGCGTGTAGATATTGCCGGGCACGTCCAGGTTGAACAGGTCGGCGCCGTGCTGGGCGTTATCGAATTCGAAGGCGACGTTCTGATAGATCGGCACGGCGACGGCCTTGGTGGTCGGATCCGACTTGAAACCGTGGTGCAGCGCGATGGTGGCGTCTTTCATGATTGTTACTGAGCTCCTTGAAGGTTGTCCCGGATTTTGTGGAAGCAGAATTTCTATTAAACCGACAATAGCTGATCTTCAAACGGGAACTTTAGCGATTTAAAAAAGCTTTTTCAGTCCCGGATCGGAATTGTCCGCTTTTTGCTGATGTTGTTAAGCACCCGATAAAACAGCTTCATCATCGTAACCTCAAGCCCAGGTCGCTGGTTCGGCAAAAAAAATGGCTGTTTTCCCCGCATTCTGACCGACGCCCTGACAGAGTTATCGCGAAAAAAACACCCATTTTGTAAACAATGTCAACAAAATGTCGACCTTGTCTCTCTACAACCATGAGTCGTTATTAAGCTAATTTTTTGATTCTATTAGCTTATTTTTTATTTACAAAGTTGGCATCTAACTTGCTGATCATCTGCTATCCATAAGGCAGCCCAGCTGCTGCGCGCCTACCCCGAGGAGTCAATATGTCCGAATCAACTACCGTCAAAGCCTACCTGCGTCCAATTGATCGTGATGGTCTGATGGCTTTCGCTGAAAAAGGTCGCAACAACCCATCCAACCAAGGTACCAACAAAGTCCATACTGTCATGCAGGGCATGTACCGCAGCCTAAGCTACGTCGGCCAGCATGAGGCAGTCGTCGTCGACGAACCTCTGCACCTGTTCGGCGAGGACACTGCACCTGCTCCGGGTGAAATCGTGTTGTCGGGTCTGGGCGGCTGCTTGGCTGTGGGCATCACCGCAGTCGCTACCTGGAAGCAAATCAAGCTGACCAAGCTGGAAATTTTCATTGAGGGGGATATCGGTAACCCTGCTGCCTGGGGTGCTGGCGGTTCAGAAAAGGAACCCGCGCAAATGGGCTTCCAGGACATCCGCGTAAAGGTATTGATTGAGGGCGATGCTACTCGCGAAGAGCTAAACGAAATCGTCAAGCACGCAAACTTCTATTCTCCAGTAGCAAACACTATGCGCAACCCGATCTCATTCAGCATCGCGCTGGCTGACTAAACCCACTTATCCAGAGAAAATCCTGATGATCACATCTCGCGAAGAAGTCACGAAACTGATTGTTTCGGCGAAAGTTGGTAAAGGCCTCAAGTGGAGTCAGATTGCCGAGGCCGTGGGCATGTCCAAAGAATGGACTACAGCAGCTTGCCTGGGTCAGATGACTTTCGATAAAGCTCAGGCTGAAACCGTCGGCAAAATACTGGGCCTCCCTGATGAAGCGGTAGCGTGGTTGCAGATCGTGCCCTACAAAGGATCTCTGCCCACTTCCGTACCTGCAGATCCGTTGATCTACCGCTGGTACGAATTGGTCAATGTCTACGGCACCACCATCAAAGAACTCATCCATGAGGAATTTGGCGACGGCATCATGAGCGCCATCGACTTCAGCATGGATATTCAACGCCAGAACGATCCCAAGGGTGATCGGGTGAATGTAGTTCTTTCGGGTAAATTTCTGCCTTACAAAAGCTACTGATTATTCGCTAGCCAAACGCCTTCTCAAGAAATTGCGAAGGCGTTTTTTTGGTGCCGCTCATGGTCGAGCATTCTATCGGGGCGACTTTATGACAACCGACCAAAACAATGAAGTGATGAATGATCTGCGTCGATACTCCTCCAGCCTGTGCTCTCTACTTTCAAAGGCGCGATCGTTGCAATTGACTGCCTATCTGCAACGGCATGAACAACGGGTCGACGGTAACCGCTTCGAATTGCGTCACAACGACACCTTGTTCAGCATGAATAGCCAGTGGTCTGCCGGCTTCGATTACTCGGTAAACCAGCAGAAGCTCTACGCGAAAGGAAGGCCTCGACGTATGAGGTCATGAAGAGTTGTGCGGCGTGAAAGCAATACTAAGCTTGACCAATATTTCCGGAAGGTGATAAGCCTGGTAGGTAACAGCATCTGTACCCCTTAGAAAAACCTAACTACTAGCCGGGCCCCACTGGCCCGAAACATCGGCTATAGGAAAATGGCTCTACACGGCACCCACTGCTGGACATTGCCTCTTTCGATGGAATTGGCGTATTCGTTCTGGATCATAGTTTATGGCAGTCCCGAAGGTCGCCATGGAATCGTCATAACGCCTATTTTTTGGACTCCCATTCCTACTCGTGGGAACTCCCCTTTCATCTGCGCAAGTCGCTTTAGTGAGTCCTTGCAAATCCTACCAACTGGATGGTAGGCTTTGCATCGAATTCACAACTCTTTCCGCAACCTAATAGGGCATCGCGCCCAAGTGAGTATCCCATGCAAGATTGGAAGCAAACTCGTAAAGACATCACCACCCGCTTGGTGCAACTCAATGGCCTGTCACCGGAGACCATGAAAGGTGTGACTTCGTTGGGCAATGCCGGAGCAAAAACAAACCATCTTGACGCCAAAACTCGTGAACTGATTTCGCTCGCTGTAGCGGTGACCACCCGCTGTGACGGCTGCATTGCTTTCCACGCTGCTGAGGCCAAAAAGCTAGGTGTAACAACTGAAGAGGTCTCAGAAGCTTTGGGCGTAGCGATCAACATGAACGCTGGTGCTGCATTGGTTTACAGCACTCACGTTTTGGATGCATTCGACAAGTCTTAATACACGGCAGTGCGGAAATATCAGTAAAATTGGAAGCCTAGCCTTCCCGCCCCGCCAATCAACTGCAAGAAGTTTCTCAAGCCCTACAGGCTGTCCCGCACGCCATTAGCCAACCGCTCGTTGTGCTGATGGCCTGTTGAGGAGAATGAAAATCACCTGCGATTTTGACCTTTATATCATTAACGCCGGTTCCGGTGGTGTACGGGCTACTCGCTTTGCGGCCGGTTTTGACGCGAAAGTGGCTGCCGCTGCATGGGCGGCACCTATGTGAACCTCGGCTGCGTCCCGAAGAAGTTGCTGATCTACGGCGCACACTTCTGAGCATGCGCCCCCTTCAGCTTCGATTGGTCGAACGCGGTTCATCCTTCCGACAACTGCTGGAAAGAACGCGTATGAGCGAAGCATTGGAAGGCCTAGCTGACGCCGAGCTACCACTTGTGATACTGGCAGAAAGACTGGGCCATACAGAGCCCTGCGCGTTTTCGCATGTTGTCCAGAGCTACTTCGTTAAAGTGGTCGCGGTAGGGACGGCAGTTACCTGCCGCCCCCGCACAGATCTGAACCTAACTCTGACTCGGCTGGCCCAAGAGCATTTTCCTTCCCTGAAGGTAAGGTGCGCTCGCGATATGGGTAACATCATTGCCCTACGCCAAATAGGCATGGAGGCAGTCGAGCGGGAGACTTTTGAGAGCGCTTTGTCCCTTGGAAGTAAAGCACTGGAAAAACTGGGCGTCGGGCACCATGAAGCCCGTGAGCGCGCGGATCGATTCCGTCGCCTGAATCTGGAGATGCTGAGGAAATGGTCACGCAGCCCTCGGATGAGACCGAGTTCTAGCACGACGCCTACAAACGGGCCAACGCCCTACTAACGGAAATCTTCAATGAAGATACAGCTTATCTGATCAATAGCTGGCCGGAGCAAAGTCGAGCCAAGGCGGAGAAGAAAAATAGCCAGCGAAAATCGAAAGAATTAAAGCCATTCAAATCGACCTACAAAACGTCCTTTAAACCAGCCAAGATTGCTATCTTCAAAGCGGCAAGCGATCGAGAGTCGGCCAGAACCAAACGTAACCGCCCTTCGTGAAAAATCGCCAAGGATGGCACTGATCGTATGCCGTACATCTGGGAAATCGTCGGCGAAACCGCCACATCAATTTTTCCGAAGGCAGCGCGAGAATACAGCTTGCCTGCGAGGTCGTGAAAGACCGGCTTCATTACCTGGCATGGCTTGCACCAAGACGCCGAAAACAGTACGACGCTGCTGCCTTTTGCAACAAATCTGGCGAACTGTTCGGCTCTCAAGTCTACGATACGGCTCATTTGCACCTCATCCACAACGCTACTTCAAGTTTAGAGATGGCAGCACCACAGGTGCTGCGAAGTCTCTATCATCAATTACATCCATCAAGACCACAGACTTGACCACTGAACGACTCATCCTCACCCGTTGATTCCAAATACATTTGATTCAATGCTTGGAGAAAAGCCTCTTGGGGCTGAGCTCCCGAAACTGAAAACGAATTGTTGAAAACAAAAAAAGGAACGCCTGAGCCGAATTGGGCCGCCGCGCGCTCGTCCTGTTGCATCTGAAAGCGCAGATCTTGGGATGACCACGCGAGTACAACTGACTCATCAGATACCCCTACAGACTTTGCTATCGCCTCTAAACTTTTCCTGTCAAAGAGCGATTTACCCTGAGTGGTACTTTGCTCATAGAGCGCTTCCACCAAGTACTTTTTCAGGGTTTCATCTTCGACTGCTTTGACTAATACGTGCGCATCCGCAGTATCACCAAACAGCATGGTTTCGAAACGATAATCAAGTCCCGAAGATTGGCCATATTGCTTCACCGCACTCATCATAGTTACAGCAGAGACCGGACTACCCAATTTACGTTTTAGGGCTCCAACCATAGGCTCAGCAACATGGCTCGGGGCAAGACGATACGCTCTTACATTGACTTGAACACTGTCTTTGTACGGGAAGCTTGCAAGCGCATTTTCGAAACGACGCTTCGCCACCCAGCACCAAGGACAGACGTAATCAGACCAAATATCAACTACAAATTTTTTAGAAACGCAGCTCATAAATCACTCGACATTGAAAGAAATTGAAGACATTGCTACCTATTGAGCAGAAGCCAAGAGACTGATCTAAAATCAACCTATATGGTAGCGACCAGAATATTTTAGTATATGACACCACTTCAAAACTGATCGCTCTAGCCACTTAATCAAATAGTTAAACCCTACCAAGCGCTCAACTGATCTGCCTATTGTCCATTCAATGAGACTTACACCTTCTAACGCGCTCAACAGCATGAACACGTAGTCTTCAGGTGGCATAGGCTAACCACGCGTTTTTTCAGAGCTGCCTCGCTGATGGCTTTCTCCAGCCATTCAAGTTGTGCCTCGAGAAAGCCTCTAGTAAGCATAATCGTAGCCCAACCATTTCTTCTGCCAGCGCGCCACACAACGGTAGAAGCTCTTCACTCACACTAATGCTGAACAGGCAGTAAAACGCTCGAAGTCGCACTAGCGGATCCTGATCAGCATCTTCGATTAACCTTAAGGTAGACTGGAAGCGGCTGATAGAGTGCTTGATTAACGCCTGACCGAGACGCTCTTTGGTAGGGAAGTGATGATGAATACTGGCTTTTCTAATGCCAATCTTCGCGGCCAAATCAGCATAACTAAATGCTGAGTATCCTCTAGACCTCATCTGGTTTTCTGCGACTTTTAGCAGCGCTACTCTAGTAGTAATCGACACTGAAATCTCCAGCGGCCAGGTTTCAGCCGCGCTACACCAGAAGCTGGCTAGATGCTGCCAGTTGGGCCGAGTAAATGGCCTTTGGTAATCGTTCTAACCATTGCACTCCCCAGCACTTTTGGTGATGGAACGGAAGTCGACTTAGGCGATTGCCATCAAACAGCATTAGCTGAAGTTAGGCACGAACGGCCATGATTCCAGCATCCACGTCCCAGATAGCGCCGGTCACCCAAGACGCTTTACCCGACAGCAAGAACACAATGGTGTTGGTAGAATCTGCCGGAACACCGACTCGCCCTGGGCGGAAATCGTTCAGCGACTTCACCGCTCCTGGAATCGCCTCTTTGTCCATGAACCCTTCATAGATCGAGGTGTGAACGATCCCTTATGAGACGGCGTTGACGCGGATACCCGAGTGAGCCAATTCAATAGCCAGATTGCGTGTCAGCGCATCCAAACGTACCTTCACCATGGAGTAGGCAGAGGAACCAGCGAATGCAGCATGTGCACTGATAGAGCCGACACTCCCAATTGAGCACCCATACCACTGGTGCCACCGCCGACAAGCAGTTTTTTTGTTGAAAAAACTGCTCATTTCGTACTCCATCGAATTATTAGGCCAAAAGTTGCAACGCCAGTAGTGCTTTGCCCACTGGCGCTCTTAAGGCTTTAAAGATGCGAGGCCCGATGATTATCAGTCCTCACGAACCTCGAGGGTCGGCACCATACGGATGGCTTTCGAGAAGTTTGCGTAGTTGACCGACGTCTTAATCACATTTTTATGCAGTTCTTCCACGCGCTCACGAGGTGCGTCGGTGTGCAGGCGAATCATGACGCTCACTTCGTCGTACCCTGGGTTGACGCTATCATCGAGGCCCAAGAAACCACGCAGGTCAAGGGTACCGTCCGTCTCAATTTCCAGACTGTGGATCTTGATACCCATCATGGCGGCGTTGGCCGCATAACCTACCGACATACAGGCGTTCAGCGCCGCCATCAGCAGCTCTTGAGGGTTTGGGGCGGAATTCTGACCTAACAGTTCATTAGGCTCATCGGCGACGATTTCGAAATCACGGGGGTAGGTTTCACCGGCCAAGCTGTAGCGGCTGACTTTCGCCACAGAGCGAGTCTGGCCTTTCCACTGGGTCTTGACGTTGAAGCTCGCGTGACGCTTGCTCGCATCCTCAGCAACACCTTGAGCAAACTGCTGCAGAGCGGCCACGTCAATACCATTCAGATTATTTGTCATTAAAAAGTCCTCTATGGAACGCATTTTTGCGGTTGGATGAATATTCTACACAATCACCCTACCAACTGGATGGCTTGTTTGCAAGAGGATTTTCTTTGATCTCGTTATCCAGCCCACGTATTAACTGATGAATCACTTCTCAACCCCTGCTAAACGTAGCTCATAGCGAAGTACCGCTTGTCCGAACGGACAGACGGAGATACACCAGGAAAGGCGTATATGCACAGAAATTTTATTCTGCAGGATTGGACCAGTTGCTGAAGCAGACTGCGAAAGGTAGAAATGAGAAGCCCACCTAATAGGATGGGCAAATACAACGTGTTCAGAAAATGTTCACTACTGAAATGTCGGTAAGCTGGTCTAAACCGTGATTACGAAACGATAATACCGTTCAATATCAAATCGAACCCAGACTGGTCAACAACTGTCTCACTCAGCGCCCAAGACACAAAACTGCTGCCCTCAAGCAAGCTCAATATCGCCCGTGAAACCGCCTTGGGATTGACATCCGCCTTTATAACGTTTTCGGACTGACCCAATACGAGATTACTCTCCAACCATGCAAGATGGATTTCAAAAAATTTCCTAGTCAGCTCCTTAAGACTGTCCGGCAGAGCAGAAAGCTCAGCAGCGAGCGCACCACATAGGGGTAACATTCCATTTTTTGAGCTATCAACGAACAACTTACAAAACTCGTTCAACCGAACTACCGTATCGGAATTTTCTTCATTTATCAATTCTAGGTTCTTCTCAAATCTAAAAAGATAACTCTCAATAACGGCAATTCCAAGCCCTTCTTTTGTAGGGAAGTGATGATGAATACTCGCCTTTTTTATACCAATTTCGTCAGCCAAATCGGCATAGCTAAATGCAGCGTACCCTTTGGTGCGTAGCAATAGCTCGGCAGTGGTTAAAAGGTCAGAACGAGTACTCATAAATCTTACCTTGAATTTTTGATACATGCATATTAACTGCATCACAGAAACGGTTCAACTCAAAGCGATGAGAGCACGTCATAAACCGTGCTCTCATCGCCATTTAGCTAGACTCCTACACGATTCGAGCCATCCTCAATCTCTTCCGAGCGCACGGCTTTGGAACGGACGGCCTTCGCCCAACCCAGCATTAATGCTCCAGCGACTAACGGTATAGATAGAACAGTATATGTCCCATTAGGATAATCGAAACCCAATAGTACCAGCACTACGAGCAAGAAACCCAAGGTCAACCAAGAGGTAAACGGAGCGCCTGGCATTCTAAATGAGACCATATCGGCTTCACCTCTCTTTACCGCACGGCGGTACATTATTTGAGAAAGTACAATGAATGCCCATGTGGAAAGAATCCCCAGAGATACTAGATTAAGCAGAAGCTCAAATAGCTGGGACGGAATTAGAAAATTCAATAGTACGCCAAATACGTTGATCCCCATAGTAACCAAGATCCCCATATAGGGAACACCTTGGGTGCTCATACGTTTAAACATCTTTGGAGCAGAGCCCCCCATAGCTAGCGATCTCAATACTCGCCCAGTTGCGTACAAACCAGAGTTTAGACTAGAGAGCGCCGCAGTCATTACCACAATATTCATAACGGAGCCAATGCCAGGAATTCCCAACGCTTCAAAGAAAGTTACAAAAGGGCTGACATTAGCGCTGTAGGCCGTCCACGGCAATACAGTGACTAGCAAGAATACTGAGCCCACATAAAAAAGCCCTATCCTCCAAACCACGCCATTAATTGCTTTGGGGATGACACTTTTAGCATCTGCCGTCTCACCAGCAGCGGTTCCTACCAACTCAATACTCGCATAAGCAAAAATTACACCTTGCACGATAATGATTGCCGGCAGAAGGCCATGAGGGAAAATGCCCCCATTATCAGAGATCAAATGCAGACCCGGGATGTGCCCTGCCACCTCGTGGCCAGTAGCAAAGAAGAACGAGCCGACCACCAAGAAAATACTGATAGCTGCCACCTTAATAACAGCAAACCAAAACTCCATTTCCCCAAACCACTTGACACCGACCATATTCATCAATGTCACCACACCCAAAGCGCTAAGCGCGAATATCCACTGTGGGACATCCGAAAAAACGCTCCAGTATTTCATGTATATTGCAATAGCTGTGATGTCCACTACGCCTGTTAATGCCCAAACCAAGAAATACATCCATCCCGCTACAAAAGAGGCGCGCTCCCCCATAAACTCTCTAGTATAAGATACAAAACTCCCGCTGCTAGGACGGTGCATCACTAACTCGCCCAACGCTCTCAATATGAAAAAAGCAAAAACCCCACATACCAAATACACCACTGCAAGTGCAGGCCCGGCAATTTGAAGCCTTGCCCCTGCTCCCAAGAACAAACCAGTGCCGATAGCTCCGCCTAGTGCCATCATCTGCACATGACGTTTTTTAAGATGTTTTGAGTAGCCACTCTCATGAGAATCAAGCCAGTTCGACTTTTCTTTCAATTCGCTATCACACTGAACTGCTAAAACGGGCTGTACCTTTTGCTTTTTCATACTTCACCCAAACGATTAATTTGCAGTTGTTTTTTTTATCCCTTGCAAACTTAAATCTTTCTTCCCAGTCCCAAAGAGAAGTCACAAAGAGAGCGCCGTGCCCAACGCTATTACGGACATGAGGCATCACTCCAGGAATGTCCTAGCGCCCATAAGCACCGCTATTCGGTCGTCCAAGAGCGAAACCTCTAAGCACTGAAAACCTACCATCCACTTGGTAGCCTTGCAACATATTTTTATATGATTCGCGCAACGAACTGTTTTTAAACGGCTTTTTTTCGCATACCAACCTAGTAGTAGACTTTTAAGAAAAATAGGATTTTAATCTCGGCGACGCGCGGGAAAACACGCGACGAGCCCTCCACTACGCAAGAAACGGAAGCCAGTATGAAAAAATATAAAACCGTGCAGACCCTACTCGCCCACGCTTCTATCGAGCCCAATCAGCATCATGGCTTCGTGAATACACCGGTTTACCGGGGCTCCACGGTGGCTTTTCCTACGTCCGAATCCATGCGTGAGGGACGCCAAAAATATGCGTACGGCCGGTGGAACAACCCTTCGACGGAGGCATTGACTCTGGCCCTCGAGCAGTTGGAGGGGGCGGAAGGCACAGTTCTTTGTCCTTCAGGGCTCTCGGCTTGTACGACTGCCATACTGTCAGTGGTGGGGGCAGGAGATCACCTACTAATTGCCGACAACGTATATTCGCCGATAAGGGCTTTTTGTGAGCAGGTGGGTCGACGCCTTGGAATCGAGGTCTCATTTTACGACCCGACAATAGGTGCCGGAATCGTAGACTTCCTCAAGCCAAACACTAAAGCAATCTATACAGAATCACCTGGCTCCTTGACTCTGGAAATACAGGACATTCCTGCAATAGCCAAGGTTGCTCATGATCACAACATCCTGGTTATTGCAGACAACACTTGGGGCACCCCGCTTTACTTTCCGTCACTGGAACTTGGTGTCGATCTGTCCGTCATGGCAGCCACGAAATATATCGTCGGCCACTCCGATGCGGTTCTTGGCACTGTATCAGCCTCCAAGCGTGCGTGGGATAGCCTCAAACGATACCACTTCAACATGGGATTGTTTGCGAGTCCGGATGACGTAACCCTGGCGCTCCGAGGTATGAGGACGCTAGATGTTCGACTGGAGCGTCATTACAAAAACGCTATGATGGTCGCCAAGTGGCTGGAGACACGCGAGGAAGTGGAAGCAGTTTATTATCCTGCATTAGAGTCTCACCCTCAGCACCAATTATGGAAAAGGGATTTTAAAGGTGCGTCAGGCTTACTCTCCTTCGTTACCAAACCCTCCACACAAGCAGCCGCAGATGCACTCTTGGATAGCCTTTCATTGTTTTCAATTGGCTACTCTTGGGGAGGCTTTGAGAGCTTGGCGATGATTGCAGATCCCAACCCTGTTAGAAGTGCAACGTCCTGGGAGGTTGATGGGCACCTTGTGCGGCTGCATATTGGTCTTGAAGACCCATCTGATCTGATCGAAGACTTAGAACAAGGCTTTGCGAATTTCAACATATTACGCGGCCAATTAAAGTAAACTGACTAAATGCACAGCTCTTAATTGGGCTGTGCTTACTTTGCCGCCCGATCGCGGCATCTCAAGTTCAACACCTTCGACATTCCTCATCGATAAGACTCATTTATCTCCGTCTATAACCTGAATCCGACGATAAAGCCTTCTCACTAACCCCAACTCATTGGCTAAATCTGCTCGTGCCCCCCCTCGAACACATTAAGCACTTAGGGCGCTAGTTTTCCGCCATAGAGAAACTCCGCCAAGAAAACTTTTCCACGCTCAACCGTCAGAGGGCAGGAACCATAGCCGTTAAACACAGCTTGATACAGCTTCATTCCCAGGTAAACCAAGACGTTGTGCTACGACAGGAGCTTGTTCGCGTATGGCCGTCATGGTTTTTGTGGTATCGATCACGTCACCTAGCGCCCAGACATTGGGAAATTTGCGATGAGCCAAGGATATAAAGCAACAACTATCATATCGTCGATTTGAATCGTGGCTTCGCCGTTAGGCTTACACATGGCGCAGCGCATTCCTAACAAGCCTCTCGCACTCGTCTTTTCGTTGGTGCTGATGTACACAAGCGTGCGCATGTTGCGCTATGCAAGTCGGGAAATCCGTAATGGCGGTTCAGCTCCGCGACGGGAGGTTTTACCCTGCGTACTTAATCCGGCAAAGGGCCGGTTACGTTGGACGTTGCCGTGTGCTCGAGTATTGGCGTTAACCGGTTTCATGTTGGGCTTGCTGGGTGTCGGTGGAGGATTTGTCATCATCCCGGCCCTGACGCGCTACACCAACCTGGTAATGAAAAGCATTGTCGCTACGTCTCTTGCGGTGATTGACTTGGTTTCAATCGGCGGAGTGGCTGCGGCGGCGATTAGCGGCGTAATGTATTGGCAAGCGGGGTGCCGTTCGCCGGCGGTGCGGTTAAAGGATTAATCGCGGGAAGGCAGCTAGCTCATAAGCTGGCCGTTCCTCGTTTACAACAGCCGTTCTCAATCGTTGGAATGGGCGCCGCTATCATGCTGGCAGTCAGCGTACTGGGGTTCCACGTATAATTCTTAACTAAGTTCGATAGCATAAATGGTTCATACCCTTGTCGCCGATGTCACCGAAACGCCTGACCAGCATGTCTTTGGAACACAGTTCTGAAAGACTATCTTCCTGGTGGATTTCTTGGTGAGCTTCCCGTTGTTACCAAATGAGTCCTCATTTTCGTCTCGCTACCTATTTTTGCTTTAGACATGTCCCTCGCACGTGGCCTTCAGGGGGCGAATGTGACAACGGTTGTTAGCCTACCGACTACACGGTAGTCTATTAATAGACCTGAAAGAACCAGCTCCGAAGTAGAACAGAGTGAGATTGCTTCGCCGCACATAACGCACGCCCAGCAGAAGCAGGAGCGTTAATTAAAATGAACATCGTTGGCTCAACCTTGAACTGCACTCACCCCTTGAGGCGCCGCCTCAGTCATCGAGCCTGCGGTTCTGATTCACCGAACGGCTCGGAAAACGGACTATCCGACACGTGCGGTGCCGTTTGGCAGTCTGACCATTGATTTTTTAGGTCATCACTGGAACACTCAATACCGACCGATCGGTACAATTCAGACGCTGGTCGCTCGGCAAATTTGTTGATCAGGAGAACAAGAATGAACAATGACTCAACAGACGATAAAAATGAGATACCCACTTCATTGGCCCGTAGGGACTTTCTAAGCAGAACAAGCACGATTGTAGGAACAGCGGCCCTCGGCGCAGCTTTTTCACCCCTTGTGCGGGCTGAAGACCCCCCACTGACTACTACGGTTGGCGGCAAGCCGTTAGAGGTACCTACCTGGACAAAATCTTTGGGAGGCCCAACCGCTGTGGCCTACGGTAAACCTTCCAAGTTCGAGACTGGTGCGGTACGCAACATATATCCAGGGCTAAAGGAGCCCATGTCGGCGTATAGCACCTCTCCTCTACAGGATTTAGACGGAATCATCACGCCCAATGGCCTTTTCTATGAGCGCAATCACGCAGGGGTGCCAGAGATCGATCCTGCGAATCACCAGTTGGTCATCCATGGACTGACGAACGAAGCACTTCTCTTCACTGTGGATGAGATAAGACAGTTCCCATCTGTTTCACGCATACACTTCATCGAATGCTCGGGAAACCCCTCATTTTTGCCACCATGGGGTAAAACTGCGGCTGAGGTTGCTGGCTTGGTGAGCTGCGCGGAATGGACTGGCGTGCCCTTGAAAACACTGCTGGAAGAAGCAGGACTCAAGCCTGAGGCGAAATGGGTAATTGCTGAGGGGGCGGATGGGGCAGCCATGACACGCAGCATTCCGATCGAGAAATGCCTAGATGACGTAATGGTGGTGTACAGCCAGAACGGTGAAAGGCTACGACCTGAGCAAGGGTACCCCTTGAGATTATTAGTACCAGGTTATGAAGGCAACACGCACATTAAGTGGTTACGGCGCTTACATGTAACCGATGCTCCTGCTTATAGCCGTGAAGAAACGGCTAAATACACCGACCTCATGGCAGATGGGCGCTCAAGGAAATTCTCATTTGTGATGGAGTGCAAGTCGCTCATCACGTCCCCTTCAGGCACTCATAAGCTCACGCGCAAAGGTCTCCATGAGATGCGGGGCATCGCTTGGAGCGGAAACGGAAAAATCACGCGAGTTGATGTATCCATCGACGGCGGGCGTAACTGGTACGAAGCGAAACTCCAAGAACCTGTACTCAACAAATCTTTGACGGCGTTCCGCGCCCCTTTTGAGTGGTCAGGAGCGGAAATGGTCATCATGAGCCGCGCTATTGATGAGACGGGATACGTTCAACCAAGCCTTGAGCAACTGAAGAAAGTGCGAGGAGAGGTCTCTTTCTATCACAACAATGCTACCCAGCCTTGGCGAATCAACTCCAATGGGGAGGTGACAAATGGCCGGTCATAAATTCATAGCCATGAAATTGGGGGTATTAAGTATTTGCGTCGCGGCCAGTGCGGCTGCTGACCAAAAACATGGCTTGGGACATCCCGTGACAGAGGCACAAATCGCAAGTTGGAATATAGACGTTGCCCCCGATGGTAAGAACCTGCCCTCCGGTCAAGGAACTGTCATAGAGGGAGAGAAGATTTATCAAACAACCTGTCTTGCCTGTCATGGCGTCAACCTCGAGGGGGGAATGGGGCCAGCGCTAATGGGCGGGAAAGGCACCCTTACCTCTCGGAAACCGATGAAAACCGTCGGCAGTTATTGGCCCTACGCGACAACATTATTCGACTACGTCAGGCGTGCTATGCCGTTCCAACAACCTCAATCGTTGAGTAATGATCAGGTGTACTCGGTGGTTGGTTATATTTTGAACAAAAACGAGTTGCTGGAAGTGAACGCCACGGTTAATGCAGACACCCTGACAAAGGTCAAAATGCCAAATAGAGACGCATTCTACGTAGATGATAGACCAGACGTGAAAGTAACCGCCTGCTATAAGGATTGTAAGTAAATAAACTGCACTGGCGGGCAAAAAAATACGTCAGTTTCTACATAGTAGAAGCTGACGTAAATTGAAGGGTCACTGTGCTTTTCTTTGCCTGGACATCAGCAGCATGACGATTGCGCCGGCAAGCGTAAGCAATGACAACGAATACCATGCCAAATCCGTCGAGTGCGTTGTATCCTTGATCCACCCGACAAAATATGGGCTAGCAAAACCTGCAATCTGCCCAACAGAGTTTATAATGGCTACCCCCGCCACGGCAGCGGATGCGCTGAGATAAGAACTCGAGAGCGGCCAGAACATTGGCAGAGCGGTAAACGCACCCATAGTTGCTATTGTAAGACCAAACAAAGCTAACAAAGAAGAGCCTCCGGAGTTGGCGGCTATCATTAATCCAACGGCACTCATGATCATTGGAACAGCCAAGTGCCAGCGACGCTCGTTATTAATGTCAGCCGACTTGCCCATGAAAATCATGAACAGCGTGGCAGCCGCGTAAGGAATGGCAGTTATAACGCCAACCATCAACATACTTCCCCAGTTACCCGCCTTCACAACAGTCGGCAACCAAAAACTAATGGCATATACTCCACCTTGAAAAGAAAAGTAGATCAATCCAAGCAGCCAAACAGTCTTGCTTTTCATGACCTCCTTAAGGCCATCCGACTTAACTTTTGAATTTTTCAATTCATCTTGAGCCAATTCTGAAAGAAGGATGCTTTTCTCATTGGTAGTCAGCCATTTAGCGTCTTCAATTCGATCATCAAGTATGAAGTACACACCAACTCCCAGGAAAATCGTCGGTATACCTTCGATTAAAAAAAGCCATTGCCACGCGGCCAATCCTGCAACTGGGTGTGTGGAGAACACGTCAAGAATCCATCCTGAAAGCGGCCCACCTAATACACCCGACAAAGGAATCGCTGACATAAACAATGCCATCACTCGTCCCCGCACGGAAGCCGGGAACCAGCGAGTGAAATACAGTATAAGGCCCGGGAAAAAACCAGCTTCTGCTGCCCCTGTGAAAAACCTAATTACGTAAAACGATTCTGCCGTTTTAACAAACATTAGACAGGACGATAACGCCCCCCATAGGATCATAATAATAGCGATCCAACGCCTGGCTCCAAATCGCTGTATAGCCAAATTACTCGGCAAGCCAAAACACAAATAACCGATGAAGAAGATACCTGCACCCAGACCGTAAGCAGCCTCACTCATACCTAAAGCGTCTAACATGTGTAGCTTGGCAAAGCCAACATTCACACGATCAAGATAATTAAAAAGATAACATACGAAAATATACGGAATAATCTTTAATATCACCTTTCTATAAAGCACCTTAGTCTTTAAATCTTCAGCCGCCACCACAGGCATGATTGACTCCATATCACCCTCCACACTTGTATTGGGGCGCTGGGCAGCAACCCAGCGCCACTCATTTATTATTTTATAGTAGCGACGAGATACTCATGAACAACATCATCATTCAAGGCTTGCCCAAGACCTGGAAGTTCGGGCACTTTAAAGAAGCCGTTATCAGGTTGGTAGTTGTATTCACAAAGATCAATAATATCTTTTTTTAGTGCAAGTGTATGGTGCTCGTGAATTATAAAATTAGGTATTGCAGTTTCGATATGCAAGGCAGCAGCTGTCGAAATTGGGCCACCACAAACATGTACTTGAACGGTAGCGTGATAAATGTTCGCGTAATCACAGATTTTCTTAGCCTCGGTAATCCCACCTACCAGGCATACATCCGGTTGGATTACAGCTACTGCTTGCTTCTCGAGCAAGTCGCGGTAACCCCAACGTGTGTAGCTTCGCTCACCCGTTGCCACAGGCATATTGACATTATTAGAAACCTTTGCAAACGCATCGGCATTCATTGGATTGGTGGGTTCCTCGTAATAATAAATATTGAGATCCTCCACCGCTCTGGCAAGCTGAATTGCCGAATTGGCACCGAGTAACGAATGAATTTCAAGGATGATGTCCACATCCTTGCCAACAGCGTCCCTTATAGCTTTCAAACGATCGTACGCGCGATCAATATCCTCAGTACGAAGAAGACCGTAATAGCTCTGCTTCGGTTTACTCAGTGCATTATCGTCTTTGGTTTCGCCGTAAAATTGAATAGGGTCGACTTTCAGACAGTCATAACCTTCTGCTACGGCCTTCAACGCAGCTTCGGCATAATCTTTTGGATCAAACAGCGCCGTTTGTTCAGCGCCCCAACCGAACTGAATCTGACTTGCATAAGTCCGTAAATTTTCATTGGTCTTACCACCAATGAGTTCATAAATTGGAGCTCCATATTTTTTGCCTTTGATATCCCACAGGGCGATATCAATAGCACTCATGCCAGCATAGAATACCGGCCCACCGCCCATTCCCCAGAAAGTGCCACGATAAAAATCCTCCCAGATAGATTCAATATTCATGGGATTTTTTCCAATGATACGAGGAGCCAGATCCTTTAAAATCCCAATTGCTGCATTCGAACCAGAGCCATAAGCCAGGCCTGCCTCACCGACCCCTGAGATACCTTCATCAGTATTAATTCTAATCATAATAGGATTAAAATAATTTAATGCTGGGTCTTTCTCACGAACATTGCAGTCAAATATTTCTACACTGGTAATCTTCACAAAATTAGATCTCGGTGAGTACTTGGTTTTTTTTATAAACATGCAATCAATCCATGATTGATTCAGCGCACCCACTCATAAAATCACCATGCAGATTGACATTCAACCCTCGCAATCTCTCAAGTTTCCGAGCCACAGTGAAATTTCACAGCTGATCTGCTTAAGAAACTTGGACGCCAGTCATTGATTACCAGAGTGACTAGCAGAAGGAGTAGCCATCTGTGAAATATCAGAACTCGTAAGCCTCACTGTGAAATTTCACATTTTTTTTCGCGCGATCATCTTATGCGAAGCATGAGATGCTTCACTGACGGCAGAACCGTGCGGAGACAAGCCTAAAATAGCCTGCTCCATGGTTGTCAGCTGGTTCAAAGTAATGCGAATAAATGCAACCGTAACAAAAGTTAATTTACTTTAATTTACGACACCAACACCAGTCGCGCCTGAGGTTAATTGGCAGGGCTTCAAGCAATTTCTGGAAAAAATCTCTTCAAGTCTTTTCAAATGCACAGCGAGAATTCCGCAAGCAGAATCCACATCATCCATCATTAGAAAATCTAAAATTTTTCGGTGATCTTGAAATGAAATCCTCATATCCTCAAGCGTGTAGTACTCCAGAGCCGTCAGATGCCAGAGTACCGTCACCTTTATCGTGATTGCATTGGACGCCATCTTTAAAAATTCATTATCCGCATAAGCAAAGAATAACTCATGAAACTCCGCATCTAGCTTAAGATATTTCTCACAACTACCTTCTAGCAAATGATGCTCCATTCTAGAAATCAGTCTAGACATCTCCAAGCAGAAACGACTTGAGTTATTCGAATACGCCTCGCGAACAGCTTCGCTTTCTATAGTATATCGAGCAAGCGCCATCTTTCTAATATCGTCGATTGTAAAATTAAAGACATACGTCCCTTTCCTAGGCTTTATTATTACAATACCGAGCCTGCTCAGGGCTTGCAGTGCCTGATGTACTGGAGCTGTACTTATGGAAAGTAGCTCTGCCAAATTTGCCTCTGTAATCCGCGAACCTAGCTCAAGTTTGCCACTGACAATCATATTTATTATTTTATGTTCTGCAAGCTGCGCTAAAGACCCAATATTCTTTGACATTCAAATCACGCCCCCAAAAACGGTCGCACAAATATATTCCACACCGATCCAATCAAGCGATCTGAATTTTTAAATCGGCAAGATTGGGCATCGCTTAATTTCCTTCAATGAAAAACCAGTATACATTTCCTTTATATTTCCAAGCCTACGTATTTTATGCATGGCCAGAATATGAAACTCATCCATACTTTTCACTACCACCTGCAAAAGATAATCATACTTCCCGGAAACGTTATGGCAGGCCAGCACGCTAGGTAACTCGTTTATACCTCTCTCAAAATGATCCATCGCTTCCTCCGAATGAGTATCCAAAGTGATACTGATAAAGGCGAACACATCGAGGCCTAAGGCCTTCCTGTTCAAGTGAGCGTGATAACCCTCGATCACCTCATCTTCAAGTCGTTTTAAGCGCTTCCAACTCGCTGGAGCCGATAACGATACTCGCGAAGCAATCTCCGCATTAGTTAAGCGACCATTCAGTTGCACAATTTCCAGGATCAACCGATCCACCTTATCTAGCTCAATCATCATAGCTTTCCAAGAATTATTATGACCAGGGCAGCGTACGGAAGAAAAGCCTTCCATACGAGCCTACCTAGGTAACGATATTAACCAAAATGCGGTATCGGAAGAAATATTGGAAACAAAATTTCTATCAATAATAAATATACTTAACTACCCCCGAGAATTTCCTGAATGCCAATGGAGAAAGCCTTGAAAAACAAACAGTTATCCACATCTGATGCTACCGTGATTGCCCATTCAGGCAGTCATCCCGAGGATCACTTCGGTTTCGTCAATCCTCCAATCTATCGTGGTTCGACAGTCATCTTTCCCACAGTCGACGTCATGCAAAGCGGCGATCAACGCTACCAGTATGGCCGCTGGAATAATCCATCTACCGAAGCACTTTGCGAGGCGATTACCCAGCTTGAAGGTTCAGCGGGCACTGTCTTATGCCCTTCCGGCCTTTCTGCGTGTGTGACTGCAATTTTGTCCGTAGTGGGCTCCGGCGATCATATCCTCGTTCCTGATAGCGTTTATGCGCCGACTCGTCACTTCCTGAATACTGCCGGCAAGCGATTTGGTATCGAAACTACCTACTACGATCCTCAGATTGGAGCCGGTATAGAACGGCTGTTTCAACGCAATACAGAAGCGGTGTTTACAGAGTCCCCGGGCTCTCACACCTTCGAAATCCAGGACATCCCCGCAATCGCCAAGGTTGCTCACGCGCATGGGGCCTTGGTTCTTTTAGATAACACGTGGGCCACTCCTCTATATTTCAAAGCCATCGAGCACGGTGTCGACTTATCGATCATGGCGGCAACAAAATACATCGTGGGACACTCTGATGCCCTAATCGGCACTGTCGCGGCCTCCCCGAAAGCTTGGCAACAGCTTAAGTCCTACCATTTCGAATCCGGCACATACGTTAGCCCTGATGACGCTAATCTTGCCCTGCGTGGTCTTCGAACGCTTCATGTTCGATTGGAGAGACATCATAAAAGTGCGATGAAGATAGCTAACTGGCTCGAGACCCATGAGAACGTTTCTAGAGTCATCTATCCGGGCCTACCGTCACATACGAACCATTCGCTCTGGGAAAGAGATTTCAAAGGCGCGACTGGACTCCTATCTTTTGTTACTAAGAGAGCACCAATAGAGGCCGTCAAATCACTGCTCGGCAATTTGAGCCTGTTTGGCCTGGGTTACTCTTGGGGCGGTTTTGAAAGCCTGGCGATGACTGTTGACCCACGCAAGCTACGTACCACCACTACGTGGAAAGACGACGGACATCTGGTACGACTACATATAGGCCTTGAAGATCCCGATGATCTTATTGCAGACCTAAATATTGGATTTGAACATTTTCGCAAGTCATCAAACTAGGGAATTGTGCTTAAACCTAGCACGCCGGATACAAACAGCTAATTGAAATAAAAAACCCTGATCTTGATTAAAAGACTTAAATATTTAGCTGATGACGACCGTTATCAACCATAAACACTGACTGCCGCAAACAATAATATCGGAGGCAATAGTTAGCCTATTTAGAACAAAAAATTTAGATGAAGCATTGAAGTCAGGATGTACGACTGGTGGATTAAAACGGGTATTAGGGCCCGTTGATTTAGTTTTCATTGGAGTTGGTGCAATCGTTGGTACGGGTATATTCGTACTGACAGGAACTGGCGCTCTTACCGCAGGGCCGGCACTGACGGTCTCATTTATAATTGCGGCACTGGCGTGTGCTTTTGCTGCTCTATGCTACTCCGAGTTTGCTTCAACCATTCCTGTTGCAGGATCAATTTACACATACAGCTACTTTACGCTAGGAGAAATTGTAGCGTGGATGATTGGCTGGGATCTTATACTTGAATATGGCTTGGCAAGCGCAGCCGTGTCAGTCGGTTGGTCAGGCTATTTCCAATCCCTTCTCAGTGGATTTGGATTTAGCTTACCAACAGCCTTAACAGCTGCACCTGGGGCAATACCAGGAGTGACGACGTGGGTCAATCTTCCTGCACTTGTCATAATGGTAGCCATTACCTGGCTCTTATCAATAGGTATTCGTGAATCGCTAAAAATCAACAATGTAATGGTGGGTATAAAGATCGCTGTTATTATTTTATTTATAGTCGTCGGAGCAAGGCATGTAACACCCGAAAATTGGCAACCATTTGCGCCATTTGGCCTTAGTGGAATTCTCAGCGCTGCTGCATTGGTTTTTTTTGCCTTTATTGGATTCGATGCAGTCTCATCCGCTGCCGAGGAGGTTAAAAATCCCGCACGTGACCTTCCAATCGGGATCATCGGCTCCCTGAGTATTTGCGCGATACTATATGTAGCCGTTTCATTGATCATGACTGGTATCGTTCCCTTTGGAAAGTTTCTCGGCGTCGATCACCCTGTTACTCTAGCACTCCAATACGCTGGTGAAACTTGGGTAGCTGGATTCGTTGATTTGGGCGCCATATTGGGTATGACTACTGTAATACTCGTAATGCTATACGGGCAGTCTCGAATCATCTTTGCAATGTCTCGAGATGGCTTGGTGCCTACGCGACTCTCTAAAATTCACCCTAAATATGGTACCCCTTTCGTTACCACATGGACAATTGGAATTATTTTCGGCGTAATTGCTGCGCTTGTACCACTCAACGTTCTTGCAGAGCTTATGAATATAGGCACATTAGCAGCATTCTGTCTCGTCGCATTTGCGGTTATTGTTTTGCGTAAAAAAAGGCCGGAACCACCCCGTGCTTTTAAATGTCCTTTGGTTCCTTTAGTTCCGATCCTGTCTATTATTTTCTGCATAACTTTAATGACATATTTGCAGTGGCACACCTGGGTTGCCTTCGCAATATGGTTGTTAATAGGGGCGTGCATTTATTTCCTCTACTCACGCAAAAATTCGCTTTTGAACGAAATTAAGTGTAACGCATCACTCACCCAAGCAGAAACATCGTTGCCTGAGTCACAGCAGACTTAGTAAGGCATGAATGACTACAGGACAGTGCGCCGACGCGGTGAACTGTCCAATGAAACGCTGAAATTCTCCGCATATTTAATTCAACCAGGTATCGTTATGGCACATCGCATAATTATCGTAGGTGGTGGAATCGGTGGAACTATGACTGCTAACCACATGGTTACAAAGTTATATCCAGAGATCAGATCCGGAAAAGTAGAGATCATTATGATCTCAAATTCACCATGGCATTATTATAAACCTGCGTTCATGTATGTCGCTTTTGATAGCTTTTTCAAAAACGAGCTTCGAAGACCTCAAAGAAGCCTATTAAGACCAGAAATCGACTTTTATGTTGAGGAAGTAGAAGAGTTCCAATATGACCGCAGCAAATTGAAATGCAGGAGTGGAAAATATTTTGAATATGATCAGCTCGTAATTTCTACTGGGTGCATTCCCTGCCCCGAACGCATTGAAGGTTTGAAACAAGGCGGCGATCATTTTTACCAACATGAGCCCGCGCGACTACTGGCAGACAAACTAAAAAAAATTGAAAAAGGACGAATCCTGGTTACCGTAACTTTTCCTAAAACGCCTAATGTCCCCCATCAATGCGGAATAGCTCCCATAGAAACAACTTTAATGCTAGACGACTTACTGCGCAAAAGAGGCGTAAGAGAAAAAATTGAAATCGTGTACACATACCCAACAGTGTCTCAATTATTGAGAAACTGCCTCTTTCTCCAAAAAGACACATGTGAAGTGCTCCCCACTATTTTCGAGCAACGTGGCATTCTTCATAAACGAGCGTTCACGCTAAACGGCGTAGATCATGAAAATAAGATCGCTTATTCAGAAGAGGGAAATAGCGAGGATTTTGATATTCTCATGGCCACGCCACCGATTAGAGCAGTAGAAGCAGTCCGAAACTCAGGCCTCTCTCAAGCAGCTGACGGAGAGGGTTGGCTCCCAACAAACTATCAAACTATGAAGGTGTATGGTCTAGATAACGTGTATGTCCTTGGTGACACCGTAGATTTGCCCGTTAGTAAGGCCGGTGGTTCATGCCACAGTCAATCTCCGGTAGTGGTGAACAACATTGCTTCCGAATTCCGCTTTGGACGTACATGTGATAGTTATGAAGGTAAAGTCGTTGCTATTGCACAAATGGGGCTAGAAGCTGGTATGCCACTTTGGTATGACTATGAAAATGATGTAAAGCCAACCCCACCTACAAAGATTGGTGGTTTGATGCGTAAAGGTTTCAATCGGGGTATTTATTGGGCAGTCGCTAAAGGCCTTATTTAAACGCCGTTGAACCACCTATCATTAAGGTAACAATTATGAATATTAAATCGGAACATAATGCAGATAAGGAACAAGTTTTGGCATCGTCTGCCACTAACGTTTTTTTTGAATTAAGTGAACCCGCGACTGAAGGTCTCAAAGACTTACTATCAAAGCTAGAGCCTCTGCTAGCAGGGGGTCGTCTATCTCGAATAGTTGATATCGCATCGGTTGCAGCTGACGTGGTGGACATGAGCGATGCCTATATGGTTGAAAAGCTAGCAAATGTCTTTGAAGAAGTGACCGCAGCTGCCTGGATGACAGGTAATGCAGCTCGGGTGGCCGGTGATCGCGTTGGTGAATTGAAAGACCCCCCTTCCTTGATGGCATTGCTGCGTATGTCTTCTGAACCTGATGTGCGCCGAGGTATAGCTTTTGCGTTGTCTTTTGCCGGAGCGCTAGGGCGCCAGCTGAATCATGGTATTGCAGATCATTGCGAGGACTGATCCCAACCAAGGTGAAAAGAGTCGGTTGAAATTCAAACTTGCATGATCCATGCACTAAACTCAGAACAGCCTAGCCAGTAAAGCCGCTACTCATGTATTGAAAGCAATCGCCGCCGCTTACAACTGCGGCGACTGCCTTAGCACCCTTTCTAAAATAACTATTATCCTATTTGCTTGTCAGCATCTCAAACAGTAATAGGATTAAGTTTCTTTACCTCTGTATTTCGGCCCTTCAATAAAGAAGCGGGTATCCCCTTGAGTAACACTATAGCCCCTACAATCAACACTCCGGCGAATATGTAGAGCCCATAATCAATAGATCCCGTAGACGTTTTGATCCAGCCAATAAGAGCGGGACTGGTAAAACCTCCGAGCAGCCCTATTGAATTGATAGCAGCGATGCCTCCCGCTGCTGCAGAACCGGACATATAAGACGTAGGAATTGTCCAGAAAACCGGCATCGTTGTAAGAATACAGGTCGCTGCCAGCGTTAGAGCAAGCATTGAAACTATTAAGCTCTCACCGAATAAACCAGTAACCAGAAGGCCGATGCATCCACCGAGCATACAAAGTGCGACATGCCAGCGTCGTTCCTGCTTCTTATCAGAGTGCTTACTAATTAAAATCATGCCACAGACACCTACTAAATAAGGGATAGCTGTTAGCATTCCAATTTCTACAGAGTCGGATACGCCATGCTCGCGTATTAAAGTAGGAAGCCAGAAGCTAATAACATATAGACTGGCTGATATTGAAAAATAAACAGCTCCCAAGATGTATAGACGGGGATCGCTCAAGGCCTGCTTGAAGTGATGCGTCTTTTGACCATCGGCAGAATTTTCTTCCTCTAAGGCATGAATGACGGCGTATTTCTCTTTCTCTGAAAGCCATTTAGCTTCACTAGGACGGTTAGCGAGTGCAAAATAGACAGCCAGACCTAGTAGTACCGTTGGAATGGCCTCTACCACAAACATCCATTGCCAACCTTTCCAGCCATAAACGCCATCCATATTTGACAACAACCAGCCGGAAATTGGCCCGCCGATGATCCCCGCTACAGCGATCGCTGACATAAACATCGCGATAATCCGTCCGCGCATAGCTGCCGGGTACCAAAAAGTCAAATAGAGTACGATTCCTGGAAAGAAACCAGCCTCAAATGCGCCGAGTAGAAACCTGGCAATGTAGAACTGCATCGGGGTTTGAATGAATGCAAAACTTCCTGATATCAGCCCCCAAACTATCATGATACGCATCAGAGTCAATCGTGCACCGACCTTCTCTAATATTAGATTACTCGGAACCTCGAATAGAAAGTAGCCAACAAAAAACATTCCCGCACCAAGCCCATATACCGCTTCGGAAAACCCGAGATCTTGCTTGATATGCAATGCTGCAAAGCCAATATTTACCCGATCCAAATAAGCAAAAACATAGCATATGAACAGAAATGGAATTAATCTCAGTGTGATTTTCTTGTAGATTCTTCGCTTCTCATATTCATTTTCACGAATATTCACAGTTTGGCAGTCTTTAAAATCGCCCTTATTCATTACCTTTCTCCTGCGCAGGATCAGTTAGAAGAAAGGAGGAGCCTTCACTCAATGCAGCAAAAACTTTTTTTAACGCATTACCTTGAGAGGTTGTCATTTTTATTCTCCCGTCGATTAAAGAATCGGGAGGGACTCCCCCCCGCTCCTCAAGTGAAATATAGAAATTTACAAACCTAAGTAACCCTTAAATACACGTGGTGGGTGATTTTTCATTTTCTCCTCAATCGGATCGCATCCCCAACCGGGCGTATCAGGGACGACAATCGAACCATTTTTGATTTCAGGAACATAGGTAAATAGATCTTTATCCCAAGCTAGCCGGTCAATATCATGTTCCATGATACGAAGGTTTGGTACTGCGGCGGCAAAATGGATGTTCATCATTGTTGCTTGGTGACTGTAGAAATTGTGAGGTGCCACGTTCACATCAAAGGCGTCTGCAACATTAGCAATCTTCATAGACTGCCAAACTCCGTTCCAGACAGCATCGATGATCGCAACGTCCACAGACTGACTCTGGAGATAAGGCAGATACTGGCGAACTCCGAAAAGAGTTTCACATGCTGCGATCGGTGAGTGGCTACGTTCTCGAATATATGCAAGTGCTTGTGGATTGTAGCTATCAAGCTCTATCCAGAGAAAATCATAGTCACGTAGCTCTTGAATGATTTTAACAAAACCCTCAGTTTTGAAGTTGAAATTCAAATCAATCATCAGTTCAGTATCGGGGCCTGCGCCTTCTTTCAGAGCATCCAGATGAGCGCGCACACTTCTTACAAGTTTCTTGTCCACATTTAGTGAGGGATCGTAGGGCGCCGCGAAACCAGGCATCCATTGGCGCATACCTGCTTCGTCATTCAAAAAAAGGTTCGTTTTCACAGCAGGAACACCGAGCTCACGCGCATCCTGCCCCGCCCGTTTCACGCCTTCTAGATCAGTAATCACCGGACTGTAGAATTTCGGATGGTTGATTCGCCATGTAGCACAGTGTGACCAGTAAACCGGGATGGTGTCCCGGTGCTTGCCGCCAAGGATTTCGTGGCAAGGAACACCTAGCGCTTTCCCCTTGATGTCCAGCAAGGCATTTTCGATCGCGCCTAATGCCTCTGCACTTAGGCCGTGCGGTGCTGGTCGCAGGGTGGCAGCTATCGGCCCAATAACTGATTCGTGACCATTCACTGGCTTACCGATTAGGCGCGGTGCAATTTTCTCAATCACGGCTGTCAGCCCGGAAGGCCCGAAAGCCTCATCGTACTCGGCCCAGCCAACGATGCCATTGTCAGTCACGATCTTCAGGTAGTGGTAATTCCGCCATCCTGCATCGCATGCGATCGTTTCAACGTGCTCAATACGCATTTTTCTCTCCACTCTGTTAATTGTCTTAGATTAATTGTTAACAATCGACAATGGCGAATCTATCCCCATTGCTCCAACCGGTCAACAGCCAATCATCAGCGGTTCGCTGCCTACCCTTCTGGAGTTCCTCTGTCTGATTGTTAACTGTTGACAGTGGATTTTTACCGCTTCAGTATGTGGGCATGACCCAGAAAAACCTCCTATCTATAGCGGGCGAGAATATCGACCGCCGCAGCCTAGACCGTAAGGCTGCGGACTGCATCCGCGACGCGATCATATCCGGCCAGCTTGCCCTAGGCTCTCGACTCACTGAGATTGGGCTTGCAGCTCAAGTCGGGCTGTCGAGATCAACTGTTCGGGCAGCATTGCAGCGCCTATCAGGCGAAGGGCTTGTGGTGCAGCACGCCTATACAGGCTGGGAGGTTTTTTCCCTCTCATCGGATGATGCAAGAGAGCTGTACACGTTACGCAGTTGCCTGGAGGGACTAGCGGCTCGACTAGCTGCGGAGAACATTGATAGCGAAGGCAAGAAAGCGCTAACCGCAGCGTTGAAGACGCTTAAGCTTGCCACGCAACGGAATGATTGGAGGGCAATTGCTGAGGCAGATCTGGCTGTACACAAGACTATTGTCAGCATCGCAAATCACAGAAGGCTCTTACAGCAGTACGCTCTGATCATCGATACCGTACTTCTCTACATCCTCAGTACCAATCGTATGGTCGGAAGCGCTGCGTCGATCTACCCGGAACATAAAGCGCTCGTAGATGCCATTATCAGTGGCGACGCGGCACTCTCGGAGCAGCTGGCTTCAGAGCATGTGACAGTTCACGGACAACGTCTCACAGAATCCCTACGAGACACAGGCCATTGATAGCTCGCGCCATTTCCCGCCCATTGAATGGTAATTGGCGGGCCTGTACCTGATTTGCAAGTGGACTTGAATCTAGCGCTTGGCACGAGCCAAGACGCTTTGGTCATCAGGATCGCAGTTTTTTTTCACTGCGCGATGGGGTCGGGCTCCGGCGGAATGTCATACGGGCGTCTTATCGGCAACGCCCTTCGGCTTATTGCTACTGATACTTCAAACCAGGAAGCAGCATCTGGCAGAAAAAATCTGATATCGCTTCTGGCGTACGCGGGCCACCAGGCTTTATCCAAAGGTAGCTGTAGTGGTGGATACCAAGGATCCCTTTTACAGCTAAAGAATCCGCAGTACCGAATACACCTTCCTGAACGCCAGACTTCAATATCGCTGACCATATCTGCTCATATCGGCGATGAAGGTCAAGCAACTCCATTTGGCGCTCACCAGTAACCGAATGAACTTCACGGAAGCATACGGTCATTTCAGCCAGGTGATTGACAATCGCTTGCATGACTATCGAAGAGAAGCGCCTAAATTTCTCCTCTGCTGGGAGGTCAGTTTCGCTCAACGGAACACCTGCCGCGATCAACACCCTTAGGTAGCGGCTCGTGATTTCGAACAGTAGCTCTTCTTTACTCCCTATATGATGGTACAGCGCGCCTCGACCTAAACCAGTCGCTTTTTCAAGCTCAGCCATTCCAGTCGCATGGTAGCCACGAGTAGAAAACAGCTCGGCCGCTATACGCAGAATGCGCTCTTTCGTGCCACTTTCGACGACGGATGATTTTTCAGCAATTTTAGCCTCTGCCATGCAAATTTCCTTCTGCTAACAATTTCCTCGTCAGAGCCTGGCCTGCCGAGATCTGTCAAACGAGTCTTCCCGGCCGACTGATGAAATTCAGCACGATCAGCACCTCGACCGGTCGGTACACTTGTTATACCACAGGCAGGGTGCCTTGAGATCACTCAGCGTCAACGACGAAAAATCCTATAACGCCGCGGGGCAATTGCAGAAGATTTTGCACAACTGTAGAAACACCCCTTCTTGCAGCCTTTGGTGCCCGTCGTCCTGGAAGGCGCACATTGAGGTCTATTCGGCTCAATGCACGCCATTCTCTAATGATCAATGTGACATATAAGACCAGATCAAAACTGATGAGATGTAAATAGCTCCCACCCACAACATAATCACCACTGTGTAGCCCATGATATCCTTAAGTTTCAAGCGAGACATGGCGAGAGCAGGCAATATCCAGAAGGGTTGGATTAAATCGTTCCATGCATTACCCAACATAACCGACATGGCTGTTTGAGCTTGCGAGGTGCTCAGTTCCCGAGCAGCCTCGACCATGAATGGCCCTTGGATCGCCCAGTGCCCACCCGCTGAAGGTGCGAAGAAATTAATGATAAATGAGCTTATAACCCCCCAAAAAGGTAAGCTCTGGGTTGTAGAAATGCTTATGAATGCTGCAGAAATGGTATCGACTAATCCTGACGCGTGCATCATTGCAATGATTCCCGCATAAAACGGAAATTGCAAAATAATCCCAGATACAGTTTTCACCCCTTCATTCAGCTTACTCATATACTCTGCGGGAGTCCTGAGAAGCAATACCCCAAGGAACAAAAGTAAAAAATTGATTTTATTTAAATCGAAACTTCCGCCCTTGTACACAAACATGACCAAATAGGCGATGCCGAGAGCACCAATTACATAGCTTAGAATTTTGCTATTATTCAATCGTGTTGCAAAGGTATTTTCCGCAAGAAGGTGATGAGTTTCAGATTTGTGGGTTTTATCCTCAAAACATGCCGGATCAATCTCTACGATATCATCGGGGTTTTTCGGATGTAACCAAGCGTTTAGGATAGGCATGGTAATTAGAACAATCAATGCAGTGAGCATCATTGGTAACGAAAAAATTGTTTCACTCAAGCTTATAACACCCATCTGCTCCTGCAGTTGATGCCCTTTTGTTGAAATTAGAACCGGGATAGTCGCGGAAAACCCAAATCCATACAACGTAAATCCACTATAGGCTGCCGCGATTATGAGAGGATAATGTACTCCTTTAATACTCATTGCCAGCTTTCGTGCTACAAGTCCTCCGATTACAAGTCCAAAACCCCAGTTGAGGTAGCAACCAACGCCGCCCACAACCGTTGCAACCACCACCGCAGCGCGAGGTGACTTAATACGGCTGACCAGTTTATCTAGCATTCGATCTACAAATGGAGCCGTAGCAACTACGTATCCCATTACAAGAATTACTGCCATTTGAGTCGTGAATGCCAAAAGACTCCAGAACCCCTCCCCCCAACTTTCTAAAATATGGATCGGCGCCAGGCCTTCAACCACATAAGAAAGTAGCATTGTTAATAGGGTGAGGCCGATTGCAAAGACAAACGGGTCTGGAAGGAAACGACGCATAAGCTCGGTGAAAAATGAAACAATACTATTTAGCATGGAGGCACCTTTTTATTGTTGTGAGCTGGGTAGTCCAAAAAGCTAATAATTTATCTGCAACACTACAACTACTAAAACGAAGTATCGCAAAAACTAAATCCGTTGCAGCCTCCTACATCAACGAAAAAAACTCTCACGCTCGCAACTATGAATTGCGCGTCAATATCGCAAGCGCGAGAACTTTAATTAACCAATTGTCAAATTCAATAGCTACTCAACTGGTGTTAGCGAAGCAGTGTAAGTCACAGCCTTACCTTCAAGGCAGACCTCTCCGTGTTGATTCTTGACAACTGTTTCTAAAGTGCAGATGGGTTTATCCTCACGGAGCTCTAGAACTTTCACGCACGCTGTGATCGTGTCGCCGACATAGGTAGCCTTGATAAACTTCCATTCAACGCTCAAAAACACCGTACCTGGCCCAGGAAGCTCCTCCGCTACTACCGCATTCAACATCCCGCTGGTAACACCACCTTGCACAATAAGTCCGCCGAAGCGCGAGGACTCTGCGGCCTTCTTATCGGTATGAAGTGGGTTGCGGTCGCCTGTCATAGCGCTAAAGAGCTCAATATCAGCGAGTGTTACATTTTTGCTTCTCTCTGCTGTGGAGCCTACCGACGGCATACCGAATCGAGTATCAACCCAGCCATTAGGTTGTTTTTTGTTGTTCTCGCTCATTCTTTAAATCCTCTCAATGATGACTGCAAAACCTTGTCCACCACCACCACACATTGATGCAACCCCATAACGGGCGTTGCGCCTTTGCAACTCTTTGGCTAATGTCAGTAACAACCGAAAACCTGTTCCACCCAACGGGTGACCGATTGCGATGGCACCGCCATTAACATTGGTTATATCTAAGGGAACTTTTAGATGTGTACAGGTTGTCGCGACTACTGCGGCAAACGCTTCATTAATCTCAAACAGGTCGATGTCTGAAACTTTCAGCCCAGCTTTTTTTAGAGCAAGCTCTATGGCATAAGCTGGCTTGAGATGGAGGGATGTATCCGGGCCTGCCACCTCGGCAAAGGAGATTATTTTTGCCAGTGGTGCTCTGCCAATTTCCTTGGCGAATGCCAAAGATGTCACTGCTCCAATTGATGCACCATCGGACATTTGCGATGCATTGCCGGCTGTGATCGTGCCAAATTCGTTGAATGCTGGTAACAGTTTAGAAACTTTATCCAGGCTGCTCTCACCTCTTACGCCTTCATCGCTGCTAAACGCCTCATTTTTCAACTGTACAGAGATGACTTCAGTACCAAACAATCCCTGTTGATAGGCCTGCGCAGCTAGCTGATGTGAACGTACAGCAATTTCGTCCTGCGCTTCCCTCGATACTCGTAACTCCCGATTAGCACGCTCTGAGATCTCTCCCACACCTTCATTGGAAATAGAACACCACAAGCCATCGCGTATCATGACATCGATCATTTCCAGGGAGCCTGGTCTGACAATCCCAGTGCGCATAAGAGCGGCATGCGGGGCGCGACTCATCGAATCTCCGCCTCCGACGATGTAGGCACGCCCTTCCCCGAGATGGATTCGTCTCGTCGCATCCGCAACCGTGGACAATCCAGCGAGGCACACGCTGTTAAAAGTTGCAGCCGGTATGGTCAGCGGCAGGCCAGCATCGCTTGCAGCGAGCCTTGCAGGGTTTTGCCCTTGAGTGGCTTGGAGTACTTGTCCAAGTAGGACGCCATCGGATTGCATTAACTCAGGCACTTTCGCAAGCAGTGCTTTAATCACAATCGCGTTTAGGTCTCGCGCGCTATAGCCGGAAAGGGCTCCTTTATATTTGCCAAATGGAGTTCTCAGGCCATCCAAAAGCACAGGGGTTGTATGATCACTCATGGTTATACTCCAGACCCAAACGGGTTAGATAAGTAGAACTTTGGGTAGGTGTAATTTCCTTCTTTTACCCAAGCCACTTCAACTGCCGAACCGATTTTTAGCTCACTCTGAACGAACTCTCCCACTAGATTCGTCAACAATCGCGGGCCCTCGTCCAAATCAACAAGAGCAACCGTATAAGGCACCTCCGATTGGAAGGCCTTATGCCCAGGTCTGCGCACAATCGTGAATGACGCAAGAACACCTTTCCCGCGTGAACTAATCCATTCAAGACTATTCTCCCAACATACAGGGCAGCGATTTCTGGGGTAGAAGACCGAAGTACCACATGCTTGGCACTTCTGAATTACCAGTTCCTGCTGTCGCGCTCGCTCCCAAAAATACTGAGAAATTGAAGTGGGAATCGGTTCAGGCTTATTTATGGATCTTAAGACGGTACTCATGAATGATCTCCACGCCTCAAAATGAGAGCTGTTGCTTCGCTCATGGTTGCCCCATTTCCAGTAACCAGAGCCCATTCGGCGTTCTTCACTTGTCTTCCATCCACGTCTTGCCGCAACTGCCTTACAGCCTCAACGATATGCGACATGCCTCCCGCTAGATCCGCTTGACCACACGACAACTGTCCGCCGTGAGTATTAAGTGGAAAATTCCCTTCCCATGTGAGGTCGTTTTCGGCCAACCATGATCCTCCATGCCCTTTCTTACAGAACCCGGCATCTTCAGCGGTAATCGCCAACATGATGCTGTAGCAGTCATAGAACGAGAGGACATCTATCTGTTTCGGGCCGACTCCCGCTTGGCTATACGCTTGCTCTATCGCGCTCTTCAACGGGCTCATTGTGAGGTCTGGTGCAAATGCAATAGCACGATGCGTTACTTTTTCTCCGGCTCCCGCGAGAAAGACTGGGGGATGAGTCATCTCGCGAGCTCGAGCCGCACTGGTTACGATAAAGGCCGCACCACCACCACAAGGCATGACCACCTCAAGAAGATGCAAGGGATCAGCCACCAGCGGAGACGCGAGTACCTCTTCCACAGTCAATGGCACACCATGAAAAATGGCCTGGGGATTCAGCTGTGCATTGTGCCGCTGATCTACAACTGCCTTAGCTAATTGACGAGAGGTGGTTCCGAATTGCTGCATATGTCGCTGTGCAATCAACGCGTAGGCAACGTTTGCTCCAGAAGCCCCATAAGGCACGTCCATTTCACGAATCGGGTTTCGATTTGGAGAGCGCAATGCGGTCTCCAAGGTATTCGCAAGAACGCAGAGCACCGTATGACACATACCGGATGCAATGGCAGCGGCAGCTCGCCACACCATGCCCGCAGCGGATGCGCCGCCAAGATCCACCACACCGGCCATAGCAGGCTTCAAACCCAAATACTCAGCCACTGTCGCTGGAATATGTTGGGGGGTCTCTCCTACTTGAGGCCCAACGAGAAGACCATCAATGTCCTGTGGGCGCAGTCCAGCGTCTCGTACAGCGAGTGCGGCAACGTCGAAAATCATTCCGAGCGTGGTCAACCCCTCCGTCCGTCTTACAGGCTTCAACTCCGCGATCCCCACAATGGCAGCGTCCCACCCTCTCACGGCGCCACTCCCGACATCTGTGGCGCTCGCTCGTTAACTGCAACCAGGAATGCGCTTAAACAATCAGGGTTCATCAAAGAACCTTTGTTCTTCACCTCACAACCCGTGATGAACTGAAGCACTGCCTTTTCAACCTTCTTACCGCTCAAGGTATAAGGAACCTCAGGTACCGAAAAAATCCGGCGGGGCACGTGCCGAGGAGATGCGCTGAGCTTAAGAGTCCTAGCAATGATCCGTTCTAAATCTTCGTCTAATTCAATGCCCTGCTTCGTTACGACGAACAGCCAAATCTCCATATCGTCATCGACTGGATAGCCGATCACTAGCGAATCTTCGATGGCCGAAATGGTGTCGATAACACGGTAAATCTCACCTGTCCCAATACGCACGCCGCCTGGTTTGAGCGTCGTATCCGTCCGACCAGAAATAATCAGCCCGCCCGTCTCGGTGATTTCCGCAAGATCGCCATGCGTCCAGATTTCGCTCCGATCAGCGAAGTATGTGTCCAAGTATCGTTGCCGACCGTTCTCTCCTAGAAACTCGAGAGGCATAGACGGAAATGGCTCAGTGCAGACCAAGTCACCCTTACGCCCCCAAACAGGAGCGTTTCGCTCATCAAGCACGTTCACTGCCATGCCGAGTGCCATTACCTGAATCTCCCCTGCTCGCACAGGCAGCGTGGGGTTACTGATACCGAAGCAACCGAGAATCTCAGTACCACCAGAAATCGAAGCAAGGCATAGATCATCCTTAACTTCCCGATACACCCATTCCGAGTTTTCGGCGGTCAACGGTGCACCAGATGAAACGATCATCCGAAGTGACTTCAGATCATGCTTCTGACGAGGCTTATAGCTATCTTGCTGCAGGAGAGTTAGGTACTTGGGGCTAATCCCAAAATGGGTTGCACCCACTTTTTCAGCAACACGCCACAAAGCACCGTGATCGAGTTGCCCATCCACTTTGGGGATAGGGGAACCATCGTAGAGAACAATAGTGGCGCCACTCGCACGAGCGGTAATGAGCCAGTGGTACATCATCCAGGCGGTGTTCGTGTAATAAAGCATGCAATCACCTGGTTTGATATCGCAGTGCAACATGTGCTCCTTGCGCAGGTTTAGCAGAGTGCCTCCTGTGCGGTGCACGATGCACTTCGGCAAACCTGTAGTACCCGAGGTAAACACGATGTAGAGCGGGTGATTGAAAGGAACACGATTGTAACTTGGCTCAGAGGCGTCGTTGTTGCAGATATCGGCAAAACGATGGACTGGAAATTGCGCATCCACCACCTCGGCATCACCGATCACAATGATCTGCTGAAGGCCCGGGAGGCAGCGCGCAATGTCTGCGGACTTACCGGCGATATCGTGGCGCCGGCCGTTGTAAAGATAGTCACTGGCTACTACAAACAGCTTCGGCGAAATCTGGCCGAAGCGGTCGATCACTCCAGCGTACCCAAACTCTGGAGAACACGATGACCAGACCGCGCCTAGAGATGTTACAGCCAGTAGCATTACCAAAGCGTTCAGATCGTTTGGTAGCATTCCCGCAACGCGATCGCCACTCTCCAACCCTAGGTTTTTGAGACCCAATTGGGCTCGTGCAACACGTATCCGCAGCTCACCTAAGGTCACCTTGTTGGTGATACCACCCTCATTGGCCTCGATTACAGCGAGAGTTTCCGCCCCTCCTACCAGCATGTTTTCCGCAAAATTGAGACGACGCGCTGGGAAAAACTCTGCGTCCGTCATTGGCGCAGAGATACTTGGGGTCAGTGCTGGGCCACCACCCTCCCCGACCATGCCGCTGAAATTCCAAAATGCTTCCCAGAAGTCTCCAGGCTTGGAAATCGAATGACGATGAAGCCGTTCGTAAGGTAGCGGTTCCATCCCTATCGACCGCGCAAATCTTGTGATCTGCGCGTTCTCAATGGTTTCTGCAGTGGGACGCCAAAGTACAGCCGGTTGGGTTGCGGTCTGATTCATTCTTATTTTCCTCGACAGTCAACGAACAACAGCTGAAGCCCTGAGTAGAGGCTTCACTCCCAGCCGAGCCAGCCGGGTGCAAAAAATTTATAGCCCTCCTGTACCGATCGGTCAATACTACCTGTACCGATCGGTCGGTTTTTTTTGATCAAGAGCGATCGAACAAAGCCCATAGCTAGGGATCCTGGATTCCGAGCGGCACCAAGCATGGCCCTCAGGAATCGATACGATGAAAGCAAGAGGATAATATTTCTGTTGCACACCTACCAACCGAATGGTAGCGTTTTATTTAATACAACATATCCATATTAATGAGATGCCATTTAAATCTAATACAAACAAACATAACGCTCAGATTAAAAATGCTTGCTAAACCTGAAGCGCTACACCCAGATAATTTTGGAGAACTGCAAGTGAGACAGAGCACACTAGAAGTATCGGCCGCCAATAAGGCCAAAACCGTAGTTTCTCTCACTGCTGTAGCAATGCTTGCATTTGCAGCCAACTCGGTATTGTGCCGACTTGCACTGCGTCACACAGAAATCGATCCTACTTCTTTCACATTAATTCGTCTTTTGAGCGGAGCCATCGTTCTTTGGGGGCTTCTAGTAATCAAAGGCACTCCACGCACTTCCTCCGGAACATGGCTTGGGGCATTTAGTCTATTCGTATACGCATTTGCTTTCTCTTACGCATATGTGAACTTAGAAACTGGCACAGGTGCTCTTTTACTTTTTGGCGCAGTGCAGTTAACAATGTTTCTTTACGGTTATTGCAAAGGGGAAAGGATGCAAGGCTTAGCGCTTGTGGGGCTACTGCTTGCTCTAGGTGGTCTTATAGCATTGTTACTACCTGGCGCGAGCGCACCACCACTTGCTAGTGCTGGGATTATGCTTTTATCTGGTATCGCGTGGGCCGGATATTCCTTAATCGGTAAGCAATCAAATGATCCACTCGCTGCAACGGCTGGTAATTTTCTACGAGCCATTCCAATAATGCTTCTGGCATCGATCCCTTTCATTGATAAGTTTTCAGTGGATGCTTATGGGGTACTTTGCGCCATGGCATCGGGGACGATTGCTTCTGGTGTTGGCTATGCGATTTGGTACGCAGCGATTCGCTCGTTGTCCTCTTTTCGAGCAGCAACTGTCCAATTGAGTGTCCCTGTCTTGGCGTCCATTGCAGGAATATTAATTTTGGGTGAACACCTCACTCTACGCCTAGCACTTACTTCCCTAGCAGTATTAGGTGGAATTGGCTTGGTACTCAGCGACAAGCGCTCAGCAAACGGCCGGCAGCCTACGTGAATGCTTTCAATCAAAAAATTTACATATGAGGTGAAATTGATGCGTGCTGTTTTTCTTGACTATAGATCCATCGACCTCGGAGACCTTGATTCGACATCATTACGCGCTGCGTTTACCGAACTGCAGCTTTATGAGTTTACTGAACCGTCTACGACCGTCGAACGTCTCGAAGGCGCTGAAGTGGCTATCAGCGTAAAAGTCGTGATCGACGAAACGGTGATGATTGCTAATCCTCAGTTGAAACTAATACTCGCTGGTTCAACTGGTACCAACCACATCGATTTAAACGCGGCACAAGCTCGCGGGATCACTGTTTGTAATTGCCAAGGATACGGTACACCCTCAGTAGCCCAACATACCATGATGTTTCTGCTCGCTTTGGCCACCAATCTGCCTCGCTATCACTCGGCAGTAGTTGCTGGAAAATGGCAGGAAGCCCGTCAATTCTGCATTCTCGACTTCCCAATTATTGAACTGGAGGGAAAAACTCTGGGCTTAATCGGATACGGCGAACTAGGCAAAGCTGTGGCTCGCCTTGCAGAAGCTTTTGGAATGACCGTTCTGATTGGTCAACTTCCCAATCGGCCAGAACAATCTGACCGTCATCCGTTAGCTGAGTTGCTTCCGCGTATTGATGCTCTCACATTACACTGCCCGCTCAACGAGCAAACCCGCAACCTAATTGGCGCAACAGAGTTAGCGCTAATGAAACCTGGTGCGTTCGTTGTGAATACTGGCCGTGGCGGACTCATTGATGAGCAAGCCCTTGCCGACGCTTTACGACGAGGTCATCTTGGCGGTGCAGCTACTGACGTTCTCACAGTCGAACCCCCAACAGCTGAACATCCTTTGCTGGCTGATATACCGCGCTTGATTTTGACACCTCACTGCGCGTGGGGAAGCAAGGAAGCAAGACAACGAATTCTCTCTCAGCTAGGTGAGAACGCTGACTCGTTCTCGAAAGGAGAGATTCTGCGTGTAGTAAACTGAAAGAGCACGATCCAATGAATTTGGCCCTAATGGATCGCTCTCATGATCGCATCTACCTGGCTACAGCCCTCCTAGAAAAAGGCCCTTATCAGACTGTGTGAAAACCTAGCAATCTGCGCAGCGCTCCAAGAAAATGCTCCGTATCGAAAGATACGGAGCATTTTTCGTTATGGCCTACATCCAAGGTGAGTCCCGCCGCCAGACCAGCCTATTGGTCGCGGTAGGGACGGCAGTTACCTGCCGCCCCCCGCACAGATCCGTACGTGCGGAACTACCGCATACGGCTCCTGCCTCGGGTATGTGACGCGAAGCGATCCTCAGGGTAAGGATGTGCATTTCTGGGTCTAGGTATGTAGAAGTCAGCAAGGCGTCCATAGCGTGACCATTGAAGCCTATTACGCTGGCTACGACGTGTGAGGGCTTGCCGCCATAGACGGCAGACCGCCGAACGAAAACCACCCAGACGTATCAGGTTTCCCGGCACCGCGTGGTAATTGAAGTAACCGCTCACCACCCGAGTGAGCCATTGCCCTTGAACCCGGATGGGTTCATGACGTCGACGTTTCAGCTCATCCCGAATGGCCAGCAGCGTCGCACGCATTCGCTTCTTGACCGTCAGTCGCAGTATTTGAAAGCCACCGTTTCTGTTGGTACTACAACAGTGTGTGAAGCCCAGGAAGTCAAAGGCCTGCGGTTTACCTAAACCTCGCTTCCTACGATTTCTCGCAGCAAAACGACCGAACTCAATCAGTCGTGTTTTCGAGGCGTTGAGCGATAAACCGAACTTGGCCAACCGTTCCTGCAACTGCACCAGAAACTGCTGAGCCTGCACTTTCGTCCTGAACCCCACCACGCTGTCGTCCGCGTAACGCACCACAATCACATCGCCACGGGCATGCCGCTGGCGCCACTGCCTTGCCCACAGATCCAACACGTAGTGCAGATAGATATTCGCCAACAATGGCGATATCACTGCGCCCTGGGGAGTCCCCTTGGTCGCAGCCACCCTACGGCCATCTTCCATAACACCCGCTTGAAGCCATTTGCAGATGAGCCCGAGCAGGCGCCGGTCTGCAATCCGGTGTCCCAGAAACATCAGCATCCATTCATGATCGATCTCATCAAAGAACGACGTGATATCCGCATCTAATATCCAGTTCACCTTCTGGCCTTTGAGCGCGACCGTTAAAGCATCCAGCGCATCGTGCTGGCTGCGTCCCGGCCGAAACCCGTACGAGAATCCTAGAAAGTCTTCTTCATAGATCGCATTCAGAACAGTAACAACTGCCTGCTGTACGATCTTGTCCTCCAGAGAGGCAATGCCCAGCGGGCGTTGCCTGCCATCGGCTTTGGGAATGTAGACCCGCCGCGATGGCGTTGCTCGATAGGCTCCACCGTGGAGCCTTGCGTGCAAATCGGTTACCCGCTGGAGAAGACCTTCCTCGTAATCCCGCCACGACATGCCGTCCACGCCTACCGCTGCATCGCGGCGCAGGGCATAGAAACTCTGCGCCAATAACTGCGGTGTGATGTGGTGCAGCAAAGCCGTGAACTGCATGCCCTTGTTCCTTCGGGCTGCTTCACGTACACCTTCAAGTCCCATCGACGCGCAACTGATCCGGCTCAGTGTCCGGGGCGCGGGAGGCTTGTTGGTGTTTCCCTTGGCTACGTCCCTTTCCTCCACTATCTCCGCAGGGCCAAGCCCTTTGTTCGATGGCTTCTCAGGTACTACGGACGTATCCGACTTCTCGGCGGCGTAGACAGCAGGGTTACGGCTTTTGGCCTTTCCTGCTCCGCCCGGTGCTTGCGCACCGGGCGCCGCTGAGATCTCCCAGTTTCCGTGCGAAGGACTTCCCGACGTGCACAGGGTCTCCGACCGCGCGGGATCAGAGCATGACTGGCGTATAACGCCATGCTCCGTATTGCCTTCTGCTTCGCTTAACAGCATCGGCATCCCGAATTCCTGATTACGCGGCTCAATGGCTGGCCCATCGGTTTCCCCTGTCAACGCTTCACCCCGCACCTCACGGTGCAACATGCATGACTCGGGGCCTGGTTGATTCGCCATTTCTTACCAGTATCGAACTTTCATCGACTATCCTCCGCCAGCTTTAACTGGCGCACTAAGCGTCTGCCGAACACATCTTGTACCAGCCCGTTTGGTGTAGACAGACGCTCGAAACACCCTGTCGAGGCTATCGCGCTATTCGGTTTCGATGGCAGCTTGCTCCCCCTATGCTCTTGACTCGTCTAGGAGCAGCAACCAGAGCGAACCCCAGCAGCAGGTTCAAAAAGTGACTCAACAATCGTGCAGTCTGGAGTGTTTGAACCTAGGCATGTTGACTCACACATACCTGCCATTGAGAGCAGCTCTACCCGGATTTGCTGAAGCTTTGCTACCTTCGACTCTACTTCCGCTAGGTGCTTTTTGACCACCGAAAGCGCGTCAGCGCACGGACGATCAGCATCTGCTGCGAGCGCGATGAGTTCTCGGATATCTTCGAGCGGGAAACCCAATTCACGATTCTGCCGGATGAAGACGAGTCTTGATCGATGCTTTTCAGTATAGATTCGATGCCGCCCAGTCGACCGCAGGGCGGGAGGTAGAAGGCCTATTTTCTCGTAGTAGCGAATCGTTTCAATGTGGCAACCCGTTGATTTCGACAGCGCCCCGATTCCTGACATGCAAACTCTCCAAGCATTTTCTTGAACCTGTAGTAGCTACAGATATTAACCTGTCTTCAGAAAATAATTTCACGCGCTTGAAGGGCATTTTGTGGACAGAGAACAGCTAGAGACGAACCAGATTCCCATTTACTTCATCGCGGTCATTGTCGCGGCCCTCGGAGGCCTGCTCGCCCCCAATGCGTCTGAAGCATTAGGGTCGACGGTGACACCCACCATCGCAGTGCTGATGTACGCCATGTTTCTACAGATCCCGTTCTTGGATCTCCGTAATGGCCTCGCAAATAAGCGTTTCATGGCGGCGCTGCTCACAGCCAACTTCGTGGCCATCCCCTTGCTGGTTTGGGCATTGACGATGGGGATAACCAATCACCCGGCGATTTTGGTGGGTGCCCTGTTGGTCTTGCTGACGCCTTGTATCGACTATGTGGTGGTTTTTACCCACATCGGTAAAGGCGACTCCAAACTCACTCTGGCGGCCACCCCATTGCTTCTTTTGATGCAGCTTGTGCTGCTGCCGGTGTACCTGACCTTCATGCTGGGTAACGACTCAGCAGTGGTCATTTCTATAGGCCCATTTGTTGAGGCCTTTGTGATGCTGATCGCTTTGCCTTTGGTCTTAGCGGTAGCAACAGCTGCCGGGGCAAAGAGATCACGCATCGTTGAAAGCTGGAACAACGCATGGGCCTGGATGCCTGTACCGGCTATGGCGGCTGTATTGGTCGTAGTGATCGGCTCTCAGATTTCAACGGTGGTCAGAGACATGGACAAGCTGCTGCCTGTTATTCCCGCCTACATTGGTTTCATGCTCTTGGCACCAGTGGTAGGTGCGCTGGTGGCTCGGGCGTTTAAGTTACCGGCCAGCACGGCAAGATCAGTCGCTTTCAGCAGCTCGACACGAAACTCATTAGTGGTTCTGCCATTGGCATTGGCCTTGCCCGAGGGAATCAGAGGGCTCGCTGCGGCAGCAGTCATTACTCAAACGCTGATTGAGTTGGTCAGCGAACTAATTTACATCCGAGCAATTCCTGCTTTGGTGTGGCGCAAAATGTAGATGCCAGGGCAGACACCCTGCGCGATTAAACAGGCGCCCACATGTGCGGCAGCAGCTTGTTAATCTCACTCGCGCGCTGCGTCGGCAGGCGCATGAGAACATCCTTTAGATAGGCGTACGGATCATGGCCATTCAGCCGCGCTGACTGGATCAAGCTCATGATCGCCGCAGCCCGTTTTCCGCTGCGTAGCGACCCGGCGAAGAGCCAGTTCTTGCGCCCAAGAGCCCATGGCCGGATCTGGTTCTCCGCCCAATTATTATCAATGGGAACCGCCCCGTCATCGAGGTAGCGCGACAGCGCTGCCCAGCGTTTAAGGCTGTAATCGAGTGCTCTGCTGATGGCCGAACCTTCGGGCACAAGATCACGCTGCGCGATCATCCAGGCATGCAGCCTATCCATCACCGGTACGGCTTTTTCTTGCCGTATTCGGCGCCGTAAATCCGGCTCCAGGTCTCTGACTTCTCTTTCGATTTCGTACAACAACTGGATATAGCGCAGGGCTTGCTCGGCGAGCGTGCTTTTATTCGTAGCGTGCAGTTCGAAGAACTTGCGCCGTGTATGGGCCATGCAGCCGATCTCTGTCACGCCGAGTTCAAAGCTGGCCTTGTAGCCGCCAAAATCGTCGCAGACCAACTTGCCCTTCCAGTCCTGAAGGAAGTTGCGAGCATGCTCTCCGGCGCGACTGGAGCTGAAGTCATAAACCACCGCTGCCACATCCGAGAACTGGCTGGTAGCGTAGGCCCACACATAGGAGCGATGGGTTTTCTTTGTTCCCGGCATGAGCATCTGCACCGGTGTTTCATCTGCGTGGATGACTTGTTGCCCAAGCACTACTTCGCGCAGCGCATCGACCAGCGGCTGCAACTGAACTCCGGTCACGCCAACCCATTGAGCCAAGGTTGAACGTGGAATCGCCAGGCCCGCTCGACCGAAGATCGATTCCTGACGGTAAAGCGGCAGATGGTCAGCAAACTTGGCGATCATGACCTGTGCGAGCAGGCCCGAAGTCGGGATGCCCTTATCAATGACCTGCGCCGGAACCGGTGCCTGGATCAGCGTTTCGCAGTTATCGCAGACCCACTTGCCACGGACATGGCGCTCGACGGTGAACACGCCGGGCGTGTAGTCCAGCTTCTCGCTAACGTCCTCACCGATGCGCTTGAGGGCGCAGCCGCATGGGCAGTGAGTGTTGTCCGGTTCGTGATGGATCAACGTTCGCGGAAATTCTGCCGGCAATGCCGTGCGCTTGGGCTTTTGCTTTTCCTCGGTCGCCGTTGGTGCTATTTGCAACGCCTGAAGCTCGGCCTCAATCGCCGCGATATCAGTATCGATCAGGTCATCTAGCAGGCTGGCCTGTTCAGGATTCATCTGCTCGCTGCGCTTGGCAAACTTCAAACGCTTGAGCTGGGCGATCTCATGGGTCAGTTTCTCAATGACTGTTTGATCACGGTTGATTTTCTTGCCCATATTGTCGACTTGCGAGAGCAACTGCACTGCGAGGACGCGCAGTTGAGTGGGAGACAGTTGGTCGAGATTGGGCGAAGAAGTCATACGCCGGACTTTGCCAGAGCAGGCGTTTCGCGACGATAGACCGATAGGCTAATGGCAGCCGTTAAAGCAGTATGATCGAGCCTCCAGAACCTGCGCGTTGCCATGGCAGCCCCAGCACCAATGCTTGAAGTTGCTCGGCATCCAGTTCCATCTCAGAACCATGGCGAATGCCAGGCCAGTGGAACTTGCCTTGGTTTAACCGGCGCGCCGCCAGCCATATTCCGAAGCCGTCATGCACCAGCACTTTCATGCGATTGGCGCGGCGGTTGGCGAACAAATAAGCGCAGTGCGGCTGCGCCGCACCGAACACCGCGATCACCTTGGCTAGCGCCGTTTCGGTGCCTGCGCGCATGTCCATCGGTTCGGTGGCGAGCCAGATAGAGTCGATGCGAATCATCGCAGAATATCTCGAAGAAAAGTCGCGCAGGCGGCAGCACTTTCAGTGGGCCAGTTCACTTTGATGATGCCGCGCGGGTGCTGTATTTCAACGCAGATATTCGATGATGCTGGATGGGAGTTCGCCCCGGCCAGCGGCATGGCTAACGGAATAAATGCAGGTGGCGGCGCCGGGATTTTCTGCGCTTGCAGCCGAATCCATTTGTGGACGAGGTTTGCGTTGAGGCTATGACCGAGCGCGACGCTGGCAATCGAAGCGCCCGGTTGGGCGCACTCTTGAATGATCTGGGCTTTGAAGGATTTGGAATAGGAACGGCGTGTTGGCTGCATGAAATACCCGCTTAAAAGGGCTAGAACTGGTGTCCACTTAATTTAAGTGCACACCATGTCTTCGCTTTGCAGGGCTGGGTAGATGACTTGACCGGACGGTTACAGCCTATTCCCGGTCTCGTTGGAAGAGTTGATCCCCGAGGATCACCTCGTTCGCGTCATTGACCTGTACGTTGCCAAGCTAGATCTGGTGTGTTGCCGCTGACCGAAAACTGACCCAGTAAAGGCTGTTCTGCCGACTGAAAACTGACCCAGGTGTTCAACTGCTTCTGCTCACTTTCCGAGCAGGAGAACACAGGGTGTGAATCAGCATGGAAATGTTGGGAAAAATCCGGCGGATGTACTTCCGCGACAAGCTCTCGCTGCACCAGATAGCCAAGCGTACCGGGCTGTCGAGAAACACCATCCGAAAATGGGTCAGAGCGCCCGAAGCTACTCAGCCGGCGTACCAGCGGTGCGCAACCTTCAGCAAACTCAGCCCTTTCCGCGAGACGCTGGAACAGGCGCTGAAAGCCGATTCGTTCCGGGCAAAGCACAATCGCAGAAGCGCCAAAGCACTTTTCCAGCAGATCAAGGCCGAGGGTTATGACGGCGGCTACAGCCAGCTCACGGCGTTTGCACGCTCGTGGCGAGGTGAACAAGGCAAGTCTTTACGCGCTTTTGTACCGCTGACGTTTGCGCTCGGTGGAGCTTTTCAATTGGACTGGAGCGAAGAAGGGCTGCTGATCGGAGGCCTGTTTCGACGCATCCAGGTCTCCCACATGAAGCTGTGCGCCAGTCGCGCATGCTGGTTGGTTGCGTACCCTAGCCAGGGTCACGAGATGCTATTCGATGCACATACACGCTCGTTCGGAGCGTTAGGTGGCGTGCCGCGTCGCGGAATCTACGACAACATGAAAACGGCTGTCTACAAGGTCAATAAAGGCAAGGGCCGCACGGTCAATGCCCGGTTTTCCGTGATGTGTGCGCACTACCTGTTCGATCCGGATTTCTGCAACGTAGCCTCTGGCTGGGAAAAGGGCATTGTCGAGAAGAACGTTCAAGACAGTCGACGACGCATTTGGCTTGACACTCAAAACTGCATGTTCCACACCTTCGAGGAACTGAATGCCTGGCTCGGCCAACGCTGTCGTGCGCTCTGGATCGAGCTGCTGCATCCGCAGTACAACGGACTTACGGTGGCGGAAGTTTTGGAGCTGAAGCAGGTCGAAATGATGCCGATGCCGACGGCCTTTGATGGCTACGTCGAGCGCACCGTACGGGTCTCCAGCACCTGCCTGATCAGCGTGGCGCGAAATCGCTATTCGATGCCTTGTGAACGAGGCGGCCAGTGGGTCAGCAGCCGTCTTTACCCATCCCGGATCGTGGTCATCGCCGATGACGCAATGATTGCCAGCCACGAGCACCTCTTTGATCGAGATCAGGTCAGTTTTGACTGGCAGCATTACATCCCACTCATCGAACGCAAGCCGGGTGCACTGCGCAATGGCGCACCGTTTGCCGATCTGCCCAATCCGTTGCGGCTTCTCAAACGGGGCCTGAGACGTCACAGCAACGGTGATCGAATCATGACGCAGGTGCTCGCTGCCGTGCCCATCGCCCTCTTGACCCGGTGCTGGTAGCGGTAGAACTGGTGCTTGAGTCGGGAAGTCTGAGCGCCGATCACATCTTAAATGTTCTCGCCCGACTCACCGCTACTGCACCACACATTCCACACTTCTCGGGCCGATGGATATCTATCTGACGGGCTACGCTTACTCTGTCAGCCAGCAATCCACACCCGCATGCCTCTGCGGCTACCCAAAAGTCTCATTACATTCAATTGATTTTTCGGGCACTGAATCCCCCCAGGCAGCCATTGCTTCCAAAACACTTCGTAATTCATTGCCCAAAGGTGTGAGCTCGTAGGTCGCGGTAGGGACGGCAGTTACCTGCCGCCCCCCGCACAGATCCGTACGTGCGGAACTACCGCATACGGCTCCTGCCTCGGGTATGTGACGCGAAGCGATCCTCAGGGTAAGGATGTGCATTTCTGGGTCTAGGTATGTAGAAGTCAGCAAGGCGTCCATAGCGTGACCATTGAAGCCGATTACGCTGGCTACGACGTTTGAGGGCTTGCCGCCATAGACGGCAGACCGCCGAACGAAAACCACCCAGACGTATCAGGTTTCCCGGCACCACGTGGTAATTGAAGTAACCGCTCACCACCCGAGTGAGCCATCGCCCTTGAACCCGGATGGGTTCATGACGTCGACGTTTCAGCTCATCCCGAATGGCCAGCAGTGTCGCACGCATTCGCTTCTTGACCATCAGTCGCAGTATTTGAAAGCCACCGTTTCTGTTGGTACTACAACAGTGTGTGAAGCCCAGGAAGTCAAAGGCCTGCGGTTTACCTAAATCTCGCTTCCTACGATTTCTCGCAGCAAAACGACCGAACTCAATCAGTCGTGTTTTCGAGGCGTTGAGCGATAAACCGAACTTGGCCAGCTTACGCAGCCAAGGGCGAACGATAGTCATGCGGTCGACAGGTGCATTCGCGACAAGCCTCAACAAACCCGCGCCAAGACTGATTCCTCCAGCGCCTTCAGTACGAATCATTCCCTGCTCTTCGAGCGCGCCTACGATGCGTTGCACCGTTGAGCGAGGCTCTTCAATTAAGCGTTCCGATAATTGCTTCGCTGGCGGGCGTACTGATTCTGAGCGAGCCGATATCGCTGCACCTATTGATGACATCAGGGGCCGTACTGGGTGGTGTCGCGCTAGCATTGTTGCCGAGCTCTTGGGCTAGAGGTCGCTAATCGCCAGGTGAATGGCTCTTTGATCCGCTCAGCCTGTACAGCTATTAAACGATTTTATAGATAAGTAACAGCGGTTTTTTGCGCTTTTCTAGAATGTGAAAGGGATTAATCTCGACCGTATCGACTCAAGCCGATAGAGAATAAAAAATCATGTCCTGTGTTCTAATCATCGAAAGCAGCGCCCGCCAACAGAAATCAGTATCTCGTCAACTGACCCAACAATTTATCAACCAGTGGCAAACTGCCCATCCAACAGATCAGATCATCATTCGTGACGTGGCCCTCAATCCTATACCCCACATGGACGCAAACTTGATCGGTGGCTGGATGAAGCCTGCCGAACAGCGCAGCGAAAAAGAGCAGGTCTGCTTGGAACGATCCAACGAACTGACCAACGAACTCATGGCCGCCGACGTGTTAGTTATAGCCTCACCGATGTATAACTTCACTATCCCCAGCACGCTTAAAGCTTGGCTAGACCATGTGATCCGTGCTGGCGTGACGTTTAAATACACTCCCGAACGCCCTCAAGGTTTATTAATCGGCAAGCGCGCCTTCGTCCTAACTGCCCGAGGCGGAATTCATGCTGATGACAGTTCGGATCACCAAGAGCCGTACCTACGTCAGATCCTGTTGTTTATTGGAATACACGACATCACCTTTATCCATGCCGAAGGGCTCAACCTCGGCAGTATTTTCCGTGAAAAAGGTATCAGGCACGCCACGACATTGCTGGCACGAATTGTTTGAGCCTTTACGTCCGGAATCCAACTCCAGTTGGTCTGCGCGTGGAAGCTTACTGAAGTACCGACTCGTCGCGAAACATTTGCTGTGAAATGAACGCCGACGGCGCGCCCATGCGATGGAGCGCTTTGAGTCTGTGGACTTCAGCCCTTCGTGAGGCCCGCAAGTACATCCGCTTTTTTCGTGAAATCTGCAACCAGGTCGACCATGGCAGTCTTTACATACGCTGGAGCAGTTTTCATAGAACCCGCGTTGAACGATGGATCTGGGTCATATTCGCTCATCAGTTGAGCACACTCGGCATAGGTCTGATCGCGCAGCTCAGCAACCATGCTCAGGCCAAAATCCAGCCCCGCCGTCACCCCAGCACCCGTAATCCTGTTACGGTCGCGTACAACACGCGCTTCGGTTGGAATTGCACCAAACCCGGCCAGAGCATCCCGGCACGACCAGTGCGAAGTTGCCTTAAAGCCCTTTAGCAGCCCCGCCGCACCAAGGATCAGCGAGCCAGAACAGACACTGGTCACGTATTTCGCACCTGAGCCGCGATCAGCCATGAAGGCCAGTGTCTCGGCGTCCGAAGCCGCTGCCAAGGTGTCATCCGTGCCACCCGGAGTAAACAACACAGTCAAATCGCGAGGGCAGGTTTCGAAAGTATCGGTCGGTATAACGGTCAACCCTGGTTACTGGATCCAGAGATTTAGCGACAATGTAAATCTGGCCCCCATGAGGGAACCAAACATGCAGTGCGGCCCGACAAGATCCATCACCGTCATGCATGGGTAAACCAGCATTGCGATTTGCTCTTCTCCCATCCAAGGCATATTGGCCATGTCGGGGCCCATATCAGGCATGTTGTGGTCATGCATGGACTTTTCGGCAGCCGATGCTCTGATGGTGATGCTGGCAGCCAAGGGTGCGAGGAGCGCACCAATGACCAGGTTACGACGCTGGTTATCGATCATAATGAATTCCTTAAAAGCTGGCAGTCAGCGTCAAATAAGCTGAACGCGGCTGGGTGGGCAATTCCACTGGAGACCCCAGGTATTGATAGGTCTCGAAGACCGTGCGACCCGTCAAATTGACCGCCGAGACTGAGAGCGTGTAACGGTCGAAATCGTAGGAGGCCTGTGCATCAAGCAGCGCGTACCCCGGCACAGAGACGGTATTCGGCAGGGTTAGCTCACGCGCACTGAGCGCAGTGACGCCGGCACCAAATCCCAGCCCCTTGGCGGCACCATCAAGTATCCGATAGCGAGCGGCAAAGCGACCGCTGTGCCAAGGCACGCGCGGCAATCCGTCACCCACCGGAATCGAATTGTCGTCTGTCACGTCAGCCTGGGTGTAGGCGTAGTTGGCCAGCAATGAAAGGGCCTGAGTCGGCTCCCAAACCAGGTCTGCTTCTACACCGCGAGCGCGTTGCTCACCGCTCTGTACTGAATACCCCAAGATCGCGTTTGTAGGATCGGGATCAGGGGTGGAAACGTTGCGGCGTCACTGCTCGAACGCTGCGAGAGTGCCGGTTAGGCCAAGATCTTTGAAGGCCAGTTTGACGCCAGCCTCATAGTTGCGAGAAAGCTCAGGCTTAGGTGTCTCCCGGCCGTTGAAGTTGAACGCCCCCCTGAAACCGGTGGAATATGCGGCAAAGAGTGCAAGGCTCTGGGTCAGGTCATAGGTGATTCCCAGCCGTGGTGTCACACGGTGATAGGAGGTATCAACGCCCTGCTCTTGTTGCTTAAGGTTGAGCTGGGTGAGACGCAATGACCCCAACAGGTGGAAGCCGCCATAGGCCGCCTGATCCTGAAGATAGAGGGCTTTCGTCTCGTAGCGGTTGGTCTGGGTCACAATCGTTTCTGGCGTCGCTCCGTAAGAAAGCCCATAACTGGGACTGGCCAGGTCAAGCTCGCCGATCAGCTCGGCATTGGAAACACCTGAGGTGAAGTCGGTACGGTCATAGCTGGCGCCCACCAACAGTTCGTGGGTGCCACCCAACGCTTCGAATCTGGAGCCCAGGTTGGTATCCAGCGTGCTCTCCCGGATGTTTGTTGGCAGGTAAAGCTTGAATATTGGGTACACCGTGGGTGTCGCAGGGTTCGCCCCAAGAAGCTCAGGAAATATGAAGGCGCCGTTGTCGCGCATTTTGCCTTCGTAATACTGGGCGGTGACGGTCATTCGCGTGTCGTCGCTAAACTCATGCTTGAGTTCGGCGGTGGTGGTCGATTCTCGATGGTGGTCTGAGGCTGCCCTCTGGTCGAGCCTGGGAACGCGTTGCGATCAATCTGACCACTCAATGCCTGGGCGGCTGGCAGGCCGGAAAATTCGAGCTGGCTGCGATCCTCATATTGGCCGCGCAATACAGCTCGGTTTCTTCTGATAGCTGAAACGCGATGCTCGGCTGTATGGACCACTGGTGGCCATTGACGTGGTCAATCCAGCTGTCGTTTTCCTGATAGTCGGCTGATATTCGCGCCGCGACCTTTTCCCCGATTGGTGTATTCAGATCAATTGCAGGACTTATCGTGCCAAAACTGCCGGCGCGAATCGAGAGCAAAGCGCTTGGCTCAGGCTCTGGGCGTTTGGATATGACGTTGATCAAGCCACCTAACGGCGCACCAATTCCCCCGCCGTATAGTACAGATGTAGGCCTTTAAGCACCTCAATACGCTCGGTACCGATGAGACTCGTCGGGTCAATGCTCGCCGCAGTGCCGCCGAAGGCCGGCAGCCCGTAAATCTCCGCCGGAAAACCGCGCACGATAGGCTGCGTGAACAGCGCCTCTTGAGGCTTGGTTGCCCTTACACCCGAGACGTTTACCAGAGCGTCGGCAAGCGAATGACTGCCCTGCTCCCTGAGCATCGCACGAGTAACGACTTGCACAGATTGCGGAACTTCGATCAAGGGAGTTTCAGTCCGTGTGGCCGAAGCAGAACTGGGCGCGCTATAGCTCTCACCAGTACCGGAAACGTTGATCGGCTCCAAGGTCCAGCTCAACGACCGAAGCGAAGGATCAGATACTGCATCAGGTTGCGCGTAGGCGCCGTTATGCAAGCAAAAACCTGCGGCAAGGCAGACGAAATGTCGCAGAGGGTGAAGGCGAATGAAACCTAACGAGCTGATCATGAGGGGCGTCTTTTCGGTCAGTGGTGCGTCCAGAGGCAGACGACCAGACTCTATAGCCCTGAGTTCCAACGCCGAAACTGCGACAGTTTGACACGCCCATGCGCTCGCCCGGATAAGTTCAGCCTACCACCCTCACACCTGACGCTTTTATTTGAAGATGGTCGCCCGCCTCTACCTACAGACCGCGTCAACCTGTCGCACTTGGTGCCTAACTGCGCGCTCATTATGCTACTTGGGAAATGGTGTCATGGATAAGTTCGGCTAGTTCCGCCAACACCTAAACATAAAAAATAATAGGTGAATCATGAAAAAGATTGTCGCTGCTGCCTGTTTTTTTCTACTTGGCTCTGTAGAAGCCGCTCAGGAACCCGAGGCCATATTCAAGCGTAGTTGTATGATGTGCCACAGTGGCCAATTAGCCATGGCTCCGAAAAAAGGCGATCAGACTGCCTGGAAACCACGCTTGGATAAAGGCATGGACACACTTGTGAAACACGTGACAGAAGGCTTTGGTGCTATGCCGCCGCGAGGCCTTTGCATGGATTGCAGCGCGAAAGATTATCAAGCCGTGATTAACTGGATGTCAAAATAGTTATCCACTTGGCAGACTTTTTTGAACTATATTTAACTTAGTCTTGAACATAATAATTCTTAATACCTAAAAGCATTCTAATAAGCGAGTTGCCTTGTACGTGAGCTAACGAAAATCTCACGTAACTGGGGTGGCTGGTTAAACGTCCTTAAAGTGTTTCGGTTTCAGGAAATGTATGTCATGCCTTCTCCCCTAATTTTGCCTAGCGCAAAGCGTAAACCCATGTCCCGCTCTATCTCTATATGGCCCCTACTGTCAGTTAGTCTTTTCGCCCTCAATCCATTGTCCTCAGCGTTGGCTGAAGCCAAAAAATCAGAAGACTCGATACTGACCTTGGGCACCGTGACAGTGCAAGGCAACACCGCGGGCAGTGGTCCGCTGAGCACCAGCCGCGTGCTCAGCTCAGTGGATATTCTTGGCGCGGACATACTGGAAAACATGCCGGTCAACTACAGCTGGGAACTGTTCAGTCGGGCTCCCGGGGTGATGCTCACCGAATTCAATCAAGGCACCACTTCCGGCAAAATCTCCTTTCGCGGCTTTAATGGTGAAGGCGAAGTCAACGCGGTCAAGTTGTTGATCGATGGCATTCCCAGCAACAGCAATGACGGCAATATGCCGTTTATGGACATGATTTTTCCGATGGAACTGGACAGCATCGAAGTGGTGCGCGGTACCAGCGATGCCCGCTATGGCCTCAATAATATCGCCGGCAATGTCAATATGCTCACACGTACAGGGGGTGATTACCGCAAGGCGCGAATTCGCTATGGCAGCTACAACACGCGGGAAACTCAGCTCGCCGCAGGCATCGAAAGCAGCAACTGGACGCAGAACTACTTCTTCGCCTACCAAAAATCCGGCGGTTACCGCGATCACTCCGAGGCTGACAAATTTTCGATGTCCGGAAAATGGTTCTATACCCCAGACGACAACAGCTATCGCATCGGCCTGATCGCGCGTCACTATGAAACCGAGGCGCAGGAGCCTGGTTATCTCAGTGAAGAGGATGCTCGCCACCACCCATCCATGACCAACAGCTATAACGCCACCGACAAAGGCACTCGGCGGATGAACCAGGTCAGCGTGCACTTCGATACCGAAGTGTCCGAGACACTCGCTTGGTCTGCAAAAACCTACCTCAACACCTTTGATGACCGGCGCTGGACGCAATACTGGCGCACCAGTTCTCAACAGGAGCGTGACGCTTACGAAACCCAATATGGCGCTCTCACCTCCCTGACTTGGCGCCCCGAAGTAAGCTGGCTGTACGACTTCGCTTTGGAAGGTGGCGCAGACATCCAGCGCCAACAAAACCAAAGCGAACGTTACCGAACCGAGGACCGCGCACGCCAAGCTCAAACCCGTGACCAGCAATTTGATTTCGACACCTACGGTGCTTACGTCCAGGCAGAGATCAAACCGTTTGAATCGCTCAAAATCATCCCGGCGTATCGCGTCGACAAGATCCAGGGCGATTTCACCAATGAAATGACTGGCCTAGACTACGACATCAATGACTATGGGTTAATCAAACAACCCAAGCTCAGCGTGGTGTATTCCCCGTGGGACGTGGCCAGCATCTACGCAAACTGGGGGCGCACGTTCCAGGTGGGTACCGGTGCTGCGGCCTATAAAATTCCACCGAGGGATACGGACCTTGCACCGTCCATCAACGAAGGTTGGGAAACGGGAATTAAGTTCACACCGGCGGACTGGGTCGACGGCCGAGTAGCCTACTGGCAACAAGAAGCGAGCGGTGAAGTCAGTCGGCGTCTAAACGACCCCAGTGGCGAGTCGGATAACGTCGGCGAAACCCGGCGCTGGGGTTATGACCTGCAGTTGAACCTACGCCCAGATGAACGCACAGATATCTGGCTGGCCTACTCCTGGCAGTATTCGAAAATACTCCAGCCAAGCTCGTCTCTGCCCAACAGTAAAGGCCAGGAAATCGACCATATCCCACATCATCTGTACAGCGCAGGTGTTAGCCACAAGGTTACCCCGGCGCTGCAGTTGACGGCATGGATGAACGGCCAGACCAACTATTACCTGGAACGTGAGAACACCAAGGGTACTTACGGCGGCTATGTTCTGATGAACCTCGGCGCTACGTACCAAGTGACTGAGGCCGTTAGCGTTGACCTGCAATTGAAAAACCTCACCAACCGTTACTACGAATATGCCTGGTACGACCCGGACGGAGCCCGAGCCTCTCTCCACTCACCAGGTGATGGGCGTGCGGTGTATACAGGCGTTAGCGTGGATTTTTGATCAAACCACCTGCCGGGGCTTGATAGGCCCCGGCAACAGCGCCAACCATGACTGAAATCTAATGCTGCGCGATCTGCACGCTATAACCCATATCAAGTCTTGCGATGGCGCCGATTGAAAATGAGTGCGCATTTATTCTTCATCCGACCAATTGCACACGACCACCCAGCCATTGAAGCCCTCAGCCTTTCTCAACTGGCATCTTGCACAACCACGAGATTGGTACTCTATCAAGCTGAGCAATACCGATATCTCAGCCTTAAGAGAAAGGTTCATTCTGGTTTCGAATTCCATCACGTTTTTTATAAGATCTGACATAACGTCAACTCCATACCTGAGAGCAGAAAAGACGACAAGGCCCATAAAAACATTCAACTGAGGCAGCACTTGCACCTAAGCCAATACTGAACATTCTGACTTGCGCTACTCGCTATGAGTTTAAGAAAGTAAGATAACTGAAATGCTAAATACGAAACGACAAAACATTGACGATTTCAGCCAAAATGATCAGAATCTCAGCCAATGGTCTTTAGGGATAATCGAATATGCTTGCTAAATCCATACAATTTATTACGTACCCTCAGGTAAGCCTATTGGATTTGGCTGGCCCTCTGGATGTGTTTATCGCCGCTAATCATCTTTCGCCCCCTGATCAGAAACCGTATTCGATCTCTATTCATGCGTTAAACCCGACTAATGAAATTCTTTCAAGCTTTTCAGTTAGTGCCGAAACGTTACAGCCGGAAACGCTATCAGCGCATACCTTGATCGTGCCCGGCGGGCCCGGCATACATAACTTTTGCAAGGATCCGAAGTTTTTTTCACATTTTGTAAACCATGCTGACAAAGCTACCCGCTTGGTTTCAGTTTGCACGGGGGTTTTCGCACTAGCGGCTGCCGGAAAGCTAGATGATCGAGAAGCCACTACACATTGGTCTTCATATGATGAGCTTGAGCATAACTTCCCCTTAATTAAGATCAGGCGCGGCCCTATATTTATTAATGATGGAAACATATGGACGTCGGCCGGTGTCACTTCTGGAATTGACTTGGCGCTGTCAATAGTTGAAGAAGACCTCGGACACTCTGCTGCACTGGAAATCGCACGTCATCTGATAGTATTTTTAAAGCGCCCTGGCGATCAAAATCAATTCAGTTCATCCTTGACGTTGCAATCAAAAAGTAGCCAGTTTTCAGATCTTCACGCTTGGATAAACAACAACCTTAATGCTGACCTGTCGATTCCTGCGCTAGCGAATTTCATGAACATGAGCGAGAGAACATTCACACGCAAATACAGTGAAAACACTGGAAAAACTCCCAGCAAGACGGTTGAACTGCTCCGCCTGGAAGCCGCACGGCATTTACTCGCCACATCCAACAGCCCGCTCAAAAAAGTAGCCCAAAGCTGCGGACTGGGCAATGAGTCAACTTTCATAAGGAGTTTCATAAAAAAATTCGCTATTACCCCCAAGGAATATCGTGCACGGTTTAACTCACAACGATAAGCAGTCGATACCTCATTTACTCGTGTTCACCTCCCGACCCGGATTCATTTCGCGAAAAAACGTTCGCCGATACTCAGAAGGTGACGTGCCGAGATGAATGCCGAACTGTTGCCTTAGCGATAAGGGCGTTCCAAAACCTGCCTCATCGGCAACACATTCGATAGGTAAGTCCGTCGTTTCCAGCAGTTCTTGTGCTCTGACAACGCGCTCTGCGTTCAACCATTTTGAGACGGTACTGCCAGTTGCTTCCCTGAAGCGCCGAGTAAACGTGCGTCTACTCATTTTCGCCATGTCCGCCAGCACGTCGAGCGACAGGTCATTGCTCAGGTTCATTCGAGCCCACGCCAGTACATCAGATAAATGAGTCTCGCTGGACAGTTGCGGCACAGGGCGCTCAACGTACTGCGCCTGGCCTCCCTGCCTATGTGGGGGGGTCACCAGCATCTTCGCGGTGCGATTCGCCACATCCGCACCGAGTCGTTGGCGGATCAGATGCAGGCAACAATCGATTGCCGCCACGGTTCCTGCAGAGGTCATAATATTGTCGGCACTGACATAGAGCACCTCGGGCCTGAAGCGAACATCAGGAAAACGTCGCGCGAACTCATCACGAGCCGACCAGTGAGTGGTTGCTTCTTTCCCATCAAGTAGCCCGGCATCTCCGAGCACAAATGCGCCTAAACATAAGCCAACGATGAGCTTGCCTTGGGCATTGGCGACTTGCAAAGCGCTCACGAGTCGCGCAGATGCAGCGACCGATTGATCGCCCCACGCGGGAATGATGATTACGTCAGACACCTCCATCAGCTCCAGACCTTGAGTTACCGCAAGCCCGATGCCTTGGTCGCTATTCACCATTCCCGGTACTTCTGCGCAGTAACTGACCTCGTATTGAGGTTCACTTGGTGCGGATTGAACCGCACCCAGCACCACACCCGGCACAGAAAGATGGAACAGGCTTACGCCGTTAAAAGCTAGAACAGCAACGCGTATGGATGGCATCAGGCAACCTCGGATTAGCCCTGTTTTGGCTCATATCTATCGCCTACTGGGATTATGGTCGATCGCTCAGGCGTACGAACTCTCACCGAAGAAAGGCATACATCACCCTCCTCCACATCCCTAAAACCCCCTGGCCGCTTGGCCCAATTATATCGAAATATGTCATTCAGGCCACTGTCAGGCCCCAGAGCATTCGGCAAGAATAGAATCCTCGATCTATCAGCTGGACTAATCCGATGAAATTTAGAACTCTTCCTCTTGCCCTTAGCATTGCTTGCACTGTGGCAGCCACATCAGCATGTGCGGGTTCAAACACCCCCAACGCAGCGGACGCCTCCCATAAAGTAGACTTGCGGCAAGTTCGTAACGCAACGGTGAAAATCTCCTACGGCGGCACGACCTTCCTGATCGACCCGATGCTGGCCAAAAAGGGAACCTACCCAGGGTTTGAAAATACTTACCGTAGCAACCTGCGTAATCCCCTGGTCGCTCTAACTGAGTCGCCCACTAAAGTGATCGCAGGGGTCGACGCAGTCATCGTCACTCACACGCATCTTGACCATTGGGACGATGCCGCACAAAAAGCGCTACCTAAAGACATCCCTTTGTTCACTCAGCACGAAGAGGATGCGCAGCTGATTCGCTCCCAAGGTTTTAAAAATGTGCGCGTGCTGACGGATGAAGCTGAATTCGGTGGCGTCAAAATCACCAAAGCCGGTGGTCAGCATGGCACAGACGAAATGTATGCTGCGGCCCCGCTCGCAAAGCTTCTGGGCGAAGCCATGGGCGTTGTGTTTCAGGCTCCAGGCTACAAGACCCTCTACCTTGCCGGTGACACTATTTGGCGTAAAGAAGTAGACCAGACCATTGAGAAATATCACCCTGAAGTCATCGTGCTCAACGCAGGGAAAGCAAAAGTGAACGGGTTCGAGGGTGCAATCATCATGGGTGAGGAAGACGTCCTACGCGCTTCACAGGCCGCGAAAAACGCGAAAATCGTCGCGGTACACATGGACGCAGTCAATCACATGTCCCTGACACGTGAAGAGTTGCGCACCTATGTCAAGAAGCAAGGTATCGAGACTCGCGTCGATATTCCAGAAGACGGCGCCTCACTGGAATTCTGATTCAAACCCCGCTGCGCCATGGCAGAAGACAGCTTGCTGACCCAAAAGCCGTTTCAGCCTTCAGGACAGCATCACTTTGATAAGTTGATTGGAGATCGTTCATGAAACAAGGTCTTGTAGTAGTTGATCTGCAAAACGAATACCTGCCCACTGGCAAATTGCCTTTGACCGGCATCGAAGCGGCTGTGGCGAATGCTAGCCGGGTGATCAGTCACGCGCGAAATGAAGGTATTCCAGTTTTTCACATACGGCATGAATTCGATGATGAGGGGGCTCCATTCTTCGCCAAGGGAACTACCGGAGCAGAAACTCAGGCAGCTGTCGCCTCTGATGCTCAAGAACCCGTGATTGTAAAAAAACACATCAATGCATTCAGAGATACTGATCTCAAACAGCAGTTGGATACTTTCGATGTCCAAGAAATCGTCGTCATAGGTGCAATGAGCCACATGTGCATCGACGCGGTGGTACGCGCTGCAGCAGACATGGGCTATCCAGTAACCGTACTGCATGACGCTTGCGCCACCCTGGATCTTACCTTTGGCGGCGTGACCGTGCCCGCAGCTCACGCGCATGCGACGATGATGGCAGCATTTGAGTTCGGCTACGCCACCGTTAAAGCGGTAGACGAGTACCTCTCGGCATAAGCTCATGAGACTCAGTTTGTGCTTCATCTGAATGTTCAGGCGATTAGACACATCGCCAAGGGCCTTAGGCAGAAGGTGTGATAAACGCACCGAGAGTGAGCCGAACAAGCGCCCCTACTGCTTCGGGGCGCTTGTTTTTTATACCCCCAGCCGATTCTTGAAAGGTCTTCACCAATCCGGGTCGTTTGATCGTCCTGTACCAGTTTTGCCTGCGCGAGTGGAAGCATACCTAGCATCAGCAACCCTGCTGCCCTAATAAGGCTCCAAAACCCGTATCAACAGTCTTGCGCGGAACAACCTCATGACAATTGATTGGATTCACTTCACACCTTGGTCATCCCTTGCCGGCGGCGCTTTGATTGGCCTGGCAGCCGGCCTGTGGGCGGTCGCCAATGGGCGGATCGCAGGCATCAGCGGTCTGATTGGCAGCCTTCTGCAACGTCATAGCGAAGGAAAAAGTGAGAAGGCATTGTTTCTTTTTGGCCTGCTCGCCGCGCCACTGCTATGGGGTCTGTTTGTCACGTTGCCACTAATCGAGTTCCAAGGTGGTGGGTTCGAACTCATCGTCGCCGGCGTATTGGTCGGGATGGGAACACGGTATGGTTCAGGATGTACGAGTGGACATGGAGTCTGCGGTATATCGCGCCTTTCGCCGCGCTCAATGGTTGCCACTGCGTGTTTCATGCTCAGCGGCTTCATGACGGTGTACGTCCTGCGTCATGTGCTGGAGGGATGAACATGATCAAAGTATCTTCCTTCATCGCTGGCCTGCTGTTCGGCGTTGGCCTGCTTTTGGCGGGCATGGTCAACCCAGGAAAAGTACTGGCATTCCTGGATTTGTCTGGCGCCTGGGACCCCTCACTGGGGCTAGTCATGATAGGTGCGATTGCCGTCGCCATAGGCCCGTTTACCTGGGCACGCCAACAATCCCGTTCGTTGCTGGGAAGAACAATACAGTTACCAACCGAACGTAAGTTGGACCCGCGCTTGATTGGCGGCAACCTGCTGTTTGGCACGGGCTGGGGATTGGCAGGCATTTGCCCTGGCCCTGCGATGGTCATACTTCTGGCAGGCCACTGGCAAGCAATCGTGTTCATGTTGGCGATGCTGGCCGGAATGTTGTTGTTTGCCGCTCTGGAGGCCAAGCCTATCCATTGATCGAGATATCTGCATGAAAACCACTCTCGGAGCAACTGACTGAATCGACCCAGATTTGGGGCCAGTAACGCCACCTACCCTACTCACCTGAAGACCTGCCCTACGGTTGCAGATTAACCCCGGGCAGGCGTGTGAGGCGGTTGAGGCAGGAAGCTGCGGTCAGCTATTGCACCTGCAGCAGCATCAGGTAGCCCCCGACCAACAAGAACCAACTTAGTAGCGGATTGGTCAGCCAGCGCGCCCAATGCGACGTGACGCTGAAACCTACGCCGTGCACAAACCCCGTGCAAATCCCCAGCATCACCAGCATAAGCAGGCCATGGCTGTAACGCCCATCGGGCCCGACCATAGAGCCCGGATGAATCAGCAGTAACAGCCCCATCGGCGCCGCCAGCGCCAAGGACACAGCCCGGCAGGCGCCATGCTGTGTCCATCCGTTCAGGTCAGGCATCGGCCTCGGGCTCCGCGTCCAAGTCCAGGTAGTTTTCCAACCACAATGCGTTGATGATTCCCGCGCTGCAGGCCAGCAATACACCGAGAATCCAAGCGAAATACCACATAACAATCGTCTCCTCTGCGGCTCAGTAAAGGCCATGTTCATTGGCTTTGATGTGATCCGAGTTGAGGGTGCCCCACATTTTGAAGTAACCCCAGAGTGTGTAGCAGAGGATCAAGGGCACAAAAATGCTCGCGGCCACCAACATGATGCCCAGTGTTTTTTGACTGGACACAGCGTCCCATACCGTCAGGCTCGAAGTTAGATCCAGGTTGGACGGCAGGATAAACGGGAACAGGGCAAAACCGGCGGTGCACAGGGTGCCGACCACTACCAGGCTGGAGCCGAGAAAGGCAAGCCCGGAACGACGCGCCGCCGCGGCAACAAAGGCCAACGCAGCGCCCAGCAAGGCAATAACAGGCGCCAGTTGAGTCAACGGATACCGCGAATAATTGACCAACCAACCGTGATTGCTCTGTTCAACGGTTTTCCCCAGGGGATTGAGAACCGCTCCCGGATCAAACGCTGAGCGAATGGCAAACCCCTCAATATTGCCAACAGCTAGCCAGATGCCGGCCGCGATAAAGCTCGCCACATAAACCAGCAACACCCATTGCACGGCCCGTCGGGCCCGCTGGGCCAAAGCCTGCTCGGTACGCATCATTAACCAAGTACCGCCATGCAGGCACAACATGCTCAGGCTGACCACTCCGCAGAGCAACGCAAAGGGGCTGAGTAAATGCCAGAAATTGCCTTGGAACGTTAACCGCAAGTCGCCATCGAAGTGAAACGGCACCCCCAGAAACAGGTTGCCAAACGCCACGCCGAACACCAGCGAAGGCACGATCGCCCCTGTACACAGGGCCCAGTCCCAACTGGCGCGCCAGCGGGGGTTTTGTAGCTTGCTGCGGTAATCGAACCCCACGGGCCGTACGAAAAGAGCGAACAACACCAACAGCAACGCCCAGTAAAAACCAGAAAATGCGGTGGCGTACACCATGGGCCAAGCGGCGAACAACGCCCCGCCTGCCGTGACGAACCACACCTGGTTGCCATCCCAATGCGGTGCAATGGTATTGATAACTACGCGCCGCTCGTCGTCGCTCCTGCCCACATAGGGCATGAGTGCGGCAGCGCCCAGATCAAAACCGTCGGTGAGGGCAAAGCCGATCAGCAGCACGCCTATCAGTACCCACCAGATCAGCTTCAGTGTTTCGTAATCAAACATGCTTATTTCCTCAAGCGTGGGCCGGCTGTGGGATCAGCGTCTGTTCAAAGTGGTAGCGCCCCGTGTGCAAACTACTTGGGCCAAGCCGGGCAAACTTGATCATCAGATACATTTCGATAACCAGCAGCACGCTGTAGAACGCCACCAGCGCCAGCAGCGAGCCCCAGACATCCGAACTGGGCACGCTGGAGGCGGACAAATGGGTCGGCAGCACTTCGGCAATCGACCAGGGTTGCCGACCGTGCTCAGCCACAAACCAGCCGGTCTGAGTCGCTACCCATGGCAGCGGCAGACTCCACAGGGCCCACTTCAGCAACCAGGGTTTGCGCTCTTCGTTTTTGCGCGCCGAGGCCCAGAACGCGCAGACAAACAGGCCCAGCATCAGCACGCCAGAGAGAACCATCAGGCGAAAACTCCAGAACAGGCTGAACACATTAGGGATGGTGTCCTGCGCTGCCTGCCGAATCTGTTCAGCATTGGCATCCACCACACGGGTGGTGTATTTCTTCAGCAGCAGGCCGTAACCCAGGTCCTGCTTGACCGCATCAAACGCAGCCAAGGTGGTTGCTGACTTGTCGCCACCACGAACTTGTTCCAACAATCCGTAAGCGATCATGCCGTTACGAATCCGCACCTCGTGCTGCACCAACAAATCGCTGATACCGGTGACATGTTTATCCAGCGAGCGGGTAGCAATCAGCCCCAACAGATACGGTACTTTTACCGCGTAGTCTGTTTGCATGGTTTCGCGGTTGGGTAGCCCGAACAAGGTGAACGCTGCCGGTGCAGGTTCGGTGTGCCATTCGGCTTCAATGGCCGCCAGCTTGGTTTTTTGCACATCACCGATCTCGTAACCAGACTCATCGCCGAGCACTATCACCGATGCAATAGCCGCTAGGCCAAACGCCGATGCAATGGCAAATGAACGCCGGGCAAAACCCTGATCGCGCTTTTTCAGCAAATAAAAGCTAGAGATGGCCAACACGAACACAGCGCCCGTGACATAACCCGAAGCCACGGTGTGTACAAACTTGACCTGGGCCACAGGGTTGAACAGCAGTGCGCTGAAACTCACTAACTCCATGCGCATGGTTTCAATGTTGAATTCGGCCCCCACTGGGTTTTGCATCCAACCGTTGGCAATCAGAATCCACAACGCCGATAGATTTGAGCCCAGTGCCACCAACCAAGTTACCGCCAGGTGTTGACGTCGCGACAGCCGATCCCAGCCGAAGAAAAACAAGCCGATAAACGTCGACTCGAGAAAGAACGCCATCAAGCCCTCAATAGCGAGTGGCGCTCCGAAAATATCCCCGACGTAATGTGAGTAATACGCCCAGTTAGTGCCGAACTGAAACTCCATAGTCAGGCCAGTGGTCACGCCGAGGGCAAAGTTGATACCAAACAACTTGCCCCAGAACTTAACCATGTCTTTGTAGACTTCTTTTCCGGTCATTACGTAGACCGACTCCATAATTGCCAGGATCACTGACAACCCCAGCGTCAGCGGCACAAATAGAAAGTGATAGAGCGCGGTCATTGCAAATTGCAAGCGCGATAGATCAACAACGCTTTCCGAGATCATCTCGGCTCTCCTTCAGATGGTTTTTCACCAGAGCCCAACACACGCTCAACGATGGGTTGGGTATCGAGGGCTGGAAGTGTGGGGTGCGCAAACCAGATGAACTTGATGAGTAAAATTATGAACAGCTTGATCACCAAGATGGCGGTGATTTCCTTGCTCAGTGAATCCTTGAACATCATGTATCCCCTGTCTGCTGGACCCAATCACCTGCCCCTGTGATGCGCACAAGGCAAGCCGGTCATTTCATAAGAGCCAGGGTTAACCCTGGAGTGATGACCTGGTTTTTCAGATAAAAAAAAGCCCCCTGGGCAGAGGGCGGAGCAACCAGAACGTGCACTGGTTAAATTGCGAAGCCTCGAGCTACCGTGGAAGTGTCTGCCTCCGCTCAAAGCCCGCACACTTTATGTGGGCAGCCTGCAGGCAACAACTGCGACAAACGGACGCACAAACCTCTCTTTTCGGTCCGATCCACGCGCCTGGCGGCGCTTGTATAAAGGCCTGATCAGACGTGGTGTTTTGTCGCAGATCACCAGTCTCGGCGGACGGATTCCCAGGGTACGTTCCATCACGGAATCGGCAACCACCGGCGAAACCCGACACCGCCTTTTCCGGTTAAAGGGCACCAGGCAAAGTCCCAAGGTACTGGCGGAAGCTCCTCCAGATCAGATTCATACCCGGCCACAAGACGCGGCGCCAACTTCCAATCGAACACCCTCTCAGGCGAGTCTTGCCAGGCCAGTACCAACCCTCGTGCCTGGCTGTCATCGCTGTTGACCCAGCGTGCCGCGGCAGCACTCATAAAGGCCTCGATATGCTCCTCATTAATCCGTGCCTGATACTTGGAGCCCAGCAGCCAGCGACACACGCTCAGGTAATAGGTCCAGTTCAGCGGTGGGTGATTGCGATAGGCCCAGGTCATGAAACCGCGAAATATATTCAGGCCGTCGGGCGGATCGAGCTTGAGTAAGCCCGGGCACACATCGAACAAGGTATGCCAGTAAGGCAGCAGCCTGGTATCGAGGTGCACGAAGCTGCGCGCGTTGCCGGGGTAATCCGGAAAGGGCAGTAAAAGCTCGCCCTGAGTGCGTAGCCGCGAAGATTTGCTAAGCAATCGAGACACACCGGATGGAACGGCTAGCACGCGCATAGTGACCTCCAGCTAATCGGTTTCGCTGTTCGTGTCGAATTGCGTTTTAAGTCATCAGGCGCTGCAAAACCTGGCATTAACAGGCGATTCAGACTTTCACATACATGAGCCATTTTTGTGCTTCTCCAATGTCACCTTTAACCGTGGAGCCCCCCGGAATGCATCGACGATGCCTGCGTTACCACCGGCAAGAGAGGGCTTAGATAAACGCGGTCATACATAAGGTGCTGGAGAGGCTCTAGGGTTGATCGATGGCCAGCGGCTTCGGGGCGAGAGCCAGCGCAAGGGTTCGGTCGGCCGCAACACGAACGCGGCGATAAATTCTGGCACCGCGAGCGCTTGCGCCGGAATCGGTACTGCACCGACGGACTGGGAACAACAGCAATGGGCTTGATCCGCCTTGGCGGAGAGCGATGGCTCTTTTTTTTCCAGCGTGAGCGAGACTTGCTGCACGCCACCCGACGAGCAAAAGCTGCCCGTCAGCAACTGCTCCAGGCTCAGAGTGCCAAAGGCGCTGGCCATCGGCAGCGCCATGAGTTTGAGTACAATCGCCAAGAACGCTGCGACCCAGGCATTCTGATGGCTGGCGCGACTCATTCCACCCCAGCGCATCAGGCCAGCCCGCTCAGATAACACATTGCGCCAAGGCGCACTGTCAGCAGGCAACACAAGAAAGGCATACGGCAACGCTCTGAATAATCACTATTGAATAGCGACTGCCCGCTCACACCTGCATAGCAAGAGTAAAAAACGGGCGGCAGCAAACAAGCGGTGTTTAGCTAATTACAGCTAACCGTTTACATAGGTCAGATCAGAGGGGATGCACGAGGGTTGGCAGAGGGCCAGGAATAACGAGGGGGGGCTTTGCAGCGTTGTTCGCGGTCAGGCCGGCGTACTTGGCCAATGCGCAGTAACCAGCCAAGACAAAACAGCAAGGCAATGCTTAAGGTCAAGGCCGAGCAGATCGGACAGGAAAAACTACCTGACCAACCACTGACGGACAGATCGGTGAGATCCGTTTTCGATGCCGGTGCAGGGCTGCCTAGGGACGAGCAGAACTGCCCGCCTACACCATTGAGCTCCAGGCCCATCATCTGCCCATGAGCCAACCCGCAGGCGAACACATTGAACAGGACGCAAAAATATAACGTCCATGCAATGAGCGAGCGGTCTGAGCGGGTCAGTTTCATGGCGACGACTCTAACACCGAACAGCACGTGGATTGAAGCGCGATTAGGGTCGCGTAAACTGCTACACAAAGCATCGGCCATCAGGGGCGGCGCCCTATCAGGGCAACCCATCCTGCGACAACCTGCCACACCCCGACAACAGAGCCAACGCTCGCGAGCGGCACATCACAGGTGTGCCAGAATGTCGCAGGTTATTAAGAATAAATAGCGTCGTTAGACTTACGGCCCTTCCTGCGGCCCGGTCTTAAGCAATGCTCAAAAGGCACCTTTGGCATACTTTCCCAACAGCCTCGCCAACCACTCAAAAACCCTGGCGTGCCTCCAGCGGTGGCCTGCTGGCGTGTGCATTGTGGATCGCCCTAAGCGGCTGCCAGCCGTCAGAGGAGTTCGCCACCCCGGAGCCTGGTGAAAAGCTCTCTGGCGGTTCGACCAGTGTTGACAAAACAGACAGTAATGGGTTTTCCATGCCCTCTGCCAACCTGTCGCCCCTTAGGCGAATGGATTTTTTTGTCGGTAACGGCTTTTTCCGCAATCCCTGGAAGGTTGCGTCCACGCAACAGAACGCACGTGACGGCCTGGGCCCGCTGTTCAATACCGACACCTGTCAGAGCTGCCACATCAAGGATGGACGCGGCCACCCACCGACCGGTGCCAACGGCCCCGCGGTATCGATGTTGGTCCGGCTCTCGATCAAGCCCAGCGCCACGGACGCCTACCAGTTACAGCGTGGTGGCGTGGTGCCAGAGCCCACCTACGGCGGGCAACTGCAGGATGCCGCGATAGCAGGCTACTTGCCTGAAGGTAGCGTGCGGGTCGAATACACCGAGATCCCCATGGTTTTTTCCGACCGCAGCCCGATTAGCCTGCGTAAACCAGACATGCACATCGACTCGCTCGGCTATGGCCCGATGCATCCAGAGACCCAACTCTCAGCCCGCATCGCCCCACCGATGATCGGTCTGGGCTTGCTGGAGGCTATTAGCGACAACGACATCCGCGCCAATGCAGTGCAGCAAGCCGAAAGCTCACGACGCGTCAGCGGCAAGGTCAACCTGGTGTGGGATGACGTCCAGGGTAAAACCGTCATCGGGCGCTTTGGCTGGAAGGCCGGCCAACCCAATCTCAACCAGCAGAATGCCCATGCCTTTGCCGGCGACATGGGGCTGACCAGCCGTGTTTTGAACCAGGACGACTGCACGAAGTATCAGGTCGCCTGCCAGCAAGCCCTGAACGGTGGCACCCCTGAGGTCAGCGATAGCATCTTGGCCAGCATCCTGTTCTATACACGTAACCTCGCGGTGCCGATGCGCCGAGACGTGGATACGCCGCAAATACTGAGGGGCAAAGCCCTGTTTCACCAAGCCGGATGCGCGACCTGCCACGTGCCCTCCTATGTCACTGCAGAGGCGGCAGAACCCGAGTTGAGCCAACAGAAAATCTACCCTTACACCGACCTGTTATTGCACGACATGGGCGATGAGTTGGGCGACGGACGTGGCGAATACCTGGCTGACGGCAATGAGTGGCGTACGCCGCCTTTATGGGGCATCGGTCTGACGCAACAAGTCAGCGGGCATACCTTGTACCTGCATGACGGGCGCGCGCGAAATCTGATGGAAGCCATCATCTGGCACGGCGGGGAAGCAAGAGGCTCGCGTAACGCTGTACTGCAGTTTGACCAGGCGCAACGCGAAGCACTGATCAGTTTCTTGAACTCTTTGTAGAAAGGATGCCCCCATGAAATCGGTATTTTCACGGCGCGCAGTACTTGGCAGCCTGAGCGTGCTTGGACTGGGCCTGTTGACGGGATGTGACAGCAACAAGCCGTCCTTCAAATACGCAAAGGATCTCAGCAACACGATCATGGGCCGCTCTTTCAAGCTCAAGGATCCACAAGGTGAAACACGGATGCTCACCAACTATAGAGGCGTGGTGGTGATGATCTTCTTCGGCTTCACCCAGTGCCCGGCGGTCTGCCCTACCGCCTTGGCCAGGGCGGTAAAAATCAAGAAACTGATGGGCCGTGACGGTGACCGGCTGCAAGTGATCTTCATCACCCTGGATCCCGAACGGGATACGCCCAAGGTCTTGGATGCATACGTCAAAGCCTTCGACCCCAGCTTCCAGGCGCTCTATGGGACCTTGGAGCAAACTGCGGCCACGGCTAAAGAGTTCGGTGTGTTTTATGAAAAAATCCCAAGTGGAGACACCTACACCCTGTCTCATACTGCCACCAGTTATGTCTATGACTCCCTGGGCAGACTGCGCTTGAGTTTGTCCGCTTCACTGACCGCACAGGAATGTGCGGAAGATTTACTCACTGTCATGGAGGTTCGTTCATGAACCCTAATCATGCAAAAAAAATCAACAACCAACGCCTGAAACAGCTGTTCTTGAGCGTGTCCCTGCTGACGCTAGCAGGACAGGCAGCGGCGCAATCCCAGGTCAATATCAGCGAGCCCTGGGTTCGGGCAACGGTAGCCGGTCAGCAAGCGACCGGGGCGTTCATGACGCTCACCGCCACTAGCGACAGCAAGCTGATCAGCGCGACCTCGCCAGCGGCCAAGATCGTACAAATTCATGAGTCGAGCATGAAAAACGATGTGATGAGTATGCAACAAGTGGAGTCGGTGGAGCTGCCGGCAGGCAAAGCGGTCAGCCTGAGCCCTCACGGTTACCATGTGATGCTGATCGATTTGGTGGCTCAGGTTAAGGAAGGCGACAAGGTACCGCTGACCCTGACCGTCGAAGACGCCAAGGGTGAAAAGCAGTCGATCCAGGTCGAGGCCCCGGCCCGAGCCTTGGGCGCCCCGGAACATAGCAAGATGCATTGACGAGTTGCTATTGAAGTAGTCCACACTCACCGCTCGCTGAGCGCCTGGGTGCTCTACGCCTGCATCCTGTTCAGTCCATTTGCAGTATTGGCAGATGACCGACCGAGCCTCAACGGCGTGGGCGGTCAGTTCTGCTCCGCGTCCAATGACGGAGTAGCCGCCCTCTCCGCGCGCCCTTTTAAATCACTCCCACTCCTGACGCTTACATTAGGCATCACTCCGAAACGCTATGAGCAAAAAGCCCAGGCAGAATCCGAATCAGCTCCTTCACCCTGAGCGGCGCTCTGACAAAACCGACCTGCCTGCCTGTTGGATCTATCAGCGCAAGGTTTCCGGTGTGTACGACTGTGTAGTCAGGCTGATCAATGTCCCCTGGCACAAATGGCAGACCAATGTCATTGGAGGCTTGCTGCACCGCTGCAAGATTGCCGGTCATGCCAGTGAAGCTTGGGTCGAAAAAACTCACGTACTGCTGGGTACGCTCGGGTGTATCTCGGTGCGGATCCACGCTGACCATTGTTACCCCCATGAGCTTGCGCGCATCAGGCGGCAGAGCGAGATACACCTGCCGCAATTCACTGAGGGCAGTAGGGCAAATGTCTGGGCAAAAGGTGTAGCCGAAAAGTACCAATGTCCACTTTCCGGCGAAGAATTCTGAGTCGAAAGCCTGGCCATCTACCGTTGCCAATCGCACATCTGGTAGCACATGCGGGCTGGGCAGCAGCACAATACCGGCGCTCGCCAGCGCCGACTCATCCAACAGTTCTGTCTTCATAACCCAATAGAAAAGTCCTGAGCCCACTGCACATACAGTGGTCACCAACATCAGCAAACGACGCATTTCCACTCCAGAAATTGCAATCAGAACTCGATGCGAGCTCGTTAGTGAGAATGCTATAAAATATGCGTTCAGGGCATGTCTCCACGCGACGCACATATTCTTGCGCGTTACAACGAGGGGGCTGCGCGGCACACCAAAAGCCCCCCCTGCCACCCTGAGTGTCAGTGTTGGTGGCCTTCGCTATGGCTATGGTCAGGTTGATGCTCCGTAGGGGCGTCCTTCTGTACGACGACGTCGACTTCTAGCGCACCGGCCTTTTCGAATATCAATGTAAGAGGAAAGTGCTCACCGGCTTTGGCTTGCTGTTTCAGATTGAGCAGCATCACGTGATAGCCCATGGGCTCGAATTTCACCTCACCGCCAGCAGGAATCTCTACGCTCATTACCTGCTGCATCTTCATCGCACCACCCGCATGTACATGCTCGTGCAACTCTGCTCTGCCAGCGACACGAGTAGTTGCAGAAAGCAGGCGATCAGCTTCGCTACCCTGATTTTTGAGAACGAAATACGCAGCAGCTGTTGGTGCCACCGCAGGGAGTTCACGTGACCACGGATGAACAATTGTAATGTCGCCGGACTGAAACTCGTGTGCATGAGCAATGTGCCCTAGAGACAGGAGCGAGAACGCCAGCAAGAATTTTTTCAGGAACATGGGGTTACCTATTCAGTTAGGCAGGCGGTACCTGAAATAGACGACTACCGGGTTGGCTAAGTGGGGTAGCGTTAACGCTCACCCAGCGTTGTTACAGCATCAGTAACGCCACTGCACAGCCACTTCCAGGCTGCGTGGCTCACCCAGGTAATACTGGGTGTTGGTCTGATGAATGAAGCGCGCGTAGGTCTCATCGGTGAGGTTGCGCAGGCGTGCGCTCAGCTCGGTATGAGCGTCAAGGTCGTGCTTGATGGACAGTCCGTAAACGGTGTAAGACGGCACCCACATGGTGTTGGCCGTGTTGGCGTAGACCGAAGAGACGTAGCGCGCATCAGCCCCGACTTGCCACGCCGGAGTCAAATCGTAGGTCAGCCAGAGGTTGGCGACACGGTCCGGAATGTTCACCGGGTTCTTGCCCTTGCGTGAATGCACCACCCCGCCAACGGTTTCATTGAACTCGTCGTATTCGGCACGCACCCAGGCGAAGTTGCCGGCAGCCAGTAACTGCGGCGTTACTTTGAACGATGCCGCCAACTCGATACCGGTGGAGGTCTGTTGACCCGCCTGCTCCGTGGTGTTCTGCAGGGTGGAAGATGGTACGGAGATGTTCTTGCGCACGATCCGATAGGCCGCTGCCGTGGCCGCTCCACGCCCCTCGAGAAAGTCGAGTTTGCTACCCACCTCGACCTGTCGGCCTGTGCTCAGGTCAAAGTTACCGACCTGGCCGATGCTGGCGCTGGTCAGGCTTCCGCCCGGTGGCTCGGCGGACGTGCTGTATTGGGTGTAGACGCTGGCGGTATCGCTCACGTCGTAGACTAATCCAGCCCGACCGGTGAAGGCGTCCCACCGGCGATTCAGCGTATTTCGAGCCGTATGATCAACCACTTCGAAATCGATATGGTCGTAGCGCAACGCAGTAACCAGCGCCAGGCGATCGGTCAGCCGGGTGCGGTTTTCCACAAATGTCGACGAAGTGTCCGTCCAGGTACTACGGCTCTTGGTACGGGGGGCATCCATGCCTGGAATGTCGAGAAAGTTACCTGGATCGAAGCCATTCGGATCTACCGCCGCCCCGAACTGGCTATTGATAGACAGCGGATAGACGAACTGTTTATTGCGGCTGTATTCCAAGCCGAAGGCCCAGTCACTGGCCTGACCGAACAACTCGCCTGTATGCGTCAATTCCAGGCGATTACCGTTTACCTCTTGGTCATGTCGCTGGCGGTAGGCGCCAGAACGAGACACGGCAGTGTTGTCGCTGTTGTAGCGATACACCTCCAGGTTTCGATAATCGCGCTGGCCATCGTAGTGGTAGTAGGTGTTGCGCAGTTGGGTAGCATCATCCAGACGGTAGTTGGTGATTGAGCGCAGCCAGTGCGTACGTTGTTCGTAACGCCCATCATCAACGTTGTAATTGTTGAAGCGGTTGTGTTTATCGATATGCAGCTTGCCAGTCAGCGGTTGCAACACCGGCGACCCCCAATACGGGCTGTCTTCCTGCTCTTCCAGATACTCAATGGCGAGTGTGTGGGATAGCTGGTCGTTGACGTCGCTCAACAGTGAAAACGCGAGATTACCGGCTCCGTTCTCCTGACGATCGATGTAGCCATTGGTGTGAGTGCGGCTGTAGTCCAGGCGCGCATAGTGCCGAGGCCCATCTCCCTGGTTGAGGGCCTGATTGACACCGATGGCAGTTTCCCACGTGTCATATCGCGAATAGCTCACCCGCCCCTCGACACTATCCTTATCGCGGCTGGCCAGCCTGGTAATGAAGTTCAGGCTACCGCCCACTGCCCCGCTGCCATTGAGAAAGGACGAGGGCCCGCCCAGCAGCTCGACTCGATCATAGATCCAGGCGCCGACAGGACGGGCCGCGCCGCCAGATTGCAGATTGATACCGTTGAATAGCTGGCCGATCTGCGCACCGTTGAAACCACGATAGGCGACATAACCTCCCCAGCCGGGAGGTGCAGAGGCATTCACCCCAGGCAGCGCATTGGCCGCGTCCTGAAAGTTGCGCGCCCCAATGCGCTCCATTGTCTGACGGTCGGCCACGCTAACTGATGCGGGGTTCTCACGTGCACTCAGGTTGAGGCGCGAACCGCTGTCGATGGTCTTGTCCAGACTAAGAGCGGTTGCCTCTTTAGACTCGGCAGCAACAGCGGATATGTTGACGGCAGGCAGTTTCAGGGCGTCATCTTGCGCCCACGCAAGGGTGCTGCTACCGACGAGCAGCGTCAGAGTAGTCATGCGAAACATAGAGAACTTCCAGACTTTTTATTCGATAAATCCGCACGCTGCTTGGCATGACAGCCAAACTGAACGGGTAATTTCAGAGCGAGGGAAGTCCCAAGGGGGATGCGCGAGGATTGGCCGCAGGCCAGCAATACCGATTTAGTCGCGAGAGTTGCACGTTGGGAAGAGGCCGTGTCTGGTCGGCAAGAAGTAAGCCCCATAGACAAAAAAACGCGGCGAGAATAATGGCACCGAACAGGCTAACCAGCACGCACGTGGAGTCTGTGGCAGTAATCGGCGTGACTAGGCCGGAATCATCAAGCTGATCATCCGCGTTGAAGTTGCCACCCATGGAACAAGACGGGCCATCAAGGCCAGCGAGTTGCAACCCGGCCATCTGACCATGACTGATGGCGCAGGTGAACGCGCTGAACAGGATGCATCCATAGAGAATCCATGCGACGAGAGAGCGTTCATTGCGCGCGATTTTCATAAGGCAAGACGTCACCACAGTAAGGTAAGACGCACAGATCAGATGGTATTAGTCTGCGCACCGAGCCCAAATCCTGAACTTCGAACATAAGAACAAGCGCCAAGGCTTTTTCAAGCCTTGGCGCCTGATGACAACGCTTTAACCCTGCCAAGAGAAATCGCCTGTCATGCACAAAGGTAGCACTCACCTATAGGCAATCTGCACTGCGACAATTTGCCACACCAAAAAGCATTCACCCGTATTACAGGTTGCAACAACGCCTAACTCGATGACTGAGGCAGATTGTCGCAGGCTCTGAGGTCAAAACCTTGAAGGCCGACTGATCAGTAGTAGCGAAACCGTTACGCATAGCAAGGAATAGGCCAAACATAAAAATCGTCAAAAATGGCGGAAATGATCAACGTTTTGGCATTCCTAAGAACCCAGATTATTTTATAGTTATTTTACAGCCTGAAAAATGCACACCCAACGAGTGAAGTCTTCATACAACTCGCAAAAGATTCCTAGTTGATCTCATGTCATATCATTAATCTAGTTAGACACTCAACACTCATTCTGCGCGAGTAATTCCTCAGAGAACTTCACCATGGCAAAATTAGTACGCAGCATCATCGAGCTTGAAACTCAAATGGATGAGAGCCTACATCTTGAAATACTGTTGCTCTTGAATAACATTAAAAAGAATTCTCCTCGTTGTGCTGGCGGCACATTTAAAAAGAACCCAAGCTCCGGCGAGTGGCTGATAGAGTTAGTTTGGTATGATGCGGCCTCCATGCTAGCTCATTTCTCCTCCAAGTCATTGCAGGTTCTTCTCAAACTCCTAGCATCCAGGTGTTCCAGACTATCTTTCGGAGAGGTTTCAAATACCGCCACATTAAGCTGCGCTGCCTCAGCGTAACCGTAAAAAAATAGCCTCCGGGCAGCGACTTGCAAATAGATGCATCCTTCAGCCATTTCACCCCATATCAATATTTGAGTACTGCCATGTGTATCTCATACAACTATCTGCGCGCTCAACGCTCAAAGAAGCCACTCAACCTACTGAAGCCGATGTTGTCGGCAATCTTGTTTTTGGTTATTTCAGGCTGTGCAAAAACACAACATTACGAAGAAACTGACCATAAATCTTCGCCCCCAACAAAATTACCGCACGGTCCTATCGCCCTTATCATCTCTGATTCAGCAACTGAAACGATCAGACAATTGAGCACCTACAACAACCATTATAAAAATAGCTGGACCGCTCGTTTTTACATGGACTCCATACGCCAAGCATATGTAGAGACCTCAGATCCTGCTTTGAGTTTAAACGGCGTCACCCAGGCACTTAAAAAACGCTTCGGCGAAGTGCATAACTATCAATCAATTGAACAAGCTTCACGCAGCGACTCGCCACTCATCGCAAAATTGGATATAAAAACGCGGCTTATCAACAACCGCGCATCAGAACCGGAGTCGTTTCTTTCACTGGAGTTCTACACACCAGGCGGGCATTACTTGGGAACGGTTGACTCCAACATTAAACGCTCACTAACACCCTTGTGGACAAACAATAAGCGTGAGCAGGAAATCGTCGCCGAAATACGACAACAGAGAGAAATCCAACAACAAGCCCTTGAATTACTCGACCAGCGCTTGAGCAAAATACCCACAGAGTAGATGTGGTGCATTGTAAAAAAATCAATAGCGGCCTAAGTCACTTTGCGTGGCAGCCACATTATTTACACAAAAATAAAATTGCCTAGATGGAGTATTGCTTTAAATACAGCCGCGCTCTGAATACATTGCATCGATGCGATCGATGGCGCCGAGCGAAAGATAGTCGTCCACTATGCCAGCTTCAAGGTCGCCATACCCATGTACTAAAACTCTAGTGTCCTGAGCGGTTAATTTATTTCCCTACAAACGACGATATCCTAAGCGCCGAATGTCATGGATTGGTTATACATATGCCTCGGCCAGATTCTCCCTTCGCTTTAACGCCTTCTGATCTCATTACCCTGCAAGATTGGATGAGGATGAGTACCCTGGGAAAGGCCCTTGTTGAGCAGACTCGCATCCTACTTCTGTTGGGTGATGGAATGACACCCAAGGCCGTCATCGACCAGGTGCAGGTCACACGGCCGACGGTATTTAAGTGGCGAAAGCGCTATCTGGAAGCCGGTATTGAGGGACTGGAGAATCTGCCGCGCAGCGGTCAATCACTCAAGCTTGTGGCCGGAAAAAATCAACGAAATTCTCAGGCTGACGACCAAGCGCGTCCCTAAAGAGGCCACACATTGGAGCGTTCGCTTGATGGCCAAATATGCTGGGGTCAGCACGTGGCAGGTTCGACAGCTTTGGGCGGCTTCCGACCTCAAACCCCATCGTCTGAAGATCTTCAAAATCAGCAATGATCCCCATTTCGCGGACAAGGTCGGTCGACGTGGCTGGGCTCTATTTGAACCCGCCGGATAACGCGCTGGCGCTGTCGGTTGACGAGAAAACTCAGATCCAAGCTTTGGTTCGTACTCAGCCGATGTTGCCGCTGCGCCTAGGTCAGATCGAACGCCGCACGTACGACTATAAGCGTCATGGAACAGCGAGCTTGTACGCAGCCCTCGACATCATGACCGGCTAAGTCATCGGACGGATTACCCAGCGCCTTCGCGCCAAGGAGTTTCTGGCCTTTCTGCAACAGATCGATCGCAACACGCCAACTGGAATGGACTTGCATGTGCTTCTGGATAACAGCTCAACTTATAAAACTGCCTTCATCAAGTAGTGGCTGGAAAAGCATCCACGCTTCAAATTGCACTTCATCCCGACCAGCGCATCCTGGCTGAACGCCGTGGAGGGCTGGTTTGCACAAGTGGAAAGACGAGCGCTGTACCGGGGCGCCTTCACCAGCGTGGCCGATTTGACAACAGCTATCCGTCAATTTATCGAAGCTCATAACGAGCATTCAGCCAAACCCTTCAAATGGAAGAAAACGGCTGAGGCCATCATCAGTTCGGCGCATAAAGCAAAACTGAGCGTGATAAAAAATAAGTTAATTGATTAACCGCTCAGGCCATTCGTTTCAAACACTCCAAAATACCCGATTGTTGAGTAACTGTTCGAACCTGCTGCTGGGGTTCACTCTGGCTGCTGCTCTTAGGCAGGCCAAGAAGCATTGGGGAAGAAGCTGCCATCGAAACCGAATAACGTGAAAGCCTTGTAAAGGAATGTTGAGCGTCCGCTTACTAACGCAGGGTATTCAACGCAAAAAACGCTCCCTATGAACGACTTCTGATGAATCGTGTCGTGACAACTCATCACGCTTCGGAGCGCTGAACATAGACCCGATCAGCATAGAAGATCGTTGTTCTAAACGAGCTCAAATTTGGACAAGCATAGAACTTATTCAATATTTTCAGTGCTACTGCGTAATCACCTACCCAGTACGGTAAAATTTTGCTATTTACATGGTTTTTGGCAATAATCATAAATAAAAATGCTGAGCGAGGCCGTTCTAACCGCCCATGCTGGATATTCTAAGTGACTTATGTTCAATGGCATTTACGGCAAATTCAATTTTTTGTCGGCAGGAATTAATGGAGGGTCAAATCGATACCGAGTCGTTCACGGCGATACTGTTAGCCAGCGGCGGCTTGTTTCTGCTTCTGATTTTGTTCGGCGCGGTGCAAGTCACAATGTTTACTTTATCCTGGACGCAAGGTGAACACTTCCAGAAGAACGTGGTAATCGGAATGCTGGTGGCAGCCTGCGGGTTGTTCGTGTTGTTGCTACCAAGCGCCAGTTCATCTCCCTTGGGTAGCCGCATTGCTAATGACGATTTCCGGCGTGGCGTAGGGCGCCTATTCAGTGTTCGGAAAATCAGCCGTGAATCCACTCGCGGAAACCGCTGACAATTTTGCGAGATGCCTCACCTTTCTGCTTTACTGGCTCCAGCAACCGTGTTCGGAAGTGGCCTTCACATGAGATTTCCCGGAGTGATGTACGCGCTTGCATCGGGTGTGTTGACATCAGGTTTTGGCTCTGCGCTGTGGTACCGCATCGTCAGACATATCAGTTCCCAGCAAGCCGCCACTCTTCAGTTAAGCGCTCCAATCATTGTGTTGTTGGCAGGCGTACGAATTTTGAACGAGCCGATATCGCTGTACCTATTGATGATATCAGCCGTCGTACTTGGCGGTGTCACGCTGGCCTTGTTGCCGTGCTATGCGACAACAGGTCGCTGATCAAGGAGAATGACTGCTAGCAGATCAGATCATCATTCGTGACGTGGCCCTCAATCCCATACCTCACATGGACGCAAACTTGCTGGGTGGCTGGATGATACCTGCTGGACAATGTAGCAAAACGAACAGCCATGCTTGGAACGCTCCAATAAGCTTACCAACGAGCTCCTGCCGCTGAGGTGTGCTTGCCGGCCGCAACACATGAGAGATCACTATGTCATTACGCGCGCTTCGTACCTTAATTGCTATCGCTCAGCACGGTTCATTTGCGCGAGCCGCAGACACAGTTCATCTCACACAATCAGCAGTGAGCCTGCATATAAAGTCACTTGAAGAGGAGTTCAACGCTTCGTTGTTTGACCGCTCGCGTCGATCGCCCGTATTAACCGACGCAGGCCACTTAGCGGTGGAGCGGGCGCGCGAGATCGTTGCACTTTACGACAGCATTGCTTCGGACATTGGAGGTGATCACGAGCTGCGGGGTCGACTGAAAATTGGTGCCATCCAGACTGCACTGGCCAGTGCGTTGCCTTTGGCCCTGGCCGCGCTAGCTGCCGAGCACCCACATCTACGCATAAACGTAGCCTCAGGCATGTCTGCCGAATTGGCCACGCGCGTAGAGGCTGGTGAGTTGGATGTCGCACTCACCACAGAACCTGTGAAACCGCACCCTTACGGTTTGGTTAGTACAACACTCTACGAAGAAGGCTTTTGGATCATTGCTCCGGGCTCATGCGCAGGTTTAGATTTTAGACAGCTACTTCAGCAACTACCGTTTATCCGCTTTGACCGCAGGGCTTGGGCCGGGCGTACCATTGACCGGGAGCTTCGTCGGCTGCGCCTTCGCGTGCAAACCAGTATGGAGTTAGACAGTCAGGATGCGATCATCCAGATGGTTGCCAGTGGTCTGGGGGTGTCAGTGGTTCCACTTTCCAGCCAGAACCTCGAACAACTCAAACACCTGGAAGTCCAGCCATTCGGATCACCGCAAAAAACGCGTTGTGTTGTGCTTTTGGAGCAAGAAGAAAGGCCATTAGGTCGGCTGGCAGCGGCCCTGGCGGAGGCTGTCAAAAAGCACGCCCCCATGTAACGACTAATGAGTAAATCTTGTCGAAACATGAATTTTATATCGTTTTTACTTTAGGTATCGATTCCTTATCGTAGTGCCCATCCAATCGCATTTCGAAGGGCATCATGCACGGCAACGAAACTCCAACCAGCGCTTTCCAGTCACCCATTCTACTCATGGCCAAACGCGCTACCACCATGCGCGCTGAGGGGCGGGATGTTATTGACTTAACGCTTGGCGAACCTGATTTCAATGCGCCTGAGCACGTGCTGGATGCAGCGCACCTAGCGCTAGGTGCCCGTCTAACCTACTCCCCATCAAACGGTATTGAGCCGCTTCGCAAGGCTATCCGTATGCGGGCACGTGAAGACCGAGGATTAGATTTCGGTGATGATCAAATCGCGGTTGGGTGTGGCGCAAAACAGATCATCTTTAACGCCTTCCAAGCGACCCTTAAGCCCGGTAATGACGTTATTCTCCCCGCCCCTTACTGGGCCAGCTATCCCGCCATGATCAAGATGTGCGGTGCGCAACCGATCATTCTTCCGACTACCGCTTCGGAAGGATTCAGATTGACAGCGGAGCACTTGGCAGCAGGTCTGCGCCTGGCTAAATTGCCAAAGTGGGTAATTCTCAATGCACCTGGTAATCCTTCCGGCTCTTTGTATTCTGAGACCGAGTTGCAAGCGATGGCTGAAGTTCTGCGCCATTACCCAGATGTGATGGTGCTGTCAGACGATATCTACGCGGAAATTCGATTCACCCAAGACCCTTATCTGACATTGGCATCGGTAGCGCCAGACCTGGCAGAACGTATCCTCATCGTCGATGGCGTATCTAAAGCCTATGCCATGACAGGTTGGCGTGTAGGTTGGGGGTGCGGCTCGAGGTCGCTGATTTCGGCGATCACTACCGTACAATCTCAAAACTGCACGCAGACCAGCACCTTGAGCCAACTCGCTGCGGTCGCAGCACTTGAAGGGCCACGAAACTTTCTAGCTGAGCGCAATGCGATCTATCGTCAGCGCCGAGATGCTGCACTTCATGTCCTCCGGTCGAGCAATAAACTGGAGGTATCGTGCCCAGAGGGTGCGTTTTATTTACTTCCTCAGATCAAAACGGGTGTAGACGATCAAACTCTCGCGCTTGATCTGCTCGAAGTCGGCGTCGCAACGGTTCCCGGAAGTGCTTTTGGGCTGCCTGGCCACCTTCGGCTTTCTTTTGCTACGGACGAAGCTACCCTGGTTGAAGGGTGTAAACGGTTGGTTCGTGCGCTCGAGGCGTACTCGTGACTGCCGAACTTTTGATTGCCCTCGCGCCTATTGTCCTGCTGATTGCCATGGGCGCCTGGCTCAAGCGCAGTCGGTTTCTAGAAGACAGTTTCTGGGCACAGGCAGAGCGCCTAGGCTACTACGTTCTCCTACCCGCGCTGTTTTTGCATGGTCTGGCGACCGCCAAATTGGACAACGTGCCAGTCCAAGGGATGATCATGGCGCTTGTACTCTCGACGATCATGGTCGCACTGCTGATGGTCGGCGCCCGTGGGATCATTAAGGGTAACGACGCAGCGTTCACTTCCGTCTTCCAGGGAGGGGTGCGTTTTAATAACTACGTGGGCGTCTCAGTGGTGGCCGGCTTGTTCGGTGCTCAGGGCATCGCTCTGGCTGCCGTAGCCAATGCGGCCATAGTGCCGACCGTGAACATTCTGTGCGTACTGGTGTTCGCGCGTTACGGCACAGGTGGCAGGATGTCTGCGGGCAATGTTGCCAAGCAGTTGGCACTGAACCCACTGGTACTCGCCTGTTTCGGAGGGATACTGCTTCAGGCACTAGGATTGGGCCTGCCTGCTGGCATTGAGCCGATGATTAAGGCTTTAGGGCAGGCATCCTTACCACTGGGCTTACTGTGTGTAGGGGCAGCACTTGAGTTTGGCTCTGTGCGCAGCTGGATTCGGCCCGTCGCATATTCATCGGTGGTCAAGTTCATGATCATGCCACTAACCACGCTGTGCGCATGTCATGTGTTTGGATTAGACGGCAAAGCAGCTATAGCGGCATTGCTCTTCCAGGCACTGCCTACAGCCTCGTCGTCCTACATCATGGCGAGACAGCTAGGTGGAGACGCACCTCTCATGGCGGGGATAATTGCTAGTCAAACTTTGCTTGCAGCACTAGCACTTCCCATTGCAGTGATCGTTTTGATTCCTTGGGTCTGATGTTCATGGTCTTCAGCCTGGAAAGCTGGAGTTGATGCGAAGACTGACCTAAAAATTTAACGCATCCGGTAAATTTGTAACGCTTGAGTCAGAGTAGTCGCGGTGAAGAGATAGCCATTCGATGGTGGCATCGGCACCCTAACATTGAACGGAGTAATGCCTACTCAACACAGACCGGCACCATACTCTCGAATGCCAGAAAGCAAAGGTGTGTTCACTGGACGCTGACTCATAACATTCGCCGTGAATGAATGCTCACGGCGCGCCCCTGAAATGGAACGCGCAGTAAGTCTTGGAGATTCAACCTTTCGTCATACCAGCAAGTGTTTCTGCACTCCTCGTGAAATCTACAGCCATCTGGATCATTGCCTTCTTCAGCGAACCGATATAGATCTCAACATGGCGAACATACTCAGCCATGCTCCAATCCGGCGGCGGTTTCCCATCAGGCGATCACGGTGCGGTCAGACCTTGTCTTCAGCAAGCGCGACCGGGCTGCGCATGACGGTCAGCCATGCATCCCAAGCGACCAGCACCAACAGGCTGGAACCCAATACAGGCAGTGCGACACCCAGCAACAGCGCGACGCTGACTACCGCGACTTGCGCGCCGCGGCTCAACGTACGCCAAGCGCTGAGCAGCGTGGCAGCCCTCCCCCCGCTCAGTGCTCGTGTAGGCCGACGGCGCCACCACATCAGGTAACCCATGACGACCAACACCACCAGCCCAGTGGCGAACACAATCAACACCAACTGATTCGCCAGCCCGAACAACACGCCCATGTGGGCATCGATGCCCCAGCGGGTCAGCTTGGCTGCCAGTGGGTACTGGGCAAACACAACCTTGTCGACGACGGCCAGGGTGGCGGCGTCAATCGCCACGGCGTCGACCTGGGTTGGCCAACGGCGGTCAATCTCGGTGACGGTCCAGGCTTTGTCCGGTGCCGAGGACGGGCGTATTTCGACTCGGGCGGCATCAATCCCCTCAGCGTGCGCCTTGGCCAGCACCGTATCAAACAGAGAGAGGTCCAGGGTCGATGTGAGCATCGTCACGCCGGCCATGTGGTGTCCTGCATGTTCATCCGACGGCCTGTTCGTCGCGTGAGTCTGCCCCAGCGTGGTAGACACGCTGGGAGTGGACCAACCCCAGTAGGCTCTCAGTATGCCGATGTTGTCGCCCGCCCACTGGGACCAGGTCAACCCGGTCGCCGAGAAGAACAGCAGCCCCAGCAGCAGGCAAAGTCCAAGCGTTGCATGAAGCTGGCGCAGGCCTTTTTTCGCTGGCCTCGTTGCAGGCATCTTTTTGCGGTGTTGTGCGAACCACAGCAGCAAACCGCCTAGTGCGGCGACCCACAACCAGGAGGCTGCCAGTTCGCTATAAATGCGGCCGATATCACCCAGCATCAGCCCACGATGGAACTGATCGATCCAGGTCCGCAGTGGCAGCACGCCACTGGTGCCATACACCTTCATGTCGCCACGCACCTGCCCACTGACGGGATCAACGAATATCGCACGGTATTCGGAAGGCCCCAGCCCAGGCATCGCAACTAACACGCGCGCAGTATCGCCCTGAGCAGGGGCGGGGCGCACCGCTGTCACCGCCGCGGAAGGCCCCACCACTACCTGAGCTGACTGGACTATTTGCGCGAGGCTCAAGGACGGCCCTTGAGAATCGGTATGAAGAGCATGGTCGTAAAGGCGGCTTTCGATTTGCGGTGTGAGTGCATACAGCACGCCGCTGACCGCTGCCACCAGCAAAAACGGACCGACTAAAAAACCAATATAAAAATGCAGTCTTCTGATTAAAGCATGCAGCGCACCTGGCGCTGGGTTTCCCGTTGGTTTGGACATCAGGACTCACCACGTAGACATGCTTGCACAGCGCGATCAATGAATCGCGCAAGCACTTCAGAATTCTGGGTTGTGGAACTACTCGCAGAGGCGAGCGCCAACACCCCCGTCAAGGCGCGATGCGCCATGCCTGGCGCACCACAAAAAAACGCCTATCCCATTTCAGGGCACAGGCGTTTGATAACACGACTCTAACCCTGCCAAGAGAAATCATCGCGTCATCCTCAAATTTAGCACGCAGCCGATGACGGGCGAGGCTGCGACAATCCGCCACATATAAAAGCATCGCCGCCCAAACTCGATGGTATTCAAGCCCCAGCCACACACTGCGGCAGAACGTCGCACTTTGACTGTTCAAAGCCTCTCAATAGACTTGGATCGCGGCTGCCGTGAGAGCAAGCGGCAGCACGTTTCATACGCCACGGAGGGCATGCGCCACTTCGAGTGCGAGCTTTCTTATTATAAAAATACTCGTTGAGGTCAACCGTGAAAAAAATATTGGCTGCGGCCTTGGTATTCGCATTTTCTACTGCCCATGCTGCACAGGATCCTGAGGCGGTCTTCAATCGCTCCTGCACGATGTGTCACAGCGGCCAACTGCCTATGGCGCCGAAAAAAGGCGATAAGGTGGCCTGGAAACCGCGCCTGGAGCAAGGCAATGATGTACTGGTCAAGCATGTGACCGAAGGGTTCAACGCCATGCCGGCGCGTGGCCTGTGCATGAACTGCACTGCTGAGGATTACAAGGCAGTGATCGACTGGATGTCGAAGTAAGTGTGGCGCTTGAAGCCGCCTCTGAACTGCCCAGTTTGCTGGCCAAGCAGTACATCCGCTCAAGCCTGCGCGAGCGCTGCAAAAAGTAGTCGCGATGTGGCCCCCCCTAATATCAGGTTCCTCACGGATTACCGGGAAAGACGCTCTTAATCTTCATGAAAAAGAATTCGCTATCCCGGTAACCGTACGCCATCTGCTTGATGACCTTTATTCGATTGTTTCTTCCTTCCAACTGAACGGTGTGCATCGGCCAACGAACCCGGCTCACCACTCCCCGCCAGTAACCCTTTAGCCATTTGGCGAACTGGATCAGAGCTGGTATTTCGCTTTCGTGCGCATGGCGCAGCCATTGCTTCAAGGCCGATCGCCAACCCCATGCAGTACTCGGCGTCCAGAGTGTTTTGAGTTCAGATTTCATCAAGTAGACCGTCATCAACGCTTGGTTAGCCGCCAGCAGATCCTCCAGTCGGACCTGTTGTTCCGGCGTTTTCCAGTTCTGCGGATTGCGCAGCAACAGCCATCGCGCCTCCTTGATGACCTTGCGGGCAGGCTTGTCGTGACGCAACCGGTTAGCCTCGTCGACGCGGACCCGATCAATCACCTCTCGGCCATATTTTTGGCCACCACATGGAACAGATCGTAGGCCACTCGCGCGTTAGGGCATTGCTGACGAACCTCCAAGTCAAAAGCGGTGTTCATGTCCATCGCCACCGCTTCTATTCGAGCGCAACTCTCTGGCCCCAGTTGCTCGAAGAAAGGCCTGACCACTGCTCGGCTGCGGCCTTCACCGCCCCACAGCACGCGTCGTGTATCCGCATCCAGGACCACGCTGGCGTAACGATGACCTTTGAACAGGGCGAATTCGTCCATCACCAGACGTCGCGGTCGCACCTTTGGCAAAACGCTCAACGCCGCTTGCAAGGCTCGACGCTCCAGCAACCGAACGGTGCCCCAGTGCAGCCGAAACAGTTGAGCCACGTGCAGTGTGGGAAGGCGCTCGCAGGCTTGAATGACCGCCTCGGCCAAACGCCGCGTCATGCGGGCATAGCGGTCCAGCCAACTGACGGCCTCCATACGTTTACCGCAGTCACGACAGCCAACACGCCTGAGCAACACGCTGAGGCGCAGCGTCCGCCCGAGAATTGGTAAATCCCGGACAGTTCGCTCGCAATACTCAGGCGTGGTTGAACAGCGTTTTTGGCCGCCGCTACAGGAAGGGAACGGGTGACGTGGGGAATCAGGTCGATCTGAATCGCGTCGCCATCAGGCCTGATCGTGACAACAGAAAAGCCCTCCCAAAAAGGAAGGAACGTATTAATATCGTGCATAAGAACGCCGGTTTTTTAGATGTGTTTGCTCGCACGAACATCATCAATCAAATCGGCGTTCTTGTTTCTGTGTTTCTCGGGATTCCGTGAAGAACCAAAAAAAAGCCCCGCGACCGAATAGGTCACGGGACAAAACATTGGTTGGATGCGGCCAACCAAAGGAGCTCTGTTGGTTACTTGCTGGCGACTGTTTCCGGTGACCAGCCGCCACCCAAGGCTTTGTAGATGGCAACGATGCCGCGGTACAGGTCAACTTCGGCCTGGGCCTGGGAGTCTTCAGCCGCCAGGCGTTCGCGCTGGGCGTCGAGCAGCACCAGGAAGTCCACCGTGCCTTCGCGGTAGCGAATGTCGGCCAGGTCGGCGGCGGCGCGGCTGGATTCGCTTTGACGAATCAACGAGAACAGCCGCTGCTGGCGTTTGCCGTAGTCGCTGAAAGCGTTTTCCGACTCTTCCAGGGCCAGCAGCACTTGCTGTTCGTAGGTCGCCAGGGCGCCATCCGCTTCAGCATCGGCGCCGCGCAAGCGGGCCCGCACACTGCCCAGGTCAAACGCAGCCCAGGTGATGCTCGGGCCCAGCGCCCAGGCATTGGCGGCCGAGGAGCCGATCTGCGAACCGCGCCCAGCAGTAAAGCCGAGGAAGCCGCTGAGGCTGACCCGAGGGAACAGGTCGGCCTTGGCCACGCCGATGCGCGCAGTGGACGCAGCCAGTTTGCGTTCGGCGCTGAGAATGTCCGGGCGCCGTTGCAGCAGTTCGCCCGGGTCACCAATCGGTAAGGCCTTGGCAATTGCAGGCAACTGCGCCGGGCTCAGGTCCACCGTGAGTTTGTCCGGGCGTTCGCCGAGCAGGGTGGCAATGCGGTTGCGCTGGCGTGCCTGTTCGGCTTGCAGTTGCGGCACGCTGGCTTCAACCGAGGCCAGGCGCGCGTCGGCGCGCACCACGTCGAGCTGATCGCCGACCCCGGCATCACGCAGGCTTTCGGTGATCTTGCGTGACTCCTGCTGGTTGTTCAGGTTGGCCAGGGCGATTTTTTCCCGCAGTTGGGCGCCGCGCAGTTGGCCGTAGGCGTCCACCAGTTCGGCAATCAGGCTGACTTGCAGTTGGTAGAGGTCGGCCTCGGCGGCCTGCTGGTCGGCGTCGCTGGCTTCCAGGTTGCGTTGGATACGCCCAAACAGGTCCAGCTCCCAGGCCATGTCCAGGCCCAGGTCGTAACGTTCACTTTTCACGCGCCGGGTGGTTTGCCCAGGGATCTGGCCCTTGGCCTGGTCACTGCTGGCGCGGCTGGTGATGGTGGGCATGGCGTCATTGCTGGCGTCATCGCGAATCGCCCGTGCCGCCCGCAGCCGGGCAAAGGCGACCCGCAGTTCGCGGTTGCCCTGCAACGACTGGGTCACCAATTGGTTGAGGATCGGGTCCTCGAATTGCTGCCACCAGATGCCTTCAAAGCGTGCTCGGTCAAAGTTCTTTTGCCCGGCGGCGCCATCGGTGGCGGCCGTGATATGGGCCGCCTCCAGGTTCTGGGGCTTGTAGTCCGGGCCCACGGCGCAGGCGCTCAGGGCCACGGCCAACAGGCTCGGCAGGAAGACTTTCAGGCTCATTGTTGCGCCTCCAACTTCGGGGCGCGGGCCGCTTTGCGAGCCTCACCGCGTTCCATATAGTTGCGGATCAGGACGTAGAACACCGGGGTCAGCAGCAGGCCGAAGAAGGTCACCCCGAGCATCCCGGAGAACACCGCAACACCCATGGCGTGGCGCATTTCGGCACCGGCACCACTGGAGAACACCAGGGGCACCACACCCATGATGAAGGCGAACGAGGTCATCAGGATCGGCCGCAGACGCAGGCGGCAGGCTTCCAGCACCGCAGCCAGCGGGTCGAGGCCTTCCTCTTGTTTGTCCTTGGCAAACTCGACGATCAGAATCGCGTTCTTACACGCTAGGCCCACCAGTACGATCAAACCGATCTGGGTGAAGATGTTGTTGTCACCCCCCGACAGGATCACCCCGGTAATGGCCGAGAGCAGGGTCATCGGCACGATCAGGATCACCGCCAGTGGCAGGCTCCAGCTTTCGTACTGGGCGGCGAGCACCAGGAACGCCAGCAATACGCAGAGCGGGAACACGAACAGCGCGGTATTGCCCGAGAGAATCTGCTGGTAGGTCAGGTCGGTCCACTCGTAGGTCATGCCGTTGGGCAGTTCCTCCTTGAGCAGTTTCTCGATGGCTTTTTCGGCCTGGCCAGAGCTGTAGCCGGGCGCGGCGGCGCCGTTGATTTCAGCGGTGATAAAGCCGTTGTAGTGCATCACGCGGTCCGGGCCCGAGGTGTCGCTGACCTTGATGAAGGTCGCCAGCGGGATCATTTCGCCTTTGTTGTTGCGCACTTTGAGCTGGCCGATCTGGTCCGGTTCAAGGCGGAACTGCTGCTCAGCCTGGACGTTGACCTGGTAAGTGCGACCGAAGCGGTTGAAGTCGTTGGCATACAGCGAACCCAGGTAGATCTGCAGGGTGTCGAAGATGTCGCTGACGGCCACGCCGTGGGTCTTGGCTTTTTCGCGGTCGATGGCGGCATCGACCTGGGGCACGTTCACCGTGTAGCTGGTGAACAGCCCAGCCAGTTCCGGCACGCCGTGGCTTTTGTTGATGATGTTCATGGTTTCTTTGTACAGCTCGTCGTAGCCCAGGTTGCCCCGGTCTTCGATCTGCAGGCGGAACCCGCCAATGGTGCCCAGGCCCTGTACCGGCGGCGGCGGGAAGATCGCCATGTAGGCTTCCTGGATTTCGCCGAATTTTCCGTTCAACGCACCGGCAATCGCGCCGGCGGACATGCTTGGGTCTTTACGCTCGTCGAACGGCTTCAAGGTGACAAATATCACACCGTTGTTCGTGCTGTTGGTGAAGCCGTTGATCGACAAGCCTGGGAGCGCCGCGGTGCTTTCCACTCCCGGCTGTTTCAAGGCAATGTCGGACATGCGCTTGATCACGTCTTCGGTGCGATCAAGGCTCGCCGCATCCGGCAGTTGAGCGAAGGCCACGAGGTATTGCTTGTCCTGGCCAGGTACGAAACCGGTCGGGGTGTTGGAAAAACCAAAGAAGGTTAGGACCATCAGCCCCGCGTACAGCACCAAGGCAATACCGCTGCTGCGGATTACACGCGCCACGGCGCCGACGTAGCCATGGCTGGCTTTCTCGAAAAAGCGATTGAACGGACGGAATAACCAGCCACCAAACAGTTTGTCGAGCGCTTTTGAGACACGATCCTTCGGCGTGTTATGGCTACGCAGCAACACGGCGGCCAGAGCAGGGGACAAGGTCAGCGAGTTGAACGCCGAAATCACCGTGGAAATCGCAATGGTCAGGGCGAACTGTTTGTAAAACTGCCCGGTCAAGCCGCTTATAAAGGCCGCTGGAATGAACACCGCACACAGCACCAGTGCCGTGGCAATGATCGGACCAGTGACTTCGCTCATGGCCTTTTGAGTGGCCGGGAGGGGCTCCAGGCCCAGCTCAATGTTGCGCTCAACGTTCTCCACCACCACGATGGCGTCGTCCACCACGATACCGATAGCGAGTACCAAACCGAACAATGACAGCGCGTTAAGCGAGAAACCGAACAGGTGCATGATCGCAAAGGTACCAATCAGCGACACCGGCACGGCCACCAACGGAATGATCGAGGCGCGCCAGGTTTGCAGAAAAAGGATCACCACCAGCACCACTAGAATCAAGGCTTCAAACAGAGTGTGGACCACCGCCTCGATAGAGCCACGCACGAAGACGGTTGGATCGTAGGCGATGGCGAAATCCATACCTTGCGGAAAGTTTTTCTTCAACTCAGCCATTTTTTCACGAACGTCGTTTGATATCTGGATCGCATTGGAGCCAGGACGCTGGAAGATCGGCAATCCCACCGCCGGCTGGTTGTTAAGCAAGGAGCGCAACGCGTATTGGCTGGAGCCCAGCTCGACCCGCGCAATGTCCTTCAGCCGAGTGATTTCACCGTTATCGCCGGAACGAATGATGACATTCTCGAACTCTTCTTCAGTGACCAGACGGCCCTGGGTATTGACCGACAACTGGAAGGCGGTCGCGTTCGGGGCTGGTTGGGCGCCCAAGGCACCAGCGGCCACTTGACGGTTCTGCTCGCGAATGGCGGTCACCACATCGGTAGCGGTCAGGTTACGCGACGCGATCTTGTTCGGGTCCAGCCAGACGCGCAGGGAGTAGTCGCCCATGCCGAACAACTGCACATCACCCACACCGCTAAGGCGGGCCAACTCATCCTTGATGTTGAGAATCGCGTAGTTGGACAGGTAGAGCATGTCGTAGCGTTTGTCCGGCGAGGTCAAGTGCACCACCATGGTCAGGTTCGGGGAGGCCTTGTCCACAGTGATACCGATGCGACTCACTTCCTCAGGCAGTTTCGGCTGGGTCCGTGTTACACGGTTTTGTACCTGCACCTGAGCGTTGTCCAGGTCGGTGCCCAGGGCAAAGGTGATGGTCAGGGTCAGCTTGCCGTCGGCGGTCGACTGCGAGGACATGTACAGCATGTTCTCGACGCCGGTGATGGCCTGCTCCAGCGGCGCCGCCACGGTTTCACCGATGACTTTGGGGTTGGCCCCCGGGAAGTTGGCGCGTACCACCACAGTGGGCGGAACCACTTCCGGGTATTCGCTGATCGGCAGTTGGAACAGCGAAATCGCACCAGCGATCAAAATCAGCAGCGAAAGCACCGCGGCGAAGATCGGCCGTGAAATGAAGAATTGGGAAAAATTCATCGGAGTTGTCGTCCCTTAACCGCGTGGAGCCGCAGTGCTGGCCAGTTTCACTGCCCTACCAGGCGCGCTTTTGACGGGCGTGGCTTGAGGCAGGTTGCTGGCTTCCAGTGCTTGTCGTTGTTGCGCCAGAGCGGCGAGGGTTTCTTTGCTGGCCATGGGGATGACTTCAGGGGTGACCGGCGAACCTGGACGCACCCGCTGCAAGCCCTTGACGATGATGGTGTCGTCCTTGTTCAGGCCGCTGCGCACGATGCGCAAACCTTCGATCTTCGGCCCCAACTCGACGGAGCGGTAGACGGTGTTGTCACCGTCCATCACCAGCACGAACTTCTTGCCCAGGTCGGTGCCCACGGCTTCGTCGTTGATCAGCACGGCGGAGTAGGTGCCGCTGCCCACTAGCTTCAGGCGAGCATAGAGGCCTGGGGTGTAGGTGCCGTCGCTGTTGTCGAACACCGCGCGGCCACGGATGGTGCCGGTTTTCGGGTTGACCTGGTTGTCGACAAAGTTCATCTGGCCCAGGTGCGGGTTGCCGTCTTCATTGGACAGGCCCAGGTATACCGGGGTGGTGACACCGCGTTGGCCTTGGCGCGCGAGCTGGGTGTACTTGAGGAACACACGTTCGTCGGCATCGAAGTAGGCATAGACCTTGTCGGTGGAAACCACGCTGGTCAGGGCCGTGGTATCGGCGGTGACCAGGTTGCCGGCGGTGATTTCCGCACGGCTGACACGGCCACTGATCGGCGAGGTGACGCGGGTGAAGCTCAGGTTGAGTTTGGCCAGGTCCAGTTGCGCCTGGACTGCGCCAACGGCGGCACGGGCTTCCTGGGACGCACTGGTACGCGAGTCAGCCAGTTCGGCGGAGATCGCGTTGCTGGTGCGCAAGCGCTCACCGCGCTGGGCTTCGTTTTCACTGCGGGTGGCGTTGGCCCGGCCTTGGGCGACCAGGGCTTCAAGGCGGCGCACTTCAGCCTGGAATGGACGTGGGTCGATCTGGAACAACAAATCGCCCTTTTTCACCAGGGCGCCTTCGGTGAAGGCCACTTGATCGATCTGGCCGGAAACCCGTGGGCGGATTTCAACGGTTTCCGGGGCTTCCAGGCGCCCGGTGAATTCGTCCCATTCATTCACCGGTTGTTCCAGCACCTTGGCCACGCTGACTTTGGCGGCCGGCATGCTGGCGGCGGTTTCCGGGGCTTTACCGCAAGCGCTTATGACCAGCACGGCAAGAGCCGCGAGTGTATACCACAAGAGTTTGAGTGACTGGTCCATGGTTCATAAGCCCTGTAATTGTATTAGTTGAACATGATCATCCTTGAACTTTTTATCAATCCAGCAACACTCAATCAGCCAACCATTTGTAACTCCTGCCCCCTCAACCCCCACCTTGCAGAGCTCTGGTGGTGATATTCCAGGAGATCAAGAAAACCTATAACTGCAGAATTAAAAGTGCCATCCATTTCCTCCTCAAACTCCATGACACTTTTTATGGCGCCCGACATATAGTCAACTCCGAACCCGTCAAAAAAATAAAGACGACACCCTATAACCAAAACCTTTTTAGACATTCCCCACAGCCAACAAACTAATGCGTCAAGCAGCGCATCTACTTACGAAATACTGTAACTGAACGCTCAAATTAAAAAGAGACAAAACGTTGACGATTTCAGCCAAACTGATCAGCCCCTCCTCCAACTGCCAACAAGAAAAAGCCGAACACGCAGCGAAAACACCGAACACACTCTAAGCACGACGAATGAATCTAAATTATTAGGAGTCTAATAATAAATTCTTTCTTACGCTTATAAAATATCGTATTTTTCTTTAAAGCAAGCTGAAACAAACCTAATGCTGGCGAATTCTTGAATCCAAACAAAGAAACTTGATTGTTATAATACCCGAAGAAGAAAGACGCTCTATCTTTCCAGTAGCCTCACGCACCAGTGTCGATAGGTCTCGCTCACTTTTACGGTACTTAGAAGTTCTCACTGAGATTAAACCACGAATTTTTCCGTCTACGAAAAAGAGAACTGCCAAGCCAAAGCCTCCCAATACGTGCCCCTATCAACAGGAGCCCAACCTCTTCCATTCCAGATTTTCTTTTGCAACTACGAAGAAGTAAATGCTGTATCAATTATCCTTTCAAGATTTAGAGACGCGACCACGCGTAGAACGCAGAAGGCTAATACAGTTTTGCCCGCAGCACCGGCCTACAGGGAACATTTACGTTCATCTGAAGTTTTTACTGAATAGGCCTCCAGACTTTTATCACGCCCAGCAATTCGGCCTTTCTTATTACTCTCGCCGTATGAAAGTAGCGAACCAGTGAGAGTCAAGTTTTCTCGTCCCAAATGTAAAAATATTCAGTCTCCAATCCCGCCGCCTTTGATCTGATCCGCCGTCAGTCATGCAAGAAATATTAGCCGTTGGATGACTCCTTAAAAGGTTTCCTCACTATTAGGTTTCTCGATCGGCGTAGTATACGCCGATAACATTTCCCTAATACCCGCCAAATACTTTGGCACCTGCAGCCTCGCCAAACGAGGAAAAGGTTTGTATATCAAACTCTTCCGGCGTCAGGCTGTTATTAGCGGCTGAGCGAAAACGGACGCAGTAAGACCGTTATGACGATTGATAACTGCTCTAGGTGTTCAACTGCTTCAACTCACTTTCAGAGCATGAAAATATAGGTTGATCGTTTGACAACAGAGAAATTATCAACTACGTAAGAGCCTCCAAAGGTCAATCAGCAAAAAAATTGGCGGAAATCATCAACTTTTTGTCATTTTTTTTCAGCCGATCTGAATTAAGCTCGCGCAGCAGTTAAAGCCGTTGGTTCCATCAAAGCTCGTTTGGATGCCCCCTAAATTTAGTAAGCCTAAATTTTTCAAGAAAACACTCAAAAATAAACTCTTCAGGAGCAACGGATTTCAAGGAGGAGAAACTGTTATGTACGCAACTCGAAGCTGCCATCCCAACGCGAAGATTTTTTATCGGCCCATTGATGCGGCCTTACGTTGGTGTAACTTAATGGCCTTCGAGAGGGAAATTCTTGAGGCAGGGCGGCATTGCACCACCATGCTCAAAATCGCCTTCCCACAGTGGCCATGTTTGCATGCAAATACCGAAAAAATTTTGGATGGGATTCAACATGGAGAACTCGCCTACGGTTGCTTCGGCGTGCCAGTCGCAACTGGAACACCCATTGACTGCAACCAAATAACCGTGCGTCATACTGATCTTAGGTTCTGGATGTCGCGATACTATCCTGACCAGCGACCGGCGTTTCTTTTTGAAGGCTCACTCAAGCAGCAGAATACTATAAGTATAGGTGCATATTTAACCTTACAATGTGATCGGGACGCCTTGCAACTACAGTTAAAAAATATAGAAATAGCCTATCAGCAGTTGTTAAATGAACTTGAAAGTATCGGATTGGAAAAGGAGAACATACATCACCTGCTCAAGACCAATAGTAAGGTTAGCGACCGGAGCGAAACCGCGTACCTCCACATCATCGGTGCAATGGTCAGCCTTTTCCTAGATCACTCCCCCTCGGGAAAACCTCATTCAGTTTTCAGATCCCAAGCTGCCATTGTCGACGCGCTGACCGCTCACCATAAAAACCTGTCTGGCATTTCCAAGCGCACCTTGGATGAAAAATTCGCTGCTGCCAAACGAAGTCTCTCGAAGCGCTGAGTCCCATTGCACCGCAATCATCCCAATTGCAGTGCAATGACTCTCTACCGTTTCTGCTATTCAATTCAGGTCACTTCCCACTACGCGCCAATCGACGCGAGGAGTGACCATCATGTCCAATCAGCTTTCACCTATTGCAGACTTGCTCCAACCGCCGCTCGAACGTCACATCATGCGGCGTGAGGAGGTGGAGCGTAAAACCGGCTTCAAGCGCGCGCACATCTACAACTTGATGAAGGAAGGTAAATTCCCTCAAGCCAAACGCATTGGGCTGCGCGCAGTTGGCTGGGACTCGCTGGAGATCGAGCAATGGATCAATGAACGTTTGGCGCAGCAGGCCTGATGCCATGCGCGTGGTATCAGTGGTGTCCACCAAAGGTGGCGTAGGCAAAACCACAGTAGCCGCCAATCTCGGCGGTCTGCTGGCGGATGCTGGTCTACGTGTTCTACTGCTCGATCTGGATAGCCAACCCACCCTCTCCAGCTATTACGCCTTGAGCCAGAAAGCTGTTGCTGGCGCTCACGAGCTCATTGCACTCAAGTTAACAACGCCTGCACAGATTATTTCCAGGACCGTGATTGCAGGGCTCGACCTCATCATCTCCAACGACGCTCAGGGCCAGTTGAGTACATTACTGCTGCACGCCCCTGACGGGAGATTACGGCTGCGCAATTTGCTCGACGATTTTCGCCCCCGTTATGACCTGCTTTTGATCGACACCCAAGGCGCACGTAGCGTGCTAGTAGAGATGGCCATCCTCGCCTGCGATATCGCCCTCTCCCCCATCTCACCGGAAATGCTAGCCGCCCGCGAACTACGCCGCGGCACTTTGAGGCTGTTCAGTGATCTCGAATCATTTCGTCACCTGGGTATTACGCCGCCACCGTTGCGACTGCTGCTGAACCAGGTAAATAGCATCCGAGTAGACACGCGAATGATCATCCGAGGCCTGCGCGAGACCTTCGCTGGGGCTACCAACATCTCGGTTCTAGAAACCATAGTTCCAGACCGAGTGGCGTATCTCAATGCCGCCTCCCTCGGCCTACCAGTCCACCGAATCGAGACGCGCCGGTCACGCGAACGACGCTCGCCACCAGCATTGGAAACTATGCAAGCGCTGGCCATTGAGTTGTTTCCGGAATGGCGCGAGGCGATATCTACGGTGAACAGATGCGCGGATGTTCAATGAGACAAATCACCCAACTGGCATTTCTCACCCCGTCATTGAGTTTGATCGACCTTGAGACCAACCATGTTTGGCTAGGAGTCTTCTGATGTTGGATCAACTGCCCATCATCGTTCCACCCTCCATTCAACCCCACCACCGACCTTGTGAGGAGTACTGCACTGTGGTCTTTCGCCTGCAGGGTGGGCGTTCGGCCATGAACTGGTTCCTCGCAGAACTTTCCCGACACTTCGAAGGTTCAGGGACTGCCGAGATCGTCAAGTTCGAGGTCGGTGATCATTTGCACAACCGCCGTTAACTGAGGTTATTCAGATGAAAAAGCTCAGTCAGGAGGAAGTCACCGACAAGCTGCATCAGGACCATTTTCCTCGAGCTTCAGAACTGGAGCGGCTGTCCGATCCACTTGCTGACACGCCTATGTTGGTGACGCTGGAGCAGTTGCGGCCGTACGAACACAACCCGCGCTTCATCCGTAATCCTCTATACGACGATATCAAAGCTTCGATCCGTGAACGCGGGCTGGATCAACCGCCACCGATTACCCGCCGCCCCGGAGAGACCTATTTCATCATCCGCAACGGCGGTAATACGCGATTGGCGATTCTCGGCGAGCTGTGGCAGGAAACCCGCGACGAGCGCTTCTTTCGCATTCATTGCCTGTTCCGGCCTTGGAGCAATGAAATCACCGCCCTACTCGGCCATCTGGCTGAAAGCGATCTACATGGCCAACTCACGTTCATCGAACGGGCTCTGGCGGTAGCCAAACTCAAAGCCATGCTCGAACGAGAGGGAGCTGTGCTATCACAACGTGAGCTGGCACGACGTCTTGCCGCTGGAGGCTATCCGATTTCGCAATCACACATCAGCCGTATGTTGGACACCCTTGAACACGTACTGCCCGCCATTCCACAAACCCTGTATGCCGGATTGGGTAAACCACAGATCGAACGACTAATCGGTCTGCGTAGCCAGGCCGAACGAACCTGGAACCATTATCCAACCGTCACTGTTGCGTTCGCCGAGTTTTGGCTCGATACCCTGGGCGACTTTGACACCGACCCCGAGTCATTCGATCTTGAGCAGCTCCAGGATGAACTGCTTGAACGCATGAGCCGTTTACTCGGACAGTCCTACCGTATGTTGGCCCTGGAGCTGAGCGATACCCAACGAGTCATCTCGACGCCTGGCATTGTCATCACCACGCCCTCAGAGAACACCCCTCTGCCGAGCGTTAATGAAGCCGCGGCAGAACCTCTCTCCTCCGAGCAGCATCCCAAATCAACTGAGACCAAGTCCCTGACCGAAACAGCGCGAGAGGAACGGCTCACACCGCACGAAACGAATGTCGTTTCAGAGGTCAGCCCTACGTCACGTGTTCAACAGATTCGTGAACAGATCGAGCGCGAGATCTCAATCGATACAGCACCGACCGTCGAGGCATGCGCGATCGACGACATCTGGATCATCGCACCCACACTGGATAGCCCCGAAGAACTGCGTTTAGCCATTGCCGGACTGGCGCGGGAAATGGCGACCTATGCCGGACATCCCGAGAGCATCATCGATCAGACGCATGGCTTGGGTTTTGCCCTCAACATCGAGCCACTTGATCTTGCAGCGCCTCGCGCGACCGGCGTTCACCTACTGCTCCTGGCCCTGCTACGCGCTCAAGACGACGTTAACTGGGAGGACCGCAAGCAACTGCCCTCAGCCCTGTTCGGCCAGTTGTTGTTGGGGGTCTACCAACTCCCGCTGACAGATCGTCCCGCCGTGGATGTGGGACTGGAGCGACTGCCCGACGGCTTGCTCATCAAACTGTATCGCCTGATCCGCCTAGCCCGTCGCCTGATCGACTTAACGCTTCCCCATGAAGTCAACTCACCGAAGGAATTGCCATGAGCTTATCCTTCAATGTGCTCAACCAGGCCATGCTGACCCAGGTCCTTCACGAGTTGCGCCTGGGTAACCTGCAACGCTGCAAAGCACTCGGCTTGGGTGAGGACGACATCTACCTGTTGCAATCCTTACCGCCCACCACGCTGTCGCGCCTGGCCCATGCCACCGTACCTTGGGTTGAGGTCAAGATTGACTCGCCGGTGCTACATCGGTTGATCGAGCAAGCCGAACGCGACGAGCAGAACGAACGGCTGATCAATCGAGCGCTCAAGCTGGGCGCCAGCAGCACCATCATGTATCGCTGCTTCGGCTTGGCGCATTCGGAAACCGCCCTGCGTCGACGCCTGCTCAAGATAGAAACCCGTAAGGGCCGTCCTCAGCATTTGAGCGAAGCCCAGGAACATGCGCTCTGGCAGCGATGGTGCCAGCTACGCGCGCAGGACGGTACCGAGGATCAGCTCGACGCCATGATGATGCTGGCCGAAGAACAACAGATCAGCTTGACCATCGTGTGGCAGCAGATCGACCATTACATCAACGAAATATGAACACCGCCCCTTCCAGTCGCTGGCAGCGTGTCCTGCAGCAATGCACCCAACAGCTGAGTGAACGCTGGCCAGCACGCCCTACCACTGAACAGCCCTCTTACCAGGCTCTGCAAGCTGGTTTTCTGTTCAGTGGTCAATCACACGAAGTCGTGCCGCGTCGACTGCTGCTGGATAGTCGGTTGACGCCGTTGGAACGTAATGCCTGGCAAGTATTTCGACTCATGTTGCAAGGCCAGGGCGTGGTCACGCCGCGCTATGAAGATTTGCAGCCGTACCTTTCGAGCGTGCCCTACGGTGCATCAGCTTCCCGTGAAACCATCGCCCGCGTCTTGACGATGCTCAGACTGACCCGCTGGCTCAGCTTGGTGAGTCGCGCCCGCGATCAGATCAGCGGACGTCATCAAGGTTCTCTGTATGTTCTACACGATGAGCCGTTAACCCCCGCAGAGGCCATGGAACTGGATCAGGATTACCTGGAGCTGGTCGGACATGCCCTCGCTCATGCCACCAAAGCGGTGCGTATTGTCGCCCAGCACGTAGTGGAGGAGGTCCGCCAGGACACGAATATCGATCGGGATCGGTTACCGACGCGGCTCGACAGTTGGGGCGAACATTGGACACAGCAAGGATTGGATCGGGCAACCGCTGACGCGTTACGCGACTCCGAACGGGGTGGCGATCACCGCGTTCGGAATCGTGCAGACCTTCGTTCGGAATCCGAACCAGGCTTGAACACCAGCGTTTCCGGCACCGTTCGGAATCCGAACGCCGCCTGTACTGTATTAAAAGAAAGTATTTGTACTGTACCGCGCGCGACCCCGGCGGTGGATAACCTGCTCTGGCCCACCCCACTGCACCTGAGCCCAAGCGAGCATCAGGCCGTCACCGTGGCGTTGAACAAACTTAAACCAGCGGATCGGCAGGCGGTGCTCAACGAAGCGGGGGCACGCTGTGCGGCCGGTGGAATCCGCAAGCCAGCGGCCTATCTGATGGGTCTAATCCAGCGTGCGCTGAAAGGCGATTTTCGTCCTTGGGCAGGTCAGGCAGAACCTTTACCCATTGCAGAACCGCCCCTACCGGCCACCTCGCGATCAACGCGACAACAGGGCGAACCCGCATCCGCCCTCGCACTAGCGTGCCTGAATGAGCTACGCCAACTGCGTGGCAAACGCGGTGGACGTCAGTAGATTTGATGCCACTGGCATCAAATCTACTGACGTCTACATAGTTAGCACTCTTAAACCAAACCGAACAGACCGCATTCAGCTTTTTGGCTGTCTTTACCTCTCATCTGTCGCAACGTTCCCCTCCAAGCGAATGCGAGGACATCACCGTGGCCGATCACTATCAACTCAATCTGGGTTCATTGCGCAGCAGCATTACCCTGACCCTGCACACTCACCACGCCGCCCGTATCTGGCAAGGTCGGACCGCACGCGAAGGCGTCCACTCGATCATGGGCATGGCCGGTTACATCAGTGCCACCAACCTGATCAAACAAACCGCGGCCCAGGATGATCCCTATGCCGACTGGGCCATCGTGCAACTCGAAGAAAAACTGACGCAAGCCAAGATCGGAATGCTGGAACTGACCCAACAGCTAGATCGGATCAGACAAGACCTGCCGACGCAGATCGATATGGGCGACAACCTCAATATCCACCCCGTGACCTTGCCGTTGTATATCGGCAGCCAGCTGGGTTTTCTGGCGGTCTACCTGCTGACCGATTACGACACCCTGGTGCGTCGTACCCTATTGGCCCATCACACCGCCCTGATCGGTCGCAGAGACATGGAAGCCTGGATCGACGACGGTGCCCATCTGCTGCGCAGCCTGTTCGGCCAAGCGCAACGCTATCGGCATGCTGGCGTCACCCGCGACGACATGGCGGCGAACAACGCCCGTGCCATTGCGGCCATTGAGAAACTGGGTTTGCCCCCGATGGACATCCTTGAAGGTATTCGTCGCTCCCAGTTCGCGCCGCCAATCATTCGTCGTGGTGCGGTAGCAGTGGATGATGCTGACGCGTTGGCAGAGGAAGCCGGAGAGCCATCTGCGACAGTGGATGAGTCGGAGGACGAAGCATGAATCCCATGATCCCGATTCAACCAATGCCCTTCGAAGCGTTGACACCGGATGCTTATCGGCAGCTCGAACACGCGGCCTCCCTAAAAGGCCTTTTAAAACCTTTTAAGGGTAAGGGGGAGTTGGAGCAGCTGGCGCAGATGGCGAGGGAAATCGAGGCGCAGTTATGTGACTTGATGGAGGCTGTGGTGCAGCAAGCCGGACAGCCCCCTTACTCACTGCTGGGTATCCGATTGGTGCTGCAGAACACCAGCGCTGGCAGCACCTTTTTGCGTTGGCGCACCCGTGACTTCACCCGTATGGGGGTGGCGGTCTGGGAACGCCAGATCTCCAACAAAGCCCTGACGCAGGTAGTACGCGAGGGATTGCGCCGTTTCGAATGCAATCGCATCGCACTGAATCTACAGATGAGTGTGGTGCATTCGCTCTACCGCCAGGCCACGACCTGTGCGATCAAAATGGACAGTGCCGAACGGCTGCTGCGCCAGTTCACAACCGCAGTGGAGGTATCACGATGAGTACTTTTTTCGTCGGCGAAGGCAACATCGGCAGTGCGCCAGAGTTCCAGGAATTCGCCTCAGGCAATGACGAGCCACGGCGTTTGCTACGGCTGAATGTGTACTTCGACAACCCCGTGCCACGCGAGGGCAGCTATGAAGATCGAGGCGGCTATTGGGCGCCGGTTGAGCTCTGGCACCGCGAGGCTGAACACTGGAGCACGCTGTACCAGAAAGGCATGCGTGTGCTGGTCGAAGGCCGCACCGTACGCGATGAGTGGGAGGACAGCGAAGACAATGCGCGGGTGACCTTCAAGATCGAGGCCCGTCGAGTCGGCATCCTACCTCGCCGGGTGCACAGTGTGGTCATGCGGGAACGCTCCAGTGAACCGGCGGCATCTGCGACGCACGTCGGGCAAAATACAGAGCAGGCCAGTTCAGCTACGTCCAAACCCAGAAAGCGCAGAGGACAGCCATCTACGGACTGACTTCAGGCATAAAAATTGCGCCTTTGCGCGAAGTAGCTGGTTGTTATTACTCGCTGCTCGTGAAGATCCACACTATCGTCCACGCTACAATCGGCTAGCGGCCTCGGACCATTTATGCCCGTCCTCACCGACTAATATGAGGAACCTGCCATTCAGGTTTCTCATATCTCGCAACGGCTGTTTCCAACAACGCTGCTCCGAACTCAATCCGGAGTAGTTCCATGCGTCTCTTCCTCTGCGAGAAACCTTCCCAAGGTCGTGACATCGCCAAGGTTCTCGGAGCCACTCGACGCGGTGATGGTTGCCTGATCGGCACCGATTCAACCGTCACCTGGTGTATCGGACATCTGCTCGAGACAGCCCCACCTGAAGCCTATGCCGATCAGTACAAATCCTGGTCGTTGGATCATCTACCGATCATTCCCACGCAGTGGCAGGTTGAGGTCAAACCCAAGACTGCCGCGCAGTTCAAAATCATCAAACACCTGCTCAGCGAAGCCTCCACCGTCGTTATCGCCACCGACGCCGATCGCGAAGGTGAAATGATTGCCCGCGAGTTACTGGAGCTCTGCAAGTATCGAGGCCCCGTTCAGCGCCTCTGGTTATCCGCACTCAACGAGGCGTCGATTCGCAAAGCATTGTCCTCGCTGAAGTCCGGCCAGGAGACCTTCCCGCTCTATCATTCAGCCCTCGCCCGCAGCCGCGCCGACTGGCTGATCGGTATGAACCTTAGTCGCTTGTTTACCCTCCTCGGACGGCGGGCGGGCTACGACGGCGTATTGTCGGTTGGACGCGTCCAGACACCCACTTTACGTCTGGTAGTCGATCGGGATCGCGCGATTGCCAGCTTCGTCTCGGTACCCTACTGGGACGTGGATGTGCACCTGTCCTCAATGGGGCAACCATTCATCGCATCGTGGTTACCACCAAGCTCAGGACGAGATGAGGCCGGTCGTTGCCTGCAGCAGGCGCTTGCCCGTCACGCGGTCCAAGCGATCTCTAGCAGTAAGACCGCCACAGTACTCTCGCTGCAGACTGAGCATTCCCGAGAACCGCCGCCCCTGCCCTTAGACCTGAGCACACTGCAAGAAGTCTGCTCACGCAAGCTGGGACTCGGCGTTCAGGAAACCCTGAACATCGTCCAGGCTCTGTATGAAACCCACAAAGCCACCACCTACCCGCGCAGCGATTGCCGATATTTGCCTGAGAGTATGTTCGACGAGGTACCCGCAGTATTCGATGCCCTGTTCAAAACAGATCCCGCACTGCTGCCCCCACTGGGAGGACTCGATCGATTACTGCACTCCCGTGCGTGGAACGATGCCAAGGTCACAGCGCATCACGGCATCATCCCCACCATCGAGCCGGCGAACCTGGCGCGGATGTCCAAACAAGAACGCCAAGTCTACGAACTGATTCGTAGCCACTACCTCGCGCAATTTCTTCCGCATCATGAGTTTGATCGGACCCAGGTCGAACTGAAGTGTGGCGAAGAACGATTGACCGCTGTTGGCAAACAGATCCTGGTCCAGGGCTGGAAAGGCTTGCTCTCCGACAACACCGAGGACGATGCGCCCAGTCAAAAGTCTCAAGTCTTACCAGACTTACAACAAGGTACTCAGTGCGCAGTGGACGATGTCGAACTCAAGTCCATGCGCACTGCCGCTCCCAAACCACTCACTGAGGGCGATCTGATCAAGGCCATGAAAAATGTGGCCAAGCTGGTCAACGACCCACGCCTGAAACAAAAACTTCGGGACACCACCGGTATCGGCACCGAAGCCACGCGAGCCGGTATCATCAAGGCGTTGATTGATCGCGGTTATTTGCTGAAGAAAAAACGCGCCTTGATGGCCTCCGCAGCGGCCCGTACCCTGATCGAGGCGGTACCTGCTGCGGTCGCGGATCCGGGTATGACCGCGATCTGGGAACAGGCTCTGGACGAAATCGAAGTGGGACGTCTGACCCTGGATGCGTTCGTCGCCAAGCAGGCGACTTGGATTGCGCAATTGGTCGAACACTGCGGAACGCTCACCTTGGCGGTACCTGTCGAAGCCGGTCCAGCGTGCCCCATATGCAATGCCTCAACACTCAGACGAAAGGGGAAATCAGGGCCATTTTGGTCGTGCTCCCACTACCCAGACTGCAAAGGCACTGTGCCCATCAGAAAAGATTCGTGTCGCCCATGACGCGCCATTGAAGATCAACATGAATATTGGAGGCGATGTACTGGTCAGTGCATCATCAACGGCGGCTGATACCTCTCTAAGTCGCTGAGTGGTTGTCCAATTTCACGCGCCAAGGCGATGCCTGTCGAAATCCATATCTGCCCTAGTTCGTTGAACGCTTTCAGGTGAGCAGGATTTTCGTTGAGCCAACGGACAAGGCTGTCGAAGTGTTCGTGGTTATCAGGGCAATCATGAATCTTGATGAACAGCTCCAGTGTTCGATCCCAGATCAGATCCATGACGTTCTCGCTCTGCTCTTCCATGCTCAACCATTCCTCAGCTTGGCCCTATCAGACCATTCATTCTCACGGGCCACCCTGGACTCTGATTCCTGGAGGAATAGAACCCACGTCGCATTACACAGCGATTTCAGCCAATATAGCAACCCAATAAGTCGATACTCAACCGTTAAGGATGTTCATGTCAATGGGTCTTTGCTCAACCATTCGGGTTGAACTGGAGAACTCATCACTTGGCACATAAACATCCAACCCAAGCCCAAATCGGGCGCATGATCGCGAAACACCGGACCGAGCGTAATCTGACCCAGGAAGAGGTGGCTGAGCGCATGGGGATCGGCAGTGAAGCCATATCGCGCCTGGAGCGGGGTGTAGTGGAGCTTTCCGTGGTCAAGCTGATGCAGTTGGCGGACATTTTCGACTGCCGAATGGATGAACTGCTGACGGAGTCGAGCAATCGTCCCAATGACCAGGGCCAGATGATCGCAGGTCTGCTGAGTGGACTGAAAGAAAGCGACCGTGCCTATATCTTGGCAACCGTCGAACAATTAGCCGCTCATCTCGCCAACAAGTGAGCTCCTTCGCTCGCATTCGATATAGGGGGCTCTGAGGGACGCCCTCTGTCTTGACGTCGTCCCACCCTCTCTGCTGTAGTGCCTCAGGATCACCGCCAACGGCGACCCAAGACCGATTCGCTCCGGGCAGCTCGGTCGGACTCCTAGAGTTCGGAGCCTTCTCTTCTGCGGAATTTCACTCCCATTTTGTGCTCGACCTGATTGTGGTGGCGGATGACCACTGTTGCCTCTGCCAGGCAATAGCGGTCATCCGCTTCGACGATCGTATTCAGTCCCGGAGCCCGCCGGGGAAACACTGGGCACCCTTTGTGCGCGGATGCGTGCCAGCAGCTTCCGACCCAGGCCACGACAAGGGTCGGTTGGCGAATCATGGCGCAGTTAAACCAAGTTTTGCGAGGAGCTTGTCGACTGCGTAAGACCGCCAAAGGTGGCTTTTCTGTTCCTCGCCTGGCACCCCGCCAGGCCCGCTCTTCACTTTCTTCAATCCAGTGACTGCCATTGTATTCCGGCCTTAAAAAATCCGGTTGCAGCGTCTTGACGCTCCCCTGTGACAGGCTTATACAAGGGGCGTGGTTTGCTGTCGTTGACAGCCCAGCCCAGGTAGCCAGAACCTTCAAGGCTACGCCACGTTCGTGGTGGTTTACCCAAGAGCGATCAGCGTTCGGAAGCTCGCACGGTTACCGCTTCAGCGGTGATGAATGCCCACTACCCCATGTTTGCGGACCACTACCGCAGACGTTCCTCAGTTGCACCGCTATTCCTCCAGACACATCGTCTTGCTTGCCATCGGCTTGCCGGTGGCGAGTCGTTCATCGCTCGCCTTCACCTTATCCACCCGACGGGGGCTCACTTCCCCTTCAGGGATTGTGTGTCGCCGTTTTCCCTTGAAACAGGAGAACCACCATGGCCCACGCCAACCACTCCCAAGAAGCGACCACTTACTTCAACCTGCACACCATCGGTATCGGTTACCTTAACCGTGTTCGTGAAGTCCAAGTCCGCCGCGGCCAGCCATTCATGGCCTGCGATATCGCAGCCCTGCACGGCGCCACCGATGCGGTGGAGTACACCCGCTTCGACTGCAAAGTTGCAGGGGATGAAGCTGAACGCTTGATTCGTCTCTATATGGACGCCGTCAACGCCGAGAAAAAGGTCTTGCTGTCGTTCCGTATCGGCGATCTCTGGATCGATCCGTTTCTCTACGAGAAAGGCGTTAAACAAGGTCAACCAGGCGCCAGTCTGAAAGGTCGTTTGCTGTTCATCGACTGGATCAAGGTCGACGGCACGTTCGAGTACAAAGCGCCCGCCAGGCAGGAAGCAACAGCACCTGCTGAGCATGCGCCCACCAGTGAGCCCTCCCCACCATCGGCTGATGCCGAAGCTGAGGAGACCGACATCCCAACAGAGGCTCGGGTTGAACCTGACTCTCCACCCGCTCCCCGCACGACTCGCCGTGATGCCACCCGTACCGTTCAGTCCGCCTGAACGGTCCACGATGTTCCTCATCAAGGCGCTCCTGGAGCGCCTTTTCTTCAATCCGCACAGGAGAACCACATGGAATCCTTCTGGCTTTGCGACGACTGCCTGTTCGCTACTGTTTACGAGGACTACAGCACGTTATCGCTCTATTACACGACGGATGAAATTGAGAAACGCATCGCCGGCATCCATCGAGGACTGGTTCGGTTAATGCCCATCAGTGCCGACTTCGATCCCGAAACTGGCTGGGGAATAAAAGCTTTTTCCCCATTGCCCTGCGACGGTTGTGGTTCGTCCCTACACGGTCAACGCCACCGATTCACGCGGCTGTAAACAGCGCGCCATCTGCTAACGCCCGCGACTCCACACCCACCTCGGGGACAACACACCCCTCGGGCGTGTACCCCTGATTGTTCCCTTCGGAGGTACCACCATGAGCACACAACTCACACTGATTGAGACCTCGGATTTCGAGGCTGATCGTATCGTCCAAGAAAACCAGGTGATCGACGAAGCACTGCATATTCTGGATCGTCGGCTGTTCGCCCGCGGCCCTAACCTGATGTCGCCTGACGCCGTGGCTTCATACCTAAAACTGCATCTTGTGCAACAAGAGCATGAAGTCTTCGGTGTGATATTTCTCGATGCCCAGCACCGGGTGTTGGCGTTCGAAGTCCTCTTTCACGGCAGCATTGATGGCGCCGCCGTTTACCCCCGCCAAGTCGTTAAGCGTTCCCTAGCGCATAACGCCGCGGCCGCCATTTTTGTTCATAACCACCCCTCAGGTTGTACAGAACCCAGCCAGGCGGATCACGTCTTGACCGCACGGCTGAAAGAGGGCTTGGCCTTGATCGAAGTGCGCGTACTGGATCACTTCATCGTGGGTGAAGGTCGTCCACTTTCTCTTGCCGAACATGGCTGGCTTTAACCCTCACAGGCGTCTTCGGGCGCCTTGTCCATTATCATTCTGGAGAACCTTCATGAACCCCACGCACCAAGCTGCAGCCCTGCTGACGGCCTCCAACCCATTTGCTCGCGGTTACGACAACCTTCATATCGAACGGCTGCTACTGATCACCTACGAAGACGACTGCACTCCCTGCTTTCGACCCGTACACGACGCACAGACCCATCTGCCCGACGCTGCAACTGTTCCCCTGCCTGTTCAATGACGATTTCGCCGTGATCAGCGAAGGCCAATCCATTCCGGATGATTTGGATGAACGCTGTCAGTCCACCGGACTGGTGCGCCAAGTGATCTACGCTGTGATGGGCGAAATGCTCAACGAGCCGTATCACGTCGGCGACCTGTACTCCCTGGAAGAGGCAAAAGCCATGGTTCGTGGCTTGAGCTTCGAATCGGGACACTACAGTCGAGCCTGGGAAATCAGTACCGCGCACCTTCCCGAAGAATCGATGCTTTATCTGGAGGAGTGGGTCAGTAACTTCGCTCTGCGGCAAACCGGCCTTTTGTTCGAGCTTTTTACGCTGCCAGATTGCTGCGGTATCGGTTGCAAACTGATCGGCATGACATGGACGGACGAGAACTTGTTGAACATTGAGGGCAATCGTTATTCGAGCTTGAGACAAGAACAACTCGGCGCAGGCACACCGGAAGCCTTGGTCAACGTACTGTATCTGGCGGCATTGACGGATGTGCGATTGTTGATCTTCGACCCCGACGCTGCCGTCTAGGATGGGCTCGCCATTTTCGATGAATAGCAACGTGTTCAGTGTTAACACGACCCACCTTGAATCAACTTTCTCACTGAATCGCTCCTTCACCTCATGTCAGGTTCTGCACTGAATCTGACATGAGGTTTCTTCCATGGAGCGTTTTTTCACGCCTGTCTGCCTGCTGGGTTTGTTGAGCGCCTGTACCGCGCAAATCCCCGACCCTTTGCCGACCAATCCAGAGATAGACAGTGGCTCCAATCGGGCCCAGCACTCGAGGGCCACAGCCGACGAAAGGCATCCGGCAGAACTTCGTTATGGCCGCTACACACTGGTCAGCACCGAGCCCACCATGGAACAACGCGATCTTCTTGCCCAAATTATTGACGTGAACATCCCATCCAGCCTGAGCCCTTCAGTGCAGGATGCGTTGCAGTATGTATTGCAACGCTCGGGCTATGCGCTCTGTCCTGTTTCCGCGTCGGTGAAGGTGCTGTTTACCCGCCCTCTGCCCGCGGCCCATTACCGGCTTGGCCCAATCCCGTTGCACAGCGCGCTGCAAGTGCTCGCTGGCCCCGCCTGGCAACTCACGACCGATGATGTCAGCCGTTCGGTCTGCTTCGAACAGAAAAAAACTGATGCCGGCATCGCTCTGATCACACCCGTCTCGCCCGATCAGTCGGAGTTACGCCCATGAAAGCCTCGACGTTTCAAACCCTCATCATTGGGCTGCTATGCCTAGTGGTCGCCGGCCTGAGTGGTGGTTTGTATAACCAGTATCAACGCGTGGCCGAACTGCAGAGCACGAACACTCAACACCTACAAACCCTGGACATCCTGCAACGTGATTCAAACGCCCTCAAGGATGCACAGGAGAAGCTGCAGTACGCGCTGAAAGACCTGAAGCAGATGGTCGATACTGGTGAGCAACAGGTCAATACCCTTGATCCGATGTTGGATCAGTGGGCGCAAGAGATACAGGAATTGCGCGATGGTCTGGCAGCCCGCGCCAACGCAGCAGACATAACAGCGCTACACGCACGCCTTGAGCACGTCGAGCAGCAGCTTCTGGACCTCAGGACCCAGTCATCCCACCCACCGCTGACGTCTTCCGTAACCAAACCGAGAAAAGCCGCTCGCCCCAAGCCCGTCCCGCTCTCCCCCCCGTTCTCGGTGTTGGGTGTCGAGTCCCGCGGGGGTGAGCGCTTTCTGGCGATCGCACCTCATGACAGTCGCGCTCTCATGGATGTTCGACTGCTGCATAGCGGCGAGCATCTCGGAACTTGGCACCTGAAAGTGCTGGAGCCGAACTCAGCCATCTTCGCGGTGGCCGCTCAGTCAGATCAGACCGTGCTCCTCCCTTGAGAAGTGATCATGAACAGAGCGCTACTGCCCACCGTTGTCTGTCTCGCTTCGTTACTGGCCATGGGCGCTGCGATGGGCAACCCCGTCACGACACAGTCTCGGACCCAGGACACGCAGTCTGCTCCGCTGGGGCGCTCTGACTCTGAACAGGCGGCGAGTTGGGGGCTGACGGAGCAGGAGTGGACGCGCTTCGAACAGATCCAAGCCGGCCCGCGCGGGTTCTGGAGCCCGAACCTCGATCCGTTGACCGCGCTCGGGGTCGAGGCCCAGACCGACCAGGAACGCCAGCGCTATGCCGAATTACAGGTAGCGCTGGAAGCCAAACGCGCCGAGCGCGAACTGGCCTACCAGAACGCTTACACCGCAGCCTGGGCCAAGCTGTTTCCCGGGCTGCTGCCGATCCAGGGCATGGCATCCCCATCCCCTACCAACTCAGCGGTCGCGCCGCGCCAAGCTCTGTTTGTCGAGGACCACTGCCCAGCGTGCACCGCCGAAGCGCAGCGTCTGCAAAGCAGTGACACGGCGTTCGATATCTATCTGGTGGGCAGCCAAGGCCAGGATGAACGCATCCGTAGCTGGGCTCGGCAAGCGGACATCGATCCGGCAAGGGTCCAACGTCGGCAGATCACCCTGAACCATGACCGTGGTCGCTGGTTCAACCTGGGTGCCCCGGGGCCATTGCCTGCCACATTTCAACAGGTGAACGGACAATGGCAACGCCTCGACTGAGTGCTATTGCGCTCCTGTTGACGATGCTCGCCGTCCAAGCTGACGAATTGCCGCCTCCTGCCTACCAACTGGCGGCGCATGACGCCGACATTCCTTCTACGGTGTTGTTCGCGATTGCCCTGCAGGAGAGTGGTATCCGCGTCCGTGGTCGCCTGCGGCCCTGGCCTTGGACCCTGAACATCGCCGGTAGCCCTTACCGCTTCGCCACTCGCCAGGCCGCCTGTCACGCCTTACTTCAGGCACTCGCCCGACATGACGCCAAGCGGGTCGATGTCGGTCTCGGGCAAACCAACCTGGGTTACCACGGACAACGCTTTTCCAGTCCCTGCGAAGCCCTTGATCCCTACCGAAATCTCGCGGTGACCGCCGCACTGCTGCAGGAGCATCACGCTGCCACCGGTGATTGGGTCTTGGCTGCCGGGCGCTATCACCGTCCGGCAGGAGGCGCGCCGGCAGCACGCTACCGTGCTGGCTTTTCCCAGAGACTCGAACAGCTGCTGATTTCCTTCGAACAGGGCACACCACCATGAAGCGAATCCCCCTTACCTACTATTTCACCCTGCTCTTGGCACCTTTCGCCCAGCCGGAACTGAGCGTAGCCGGGGATCAGCCCAGCGACTTCACCCGGCCCCATTTTCAAGTTTCCAGACCGCCAATAAACAACAGGACCCAGCCTGATCGGGCCATGCATGCGGACCTGTCCACGGTTACCGATGAAGCCTGGATACTGCCCATCCGCAGCTCTCAGTTGAGCCCCGGCAAAATCACGCCTCGCGCCCTGAACATGCCGGGCTTGCGGCCATTTTTCCTGGTCGGTGAGGATCCCCAATCACTGGCTTGGTTGCGTCAACGCGCAGCTGAACTGCAGGAAATGGGCGCGGCCGGCCTCGCCGTCGAAGTGGCCGATAATGAAGCCCTAGCCCGGATTCGAGCAGCCGCTCCGAGCATCACCATCCTGCCGGTCAACGGCAACGACATCGCCACTCGCCTGCAGATAGAGCACTACCCCGTATTGATCACCGCCACATCACTGGAACAGTGAGTCCAAGCCATGGCCGACCATGCAATGGAGTCCAAGCTCCGGCCAGCGGTGGAGCTGTACACCGTGGCGATCTGCATCGCCGCCGTTGTGCTGTGTGTGTACTCGCCCTGGGCCGTGGCCCTGTCACCCGAGATCGGTCTGGTTGCAGCGTTGGCCTATGCCCTGTTTGGCCTGATTCGTCTGCGCCAAGCCTGGGAGGTGTTGCGCTATCGGCGCAATATCCGTCGGCTGCCCCGCTACGAACTGACCAGTCGCCAGATTCCGGTCAGCCGTAAGCGTTTGTTCATGGGTCGCGGCTTTCGCTGGACCCGCCTGCACACCCAGCGCTTGGTCGAGGCCCAGGATCCGGCGGTCGCCCACTATGTCGACCAACCGACCAGCTACCGCTTGGCCCGTGGTCTCGAACGGCGCCTGGAGCATGCACCGTTTCCACTCTCGATACTGGCCCGTGTCACGGCCTGGGACAGTGCCTTCAATCCGATGCGCCCTTTGCCCCCGGTAGGTGGCTCGCCACTATTGCATGGGGTCGAGCCCGATGAAACGGAAGTCAGTCTGCCGCTGGGCGAACGGGTCGGACACACCCTGGTGCTCGGCACTACCCGTGTCGGCAAGACGCGACTCGCCGAGGTGTACATCACCCAGGACATTCATCGCATCGAACATGAGGTAGTCATCGTCTTCGATCCGAAAGGCGATGCTGACTTGCTCAAGCGGATGTATGTCGAAGCCAAACGGGCCGGTCGGGAAAAGGAATTCTATGTTTTCCATCTGGGCTGGCCGGAGATCTCCGCGCGCTACAACGCGGTGGGACGTTTCGGACGCATTTCGGAAGTGGCGTCACGCATCGCCGGGCAGCTCAGTGGTGAAGGTAACTCTGCGGCCTTCCGTGAGTTCGCCTGGCGCTTCGTCAATATCATCGCCCGTGCCCTGATCGAGCTCGGCCGGCGTCCGGACTACCTGCAGATCCAGCGACATGTGGTCAATATCGACGCGCTGTTCGTCGAATACGCTCAGCAGTTTTTCGCCAAAACCGATCCGAAAGCCTGGGAAGTGATCGTCCAACTGGAAGGCAAACTCACTGAGAAGAACATTCCCCGGCATATGGTGGGACGCGAAAAGCGTGTGGTGGCCATCGAACAGTACCTGGCGGTGAAACGGGTATTCGATCCGGTGCTGGATGGACTGCGCTCGGCAGTACGTTACGACCGCACCTACTTCGACAAAATCGTTGCTTCGCTGCTGCCGCTGCTGGAGAAACTCACCACCGGCAAGACCGCCCAACTGCTGGCCCCCAACTACACCGACCTAGATGACCCGCGACCAATATTCGACTGGATGCAGATCATTCGCAAACGCGGCATCGTCTACATCGGCCTGGATGCGCTGACCGACGCCGAAGTCGCAGCCGCTGTGGGCAACTCCATGTTTGCTGATTTGGTCTCGGTCGCGGGCCACATCTACAAACACGGCATTGACCATGGCCTGCCCCCATCAGGCAGCAGCAGTGACAAGCTGCCGATCAACCTGCACGCTGATGAGTTCAACGAATTGATGGGCGATGAGTTCATCCCCCTGATCAACAAAGGTGGCGGCGCCGGTATCCAGGTAACCGCCTACACCCAGACCCTCAGCGATATCGAAGCACGTATCGGCAACCGCGCCAAAGCTGGCCAGGTGATTGGCAACTTCAACACCCTGCAGATGCTCCGCGTGCGCGAAACCGCCACCGCTGAACTGCTCACCCAGCAGATACCCAAGGTTAACGTGCTGACCAAGACCCTGGTGTCGGGTGCGACCGACACCTCCGATCCGGAGGCCAACACGGACTTCACCTCGTCCTCACAGGACCGTGTCAGCAGCACCAGTGTGCCGTTGATCGAGCCTGCTCATATCGTCAGTTTGCCCAAGGGGCAAATGTTCTCCTTCCAGGCCGGTGGGCAGCTCTGGAAAGTCCGCATGCCGTTGCCAAAACCCTCCAACGACGACGCCATGCCCAAGGACCTACAGGAACTCACTCAACGGATGCGGGCGGCCTACAACGCGCAGGCGGGTCAGTGGTGGAGCGCAAGCGGTGGCGGCCCAACAACAAACTTCGATTTAGATCAGGTGGGGTAGCCCTACCCTGACCTAGGTTTCGACTCAACAGAAAGCGATCCGGAAGACGTCGTGCCCAACTCAACTCTGCAGTGCGCAATGGAGTGAACGATGGCGACTTCCGTCCAGAACACGCCGCCACAATCGGTCCAGCGCCCGGGGTTGATCATCTCGGCGATCAGCCTGGTTCTCCGCATCATCGGATTGCTGATCGCCTCGTTGCTGTTCTCGATCCTCATCGAGTTCGCAGGTCTGCTACTGTTCTGGGGCGATCAGGGTTGGCGACACAGCCAGGCCATGTTGAATAGCGAATTGGGATGGCTCGGCGAGCACTTCAAAGCTTCACTCATCCTCCAACAACCCGGGCAAACGATCGTTCAAGTACTGGATTTTCTAAATCAGTGGCTGCTGGTCGAGACTGGCTTTGCGGATTTTGCCCGGCAGGCTCGGGTGTCGAGCCAGGGCAACGGCTTCTGGAGTTGGACCAATCAGCTATACGTGAGCATCGAGGATTTCGTACTGGCTGCAGTGTATGTGACCTTAACCTTCGTGGTGCGCCTGACCATTCTGGTCCTGGCCATCCCCCTGTTTCTGCTGGCCATATTCACTGGTTTTGTCGATGGACTGATACGCCGGGACCTACGTAAATTTGGCGCAGGGAGAGAAAGTAGCTTTGTCTACCATCGAGCTAAACGAGCCGTGTTACCACTGCTGATCGTGCCCTGGGTTATCTACTTGTCTCTACCCTTTTCACTCAATCCCATGGCTGTGTTTTTCCCTTGTGCTGTGATGCTCGGCATCATTACGGCAATCACGGCAACGACATTCAAGAAGTATCTCTGATTCGGAAAAACCAGTTTTTTTTTACATGTCCCGATGCCAGGATAGTTATCCAGCGGCCGAAAACTGACACACCATACGGATGCAAATAAAGCTGCTAGAGGTCGTCCTCGACTCCCACTATGGATTAGAGCATCAGATGAAATGTAGGCTTCCAAGATTTGGGCGGAATTCAAGGATCTAACCAGCAATTAAACTGGTGCAGGACTGGGTCAAGACTTGCACTCTTGACTTATAATTCTCACCAATAAAAAAGGGCCTTTACAGGCCCCCTGATCATCAAACCGATCTTACTGAGTACGCCACGAGTCAACAACGTCTGCGCCAAACTCGACTTTCCATTCTTTAAGTTGTCGATGATTTCCACCTTTGGTTTCGATCACCTCACCCGAGTTTGGATTCTTGTAAATCTTCACTTCGCGAGCCTTACGGACTGCCTTTACGGGGGCAGCTATTGGTGTCGAGGTACGACGACCAGCTTCTGGATCCAGGATGCCAATGATGTTCTTCAAGCTGAAGCCGTACTCGCCAAGCAACGCACGTAGTTTGCTCTCAAATTCCATTTCTTTTTTCAGACCGGAGTCACTTTTCATCGACTCGAGCTCTGCGAGCTGTTCAGCCAGTTGTTGTTCAAGCTTGCGAAATTCAGCCAAACGAGACATGTGAAACTTCCTTCAGGTTAGGGAAATGAGAAGTGAACGCCCTCATGCTAAGCGATGATTGACTCTTCGTCACCCATACGCGTTTCAAGCAGAAGTGAATTCACTCATTGCCCTATGAGCAACACATTACTAATGGGGAAGGATTGCTAGACTGTGCTCTCTTTTTCGCCCAATCGATTGCTCGTGTATCTGTGAGTAAGTTTCTTCCGCTCGCCTCCAAAAAAGCGATACATCCCATCTCGCGTTTCATACTGAGTAATTCAACCCCTATCTTGATGCTGGCGCCATCTCCACATGGACCAGCATCATGTCGACTACCGTCTTTCGCTGCTTGTTATTCCTTTCACTGGCCATCGCTCATGTCAGCGGCTATGCCGCATCGACTCATGAGCAGGAACAGGAACAGCTCAGCCTAGTCCAGCAGCAACTCGACACTCTCGAACGCCTTGCGACGCGAGCGGAGGCAGCCCGTACCCTTGAACCAATCGAACGCTATCGATTCGACTACCCCCGACTGACCCAGGACATTCAGCGCATCCGCCAAGGGGTGCAGAGCTATCTGTACCCCTCCCGTGCGCAACCCCGCGACCCCAGTGAACTGGTCGGTGATTACCGCCTCGACACTCCGATTGCGGAGCCCTCGCCATGAGTATGACTGACGTTCAGATCGCTGCGTTCCAAAACGCCGCCGGCTTCGCACCGCAGAGCAGTTCGACGCTGTGGCTGTCCCTGGTTCTCGTCCTGACCTTGCTGTGGTGCGCCTGGGTGATGTGGACGGCTTACCGGGGTTGGGCGAGCGGCAGCGTGCGCTTTGGAGCCTTCGGCGGCAGCGCCGCACGCGTGCTGCTCACCTTGCTGGTTTTGATGTTCTTCACCCTGTCCTAACCCAGGAGATCGCCGCCATGCTCAAGTGTTTTACCCCTCTGAAAAACAACCTGCGTGATCGTGCGAGCCAGCGCTTGATCGGACTGCTGCTGGTGCTCGGCCCAAGCCTGGCTTTTGCCGAGCTCCCCACCATGGAAGCCCCTTCGCGCGGCGAAGGCTCCGGGTTGATCGAGACGATCAAAAACTATGCCTACGACGGCGGCATCCTGCTCGGTCTGCTGATCGCCCTACTCGCTTTCTTGGGGGTGGCGTGGCACTCGTTGACCGTGTACGCCGACGTGCAAAACCAACGAAAGACCTGGAAGGACTTGGGTGCAGTGGTCGGCATCGGTGCCCTGCTGGTGGTGATCATCATCTGGTTCCTGACCAAGGCGGCCGCCATTCTGTGAGGTCGGTATGAACGACACTATCGAACGCCTTGCCGACGGCACCTTGGTCTTTCTTCCAGAGCGACTCAATCGTGATCCCGCCGTATTGCGAGGGTTGACCAATGATGAGATGTGGGTAGCACTCGGCACTGGCGCCGTCATTGGCCTGCTGCTGGGCGTCCCTCTAGCGATTGCCACCGCTTCCATTGCCATAGCGCCGACCGGCATGATCGCCGGCATGGCGCTGGTGTTATTGGCCGGTGGCACGCTACTGCGCCGGGCCAAACGGGCTCGCCCCGAGACCTGGTTGTACCGCAAACTCGAATGGATGCTCGCCAGCCGTTGGCGCTTGGGTCGCGGCAGTCTGATCCTCCACTCCGGTGCCTGGACGGTCGGCCGTTCACGTCGGCTGCGTCCTGCCCTGTCACGGTGGCAGCCATGAGCCGATTTCGGAACAAGGTCGATGCCCAACAGGCACACATCTTCAGCCTGCGTCTGGCGGTAGTGATCCTTGCTCTGCTCTGTGCCGGACTCTGGTATGGCTGGCGCTCGGCACCGACCGATCTGACCGTACATGTACCGCCAGATCTGCGCTCGGGCAGCACGCGCAAGTGGTGGGATATCCCCTCGGAGAATGTGTATGCCTTTGCCCTGTACATCTTTGGTCAGCTCAACCGCTGGCCCTCGGATGGCGAGCAGGACTATCGCCGCGCCATCTATGGCTTGCAGTCCTACCTGACACCCGCCTGCAAGGCCTTCCTCGACGGTGACTACGAGTACCGCAAGGCCGCCGGCGAGTTGCGCCAGCGGGTGCGTGGCGTCTACGAAATTCTGGGCCGCGGCTACAGCGAAGATCCGGAACTCAGGGTCAAGCAACTCGACCGCGACAGCTGGCTGGTCACGCTCGACCTCAACGCCGATGAGTATTACGCCGCCGAACCGGTAAAACGGGTGGTGGTGCGCTATCCATTGCGCGTGGTGCGTTTTGACCTGGATCCCGAGCGCAACAAGTGGGGGCTGGCTCTGGACTGCTACCAGGGCACTCCGCAAAAAATCTTCCTGCCTGGAGGTGAACCATGAAGCGGATGTCGACCCTGGGACTCACCGTCGCACTAACGCTGTGGGGAGTCGCGGCACAGGCCGTCGAGCTGATGCATTGGGAACGCCTCCCCCTCGCGGTCCCGCTGGTGATCAATCAGGAGCGAGTGGTATTTGTCGATGAGGCTGTTCGCGTCGGCGTGCCCTCAACCTTGACGGGCAAGCTGCGCGTGCAATCCACCGGCGGCACTCTGTACCTGCGCGCGTCGGAAGCCATTGCCCCGACCCGACTGCAACTGCAATCGGTCGCGACGGGTGAGATCATCCTGCTGGATATCGCGACCACGCCCGGCGATCAACCGCTGGAGCCGGTGCGTATTCTCAAGCATGCTCAGGGGCAAGCTACCGAGGCTGAATCGAGCGCCGTCCCTGTTCCAGAACGCACACCGATCCCGGTCGCGTTGACGCGCTACGCCGCGCAAAGCCTGTACGCGCCGCTGCGCACCGTGGAGTCCCTGCCCGGTGTACGCCGCGTCCCGCTCAAGCTGCGCAGCGAACTGCCGACCTTGCTGCCGACCGAAAACGTGTCCAGCACGCCCATCGCCGCCTGGCGACTCGGTGATTACTGGGTGACGGCGGTGAAGTTGCGCAATCGTGGTCCAGCGACGGTGCAACTCGATCCGCGTCGGCTTCAGGCCAAGCTGTTCGCCGCGGCCTTCCAGCATGCTTTCCTCGGGCCGGTCGGCAGTGCCGAAGACACTACGATCGCCTATCTCGTCACTCGCGGTGCCGGCCTCGAACACGCTGTGCTGCTCCCGCCCGTTGCGCGAGGTGCTGACGATGAAAGCTAACGCCTTGCTCAAATGGCTGGTACCGGCTGCGCTGCTGGGCGTGGTGCTGATCATCCTGAAAACCTGGGTCCCGGGTGGCAGCACACCTTTTCCAGAGCACCCAGTTGATCAGGGCAATATTCAATTATCCGCCGAGCAAGCCAAGTCGCTCGGCATTGCGGGCGATACCCCACGCGACACGGTCGCCACCCTGGTCGGCCAGGTGAAGGCCATGCGCAGCGACATGCTTGGTTTGAAGAAACACAACGATTTGCTGCAGACGGAAAACAACCGCCTGCGTGAGCGGGAAAACAGTGTCGATTCGCGCATCCAGACGGCACTGGGCAGCGTGACCCAACAGGTCGACGAAGGCCGCCGACAAGCCAACGAGGCCCGGCTCAAAGCGGAACAAGACAGTCGCCAAGCTCGCGGTCTGCTGACGCAATTGCAGGAGCAGTTGTCGGGGATGACTGGCAAAAGCAAGGACATGCCGATCGGATTGGGGCTAGAGCCGGGCGATGGGGCTCAGTTCGAAGGACGACACTCTGCCACTGATGCGCTGCAGTGGATTGAACCCTCGGATGCTCCGCCCACCGACGCCCGAGGCAAAACCAAGACCGCCTCCGCACTGAGTCTGCCTACCGCCTTCAACTCACTGGAAGGCTTGAAAGACAACGCCATTGATCGCAGCCAGAAACAGCTACGTGCAGTCACCCAGGGTGAGGGTGAGGGTGAGCGTGACCTGACGCGATCCGTTGATCGTACCGAAGGCGCGAAGCCGGTCTACACCGTTCCTGAAAACGCGACATTGATGGGCTCGGTTGCCATGACCGCGCTGATCGGCCGTGTCCCGGTGGATGGCACGGTCAACGACCCCTACCCCTTCAAGGTGCTGGTCGGTCCGGAGAACCTGACTGCAAACGGTATCGACCTGCCGGACGTCGCGGGGGCCGTGATGAGCGGCACGGCGTCCGGTGACTGGACCCTGTCTTGCGTACGCGGACAGGTCGAGTCGATCACCTTTGTGTTTACCGATGGCACCATCCGTACGGTGCCTCAGCCGAAGGCGGTAGCCAGCCGTAATGCCTCCACCCAGAGCTCGAACATCGACAAGATCCGCGGTGGACTCGGCTACCTGTCCGATCCGTATGGCATTCCATGCATTGCCGGCGAGCGCCGCTCGAATGCCCAGCAATACCTCGGCAGCCAGAGCCTGATCACGGCGGCCGGCGCCGGTGTCGCCACCTTGCTCGGGGATGAGCAGAACAACAGCAGCGTGATCAGTTCGGGCGGCAGTACCTTCGGGATCACCAACAGCACAGGCAACAGTGCGCTGAATTCAATCCTCAGTGGTGGGGTCAGCGACATCCGCGAGTGGGTCAACAAGCTGTATGGCGAGGCCTTTGCGGCCGTGTACGTACCACCGGCGGCACAGGTCGCCCTGCACCTCGACCATGAGATCACCATCGATTACGAGCCCAAGGGCCGGAGCGTTCGCCATGAAAAAGACCATGCCTCCCTACCTGATCTGGATTAGCGTGTTCTGCTGGGGCCTGGCAGGGTGTTCCACCGACAAGGACACGCTTCTGCCCCATGGCGAGCAAACCATGCTGGACATCTGGAACGGCGCCGGTTCGCAAGGCACTCAGCAGCAACTGCTGGAGGCTCGGCAGCAGCTACGCCGCCCGCTGGCTCAGGCAGATGTCTCCGCGTCTCTCCCGGAACCGTATACGCGCACCGCAGCGAACGAGATCCACAATCTGTTCCCGCGCCTGCCCAATCCCGATCTGGTGCTGTACGTGTATCCGCATTTGAGTGGTACCGAGCAGGCACCGGTTCCGGGTTACTCGACCGTCTTTCCGTTCTACCAACGGGTGCAGTACGCATTACCCGGTGAACGTCAGGAAGACTTGTAGTGCGTACCAGCGATGCGGGAAACCGCACTTCTGCATGGAAAGCCTGGCGCCACCCATTGCGCCCTCGCGCCACCTTGGCCGATGAAGCTGCACTCTATGCGCATAACCCCAGCTTCACCGATCACCTGCCATGGGTCGAATACCTCGACACCGAGCAGTGTTTTCTACTGGATGACAACCGCTCGGTGGGTGCCGTGTTCGAGTTGCTGCCCATTGGCACTGAAGGGCGCGAACCCGATTGGTTGATGGCCGCCCGCGATGCCCTCGAGGATGCCCTGCAGGATAGCTTTGACGAGCTGGACCAAGCGCCGTGGGTGGCGCAGTTTTTCTGTCAGGACGACAACGACTTCACCCCCTACCTGACCCGGCTCACCGATTATATCCAGGACAGCGCGCGAGCCACGGTCTTCACCGAGGCGTATTTAGAGCTCAGCCGCCGTCATCTGAAGACCATCGCCAAGCCCGGTGGTCTGTTTGAGGATAAGGTGGTGACGCGCCTGCCCTGGCGCGGCAATAACCGTCGGGTGCGACTGGTGGTCTATCGCTGGCTTGAGTCTGACGCTGAGGAGACAGGACTCAACCCGGTGCAATCCCTGCATCAGGCTTGCGAACGTATTGCTGCTTCGTTGCAGGCATGCGGGGTGCAAACAACGCGAGTCGATGGCCGAGGTCTGTATGCCTGGTTAGTGCCCTGGTTCAATCCGGCACCCAGGCTCACCGATGAAGCGCCCGAGGAGTTCTACCGCCGCGTGACCTATCCGGAGTCGGGCGACGGCGAGTCGCTGGAACTGCCCTTCGATCATGACTTCGCCGAGCGGCTGTTCTTCAACGAACCGCGCTCGGATGTCCAGCACGGGCTCTGGTTTTTCGATGATCAACCCCATCGGATCATGGTGGTGGACAAGCTGCGCCGAGCGCCCTTGATTGGTCAACTCACCGGAGAAACCCGCAAAGGTGACGCGGTGAATGCACTGTTCGACCAGTTACCCGAAGGTACAGTCATGAGTCTAACCTTGGTGGTCAAACCGCAGGATGTACTTGAGGAGCAGTTGAACCGCCTGGCGCGCAAAGCCATCGGTGAAAACCTGGCCTCGACCCAGACCCGCCAAGATGTTGAAGAGGCTCGTGCAATCATCGGCCGCCAGCACAAGCTGTACCGCGGCACCCTGGCGTTCTACCTGCGCGGTAACGATGAACAGCAATTGCACCAGCGCTCGGTCAGCCTGGCTAACGCACTACTGGGTGCGGGCCTACAACCGGTACGCGAAGGCGATGAAGTCGCCGCCTGCAACAGTTACCTGCGTTGGTTACCGATGGCTTACAACCCGGCCCGCGACACGCGCAACTGGTACACCCGCCTGATGTTTGCCCAGCACCTGGCGAATCTGATTCCGGTGTGGGGCCGCAGCACCGGCACCGGCCACCCAGGTATCACCCTGTTCAATCGTGGTGGTTCGCCGTTGAGTTTTGATCCGTTATCACGCCTGGACCGAGCTATGAATGGTCATCTGCTGTTGTTCGGCCCCACCGGCGCCGGCAAGTCGGCCACTCTGGTTACCCTACTGATGCAGGTCATGGCCGTGTACCGCCCTCGCCTGTTTATCGTCGAGGCAGGCAATTCGTTTGGCTTGCAGGGCGACTACTTCGCGACACAGGGCCTGTCGGTCAACAAGGTCCAATTGAAACCTGGCGCCTTGGTCACTCTCGCGCCCTTTGTCGATGCCTGGCGCCTGGTCGAGCAACCGGATCAGGTGGCGAGTCTGTCGATCGATGAGCTGGACGATGAGGCGGTAGCCAGTCGCGAAGACCAACGCGATGTTCTCGGCGAATTGGAAATCACCGCTCGACTGATGATCACCGGCGGCGAGGCCAAGGAAGAAGCCCGCCTGAGTCGAGCCGACCGCAGCCTGATCCGCGAGTGCATCCTGGATGCGGCGCAGACCTGTATCGCGGCGGGTCACCAGGTACTGACCCGCGACGTGCGCGACGCTTTATTACGCGTCGCCGCTGACCCGCACTTACCGGAGAAACGTCGCGAGCGTGCCCAGGAAATGGGCGAGTCCATCGACCTGTTTTGCCAGGGTTTCGAGGGTGAGTTGTTCGATCGCGAGGGCACGTCTTGGCCCGAGAGCGATGTGACCATTGTCGATCTCGCCACTTACGCTCGCGAAGGCTACGAGGCGCAGATGTCCATCAGCTACATCAGCCTGATGAACACCGTGAACAACCTAGCCGAACGCGACCAGTACCTGGGGAGGCCAATCATCATGGTCACCGACGAAGGCCATATCATCACCAAAAACCCGCTGCTGGCGCCATTCGTGGTCAAGGGCACGAAGATGTGGCGCAAGCTCGGCGCTTGGTTCTGGCTGGCGACGCAAAACCTTGCCGACTTCCCCACTGCCGCGCAGACCATGCTCAACATGATCGAGTGGTGGATTTGCTTGAACATGCCACCGGCGGAAATCGAAGAAATCGCACGGTTCAAGAAACTCACGCCGGCACAGAAAGCCTTGTTGCTCTCCGCCAGCAAGGAGCCGGGCAAATACACCGAAGGAGTGGTGCTGTCGAAAAAGCTCGAAACGCTGTTCCGGGCCGTGCCGCCCAGTCTTTACCTCGCCCTGGCGATGACAGAGCCCGAGGAAAAAGCCGAGCGCTGGACACTGATGCAGGAGAATGGCTGCTCAGAGTTGGAAGCGGCTTATCGGATAGCTGACCGGATCGATAGAGCGCGAGGCATAGAACCCACATAGGGGAATGTATTCAGGTATCGCGCTCTAAAGCGAGTGACCGGTTATTACGATGCGCCTCGAAGCCGCTGCTGAATCCGCAACAAGAATCCGGCTTCAAAAGCATCTTGGCAGTCACCGACAGGAAAGGTTTTGCGTGTTTGCGCCAGCTCCCACCACAGTGGAATTTCACCGGGCGTATCAAGCCAAGCCTGGGCGCATTGCACGCCACGTTCGATCATCTGAGCAAATTCGTTGCCCCAAGGGGTCAGAAGACTTGAGCAACCATCCGCCGCAGGAATTGAAATGTAGTTTTCGTCCATACACACCCTAAAGTTCTGATTTTATTGTTAGACACTGGACCCAGCCTCGAATCATAACGAAACCAAATGAACACTGGATAACAGGTATGTGCATCAAATGGCCTAGATCAATACCAATGTAGACTATATCCCGTGGATTGAGAGTCCCTCAAGGCGCAATTTGCGCGCATGACTCAAGACTACGAACAGCTTCGTCTTCAGCTGGCGGAAAACATCCGCTTGATGCGACGCGTGAAAAACCTTACCCAAGAGCAGCTCGCGCTCATGGCCGAGGTGGATCGCACGTACGTCAGTCAAATCGAACGATGCACGGGCAATCCGTCGCTGTTGGTCCTATGCAAGCTCGCCAATATTCTCGAAATCACCACAGATCAGCTACTTGCAGAACCCAATACTCTGCGCAGCGCCCTTCACGTCAAATAATAGTCTCACGGCTCACAAATCCGATAGATCCGCCTTCATAATTTCCACTGACAGTCTTCAGTCTGTAATCGAACCTGCCCAGGCCATACACCGAGAGCCTGGATCATGCCTGTTGCCTGCTCGTCAATCTCGCCCACAAAGCTACGGCCCCTGGCGCTGAGTATCCTGCTGGCGTGCGGCCCAAGCGTGGCGCTGGACACCGCCAGCATCACGTCCTCCGTGCTTTCGCAAAACTGCCTCGACTACAGGGTCGTCGGCATTTGTTTCTGGCTGTTCTGCACCCCCTTCGGCTGCACAGTCAAAACCTCGACCAAGGTTCGTCATTTCATTCCTGAACTGGTGGTCTCGAGCTACGCCAACACCGGCAACAACCCCTGGACCGAGATGGCTGCCCTCTCCGCTCCCATCAGCGGCGCGGAGGGTGGCGGCAACCTGATCACCCCGAACACCCGCCGCGAAAACCTGCCCCGCTTCAAGAACGTCGACGGTATCGGCCACCCCGGTGGCAGGATCGCCACGCAACTGGCTTCGCAATCAGGCTACGCCTGCGCCAGCGGCGCAACTGCATTCATGCCTTACTTCCTGAGTACCCTGGACTCACTGGCCTGGCGCCATGGCATCCCGGAAGGTTTCTACCCCGAGTCGCTCATGCCGGGGCTCCGTGAAATCGGTAGTCAGGCCTCGGGAAACATGTGGGGCAACGTTTATCCCCGGCAGGGTTTTCTGGTACAGCCTGACGACTTCAAAGCCGCCGCAGTCATGGCGCAACGGGCCGGCGATGTCATCACCCGTAACGGGCAACCGCATGTGTATGTACCACTCACGCCGGCCAAACGCGACGGTTACTGGCCGCCGGGCCCGATTATTGAAAACGACACCTCAACCCACAAATGGCAGTTACTCTACCCCCAGGTTCAGCCCACGTGCGCCATCTTCCCCAGCGATCCGGTCCAGAGCGCGGATGGCGGCTACGCCTGGTCGTTGTGGCGGCCCTATAGCTGTTGCAAACGTGAGGGGCAGACCTTCCTGTTCAGCATCGACTTCGAAGGAGGTGCTTCATGAGCCAGTTTCTCGCGCGCCCCTGGTTGGGCGTGATGAGTCTGTTGCTCTACGGGCTACTCGCTATGGCCACTCATGCCCACGCCGCCGAGGGCGATTACCGCCTGGGTACTCAAGGCGAAGTGCTCGACGACCGGATAATGTACACCGTCGGTGGCGGCTCGGCAGTCGGCTCACCGAGCTCGCTCTACCGACCCAGTGGTCTCGGTGTCGGCGGGTCCTGGCGAGCGAACATGATGTGCGGAAACATGAGCCTCACTAATACCCTGCAAAACCAGCTGAACGGTGCCACCGAAGGTTTCCAGCAGATCATGGGCAGCATTGTGCAGAACGCGACCCAAGCCGTGATGTCGCTGCCAGCATTGATCATCCAGCGCGCCAACCCCGGACTCTATGAGTTGCTCAGCAACGGGGTGATGCAGGGCCGTATCGACTTCGATCGCTCCAAACTGACCTGCCAAGCCATGGCCGAGAAGATGGCGGACAAGGTCGGTCAAGCAGGCTGGGGCGCGCTGGCCAAGAACCAGGAGATGCAGGGCAATCTCGAGCAAACCGGCGGTGATGCGGTGGCCGCGGTGAAAAACACCGAGACCCATAACGGCAACAATGGGGTGTCCTGGATTGGCGGCTCGCAGGCTGGAGGCAGCGGGCAGTCGCCCATCCGGGTGACCTCCGACGTGGTGCGAGCAGGTTACAACCTGCTGCATAACCGTACGGTGGATGACAGTGCCTCGATCAATAGTAGTGATTGCCTGGGAGGGGCTATTTGTCAGACATGGGCCTCTCCCCAAGAGGAGTCCGAATGGGCCGTTCGGGTGTTGGGCGAGAGCGAAGTCGCGACCTGCGACAGCTGCGAAACCCTGCGTGCGACCGCTGGCAGCGGACTGACGCCGCTGATCCAAGAGGCCTATAACGAGCGCCTCAAGGCCCTGCAAGGGCTGTTGTCTGGCTCTCTGCCGCCTACCCCTGACAACCTGGCGAAAGCCTCCAGCCCGATGCTGCCGGTGACCCGTGGTGTGATCGAAGCCCTGCGCGACGATCCCGACCAGGATCTGCTGGCACGGCGTCTGGCCAGCGAGACGGCCTTGTCCAGCGTACTCGACAAAGCGTTGCTGCTACTGCGCACCCTGCTGGCGGGCAGTCACGAGCCGAACATCGCCTCCGCCGAGCCGGCACAGAGCGCCTTGACGAAAAACATCGACACCCTGGAGCGCGAAATACGCCTGCTGCAAACCGAACTGCAGGTCCGGCAGATGCTGGCCACCAACACCGCCAGCCTGGTGCTCGACCGGCATACCGGTGGTGCCGACGCATCGCGTACTGTCGAGCAAGGCGACCCCGAGCCCGGTCGACTCAAAGATGCTGACGCTAGGCGCAAGTGAGCCATGAAACGCTCACCGCTATTCACTCTGCTTTCAGATCTGGGGATTGCCGCGGTGATGATTCTGACCGCTGCACTGATCGCATGGATCGGCCGCACTGCGCTGGGTAGTTTCGAGGCCTGGCAGCAGGCATTCGAATCCGTACGACCCTATCTGCGGGGGTGGCGTGCCCTGCTCTACGGCGCCCTCTTTGCGCTCTGGTGGGATCTGCTTCAGCGCTACCGACATCGCCCCCAGGATCGACTGCGCGTGAAACGCATCGGGTCATAAGGGCTCGTGCTCTTTACCTGCGTCGAACTCACCCGACTGTGAGGTCACCACCATGCTCCTGAGCACCAACAGCTACCTGGAATTTTACCTCTCCCTGCTGGCCTGGATCATTAACAACAGACTCTGGAGCGTCCTGTCCGACACCGGGCTGTTTGCCGCGCCCTTCGGCGCGATCATCCTCCAGGAATGGCTGTCAGCCCGTCAGCAAGGCGCGGATGAGGGAAACAAGGGATTGCTCTCGGTGCCGCGGATCGAGAACCGGTTGTGGCTGGCCTACATCGTCGTATTGTTCGGCTGCGCGCCGGTCTTTCCGTTGAGCCTCTCGTCAATGACGTTCGATGATGCGGCGAGTCAGCGCTGCGGTGTCAGTGTGGCCAAGCCGACGGAAACCGCCTGGAGTGCCACCTTCAATACCATCGGCGAACGCTCCGCCAACGTACCGATCTGGTGGTTTCTGGTGCATGCCTTGAGCAAAGGCGTGACCGCGGCGGCCACCGCCTCCATCCCCTGTGCACCGGATATCCGGCAGATGCGTATGGAGATCGACAGCTCTCGCATCGACAGCCAGGTACTGCTGCAGGAAGTCGCCGACTTCACCCGCGACTGTTATGGCTATTCCCGTTCTCGGTTGTTCACCAACCGTCCGCAATTGGACAAGGTACAAAGTCACGACGCGTCCTGGATCGGCTCAAGCTATTTTCTCGACACGCCCGGCTATTACGACACCGATCGCTCGCGAACTCCGCGAGTCAGTTGGCCGTATGACGACAGCCGCGATGTTTCCTTGCCGCGGCTGGAGAATGGCGCGGGTTATCCCACCTGCAAGCAGTGGTGGAGCGATAGCGGTATTGGGTTGCGCGAGCGCCTGATCCAGCAAGTCGATCCTTCGCTGCTGACTCAGCTGAAAGGCTGGTTGACTGGCCGTTCGAGCAACGAGATCGAGGATGCCACCCTGCGTGAGCTGGTCAGCCCGCGCCAGCAATCGATGTCCATGTCACCCGGACAGGTGTACCAGGACTATGGCTCCAGTGCCCGCGGCGGCTCGTTCAATCAGGGGCTCAATAACCTAGCTACCAATACCGGGCTGGCACTGGGTTCCTTCAGCAACTTCCCGGCGATGAATGCGCTACGCGCCGCTCTGCCGATGGTGCAGGCTTTCCTGATCATGGGCGTCATCATCAGCTTGCCGCTAATTCTGCTGGTCAGTACCTACCAGCTGAAGACCGTCATGACGGTGACGTTCGCGCTGTTCACGCTGCACATGTTGAGTTTTTGGTGGGAGTTGGCCCGATGGGTCGACTCCAGCATGCTCGATACCCTGTACAACCAGGTTTCGGCGTCCAATCAGGTGCTGTTGTCGCTGCCCACATCCGGGTTTATGGATGGGACTGTCACCGCGCAGGTGATCGAGTATGTGATGGGGGCGATGTTCTTGGTGCTGCCTGGACTGTTTTTGGTCGCCATGAGCTGGGCTGGCTACTCAATCGGCAACAGCCTTGAGGGGATGTTAGGTGGTGCAAGCAAAGCCGCGCATGGTGCAGCGGGCAAAGGAACGGATCAGTTGATGGGTGCTACGAAGAAGCTTACCTGACGTCATCAGATGATTTGAAATGACCTATGTAATGGCCATTGTCATCGTAGTTGCCAAGATAGGAGTTAGCCCCAAGGTAGTCAGGACTTGGATTGTCCTCTTCAAAATCCGTGTCGATGACAGCCTTGGACTGCAGAAGGGCAATCACAGCGATCACCAGCGCAACAGAAGCGACCAGCCAGAAACCGATAAAGAGCAGCCCTCCGATCATTGCCAGTTTGGCAATCAGAAAGCTCCCGCGAACAAGTAATTTACCTGCGGGCATTCCTGCCGTCACCGCACGCTCGGCCACGCGGGACTCAAACGCTTTCAACTTGCGATACCCGCGCTTTATCGACATGCCACAGGTATATGCCCAGCGGTGGGCACGTGAATTCTGAACAGGGTTCTGAGTCGGCATGGTCTCGCCCTCTTCTGAGCGTTTTCATGTTTGAGACAGGAGTAACAGCCTACTACTGAAAACGGTCCGTGCCTGACCGTTTATCAGTTTGCCCAGCCGAAAAATCTTCGCTGGAAGACAGAAGACAAGCCCCGTGAAACAGCGTCTCTACAGTCATTGACCCATACAAATCGTCCGGCTAAATACAAGGTACGGATCGCTGTTATCGACAGCACCCCGCCCAGGTAGCCAGAACCTTCAAGGCTACGTCACTTCGATGATGGCTCTCCCCAATTGCGATTAGCGATCGGTAGCTCGCACGGTGACCGTTTCTACGGTGATGAACGCCTACTGCTCTCCTGAGCGCCTTTCGAGCTCTGCTCGTCAGGAAAACCCTCTTAATTTTCTTCAACCCACTGCGGGGAAATCTTTTCCCGCACGGGACAGGTTTCTTCGCGTTTTCAACGGAGACATACCATGCCCGACTCACTTACACCGGAAGCACTGAACACCCTTCGGTTGCCCATCGTGTTCACACCTGGCGCATGGCAACGCGCAGTACAACTCGAGCGTTCCGATCACGCTGGGAAGGTGCAGATCGATCGTTTGAGCCACGTATTGCGCGCAGCCTTCGAAGCCCACCTCGCCAATCCACAAAAGCTCTATGTGCTGTTCGAGGTAGTCCACATTGAACCAACCGATTATTTAGACCACGATTCGTTGCTGCAATTGAGTCTCAGCCTACTCCAAGAACGGGGTCAGCCTGGCGCCTTACTGATAGCGCTTGCAGAAGAACACCAGCGCTAGGCGCAATTGGCGGCGCCCACCTCCACATTCGGACGGCATGCAGGCCTGCATCAATCCAGCCCATCACCCACCGGGGAACCCTCCCCCGGCGGGCAAGGCGTTCCTCCATTTTTCTCTCGAGGAAATTGCCATGCGCGATATCTACCAAGACGTAACTGACAAGATCGTTACCGCGTTAGACCAAGGCGTTGCTCCCTGGATCAAACCCTGGTCCTCAAGTGGCTCCGCTTACATCGGCCATCAACCCTACCCCATCAATGCCATCACGCGACGTCCGTATTCGGGCATCAATTTACCGCTGCTCTGGGCCGAGGCCAGGTTGCAGGGGTTCACTCAAGATCGTTGGCTGACCTTCAACCAAGCTAAAAAGGCCGGTGGGCACATCCGTAAGGGTGAGCACAGCACTCTGGCTGTGCTCTACAAGCCGATGGAGCGCGAGGAACAGACGGAGTCAGGCCAACCCGTACTCGATGAAAACGGTCAGCCCAAGGTCGCTCACTTCGGTGTTCTCAGGACGCATTTTCTGTTCAACATCAAGCAAACGGAGGGGCTCGAAATGCTCAATGACACCCTGCTCGAGACGGAACAGAGTGATCCCTTCCAGCCCAACAGCGCCGCGGAAAATCTGCTGTTAAGTTCAGGTGCACGCATCGTTCATCGGCCTGCCGACGAAGCCTTTTACCACCCGATCAGGGATCTCATCCAACTGCCGACAAAAGAACAATTTCACGATGAAGGCGGGTACTACGCCACTGCACTTCATGAGCTGACGCACTGGACCGGGCATCACTCTCGGTTACAACGCGAAGGCGTGACGTCAGCCTGTCCGTTCGGCTCGCCAGGCTATGCGTTTGAGGAGTTGATCGCCGAGATGGGCGCTGCTTTTTTATGTGCCTACGCCGGTATACAGGGGGAGCTGCGGCACGAGGGCTACATCGACTCCTGGCTCAGCCTGCTCAAGGCTGACAAACGCGCGATCTTTCGCGCCAGTGGTCAGGCCCGAAGCGCCTCGGAGTATGTACTCAACCTGGAGCAGCAACTGAAGCAGATGGCAATGGATGACTCACGATACATGAACGATGGAATTTGATGGTTACCTCACCGCTGCAATCGCATCACAGGGCCCAACGCGAGTCGGGCCCTTTTTTCTGCGCCCAGAAAAATCCCCATACCGCGGGGCACTGATGAAAAGAATCAGAGATGGGCACACACCCCCAGCCTGTCATTCCGCATCCAGGTTCTGCGCCAGAAAATCCACCAGCTCGAGCGGACTCCGGCTGTCGATCACCTTGTAGATCAGATCGCGCTTACTGCGCGGCAATTTCTTGACCACGCTCTTCGCCGAGGCCCTGACGGCTTCGTCGGTCCCATGGATACGTGCCGCGAGCAGCAGCACGAGCGTAGCGTCAGTGAGGTTCATGGCAAGACCCAAAAAATATGCACCGCAGTGTACCGACTCTTTTCTTTCTCGTACCAGCCCCCTAACAAAACGATGTCTAGCAGTATCCATATTCCGATTGCCGCGCAAAGGGACACGCGCCAAAAGGACGGTAAGGGTTGGAAAGGAATGGGGGGTCAAAGGTAAGAGCCCTATCCGAAAAGGCTAAAAGGCCCCTGAACCAGCCACTTCCCGGAGGTCACGATGCTCACCCTGTTTCGCCGCAAAAGGCAGAAGCCCTCTCCGCTACTGACCGTCAACGTCGCCGAAGGTTACCTGCCCATCGAGTCGGCTCACAGCTTGTTAGCAGCGGACCACCGCCGCCAGTTGCTCGATCGCATCTGGCAATACACCGCCCTCTCCCATCCGCAGTTCAGCCAGCTCTATTTAAATCCGATCCATCGCTACGCCGAACATGTCCAGCAACTCCCGGCCAGCGAGGCGCACCACCATGCTTATCTTGGCGGCATGCTCGACCATGGACTGGAGCTGGTCGCTTGCAGTTTGAAACTGCGTCAGTCGTATCTGCTTCCCACCGGCGCCGCGCCCGAAGACCAAGCCGCCCAGACCGATGCCTGGTCGGCGGGTATTGCTTATGGCGCCCTGCTGCATGACATCGGCAAGATCGCCGTGGACCTGCAGGTCGAACGCCAGGATGGCCGCGTTTGGCATCCTTGGCAGGGCCCGCTGGATCAGCCCTACCGTTTTCGCTACCTCAAAGGTCGCGACTACCACCTGCACGGCGCCGCCGCAGGTTTGCTCTACACCCAGATTCTCGACCGCCCGATCCTCGATTGGCTCAGTGGCTTTCCGTCGCTCTGGGGCAGCTTGCTGTATGTCCTGGCCGGCCAGTACGAACGTGCCGGCGTGCTCGGTGAGTTGGTGATTCAAGCCGACCGTGTTTCCACTGCGCAGAACATCGGTGGCAACCCGAGCAAGGCGCTGCAAGCGCCGATTCATTCGCTGCAACATCACTTGATCAGCGGACTACGTCATCTGGTTCAGCACGAACTGAAACTCAACCAGCCGGGTGCCGCGGGATGGCTGACCCAGGACGCACTCTGGCTGGTCAGCAAGACGGTCACGGACAAGCTGCGAGCCTATCTACTGTCGCAAGCGATTGAGGGCATTCCCTCATCTAACATCGCGGTGTTCGATGAACTCCAGTCGCACGGGCTAGTCGAGTCGACCCCCGAAGGCAAAGCCATCTGGACCGCGCTCGTCGCACAGGGCAACTGGCAGCAGAGCTTTACATTTCTGCGCATTCAACCAACGTTGATTTGGGGAAGCGAAGACCGGCCAGAAGCTTTCAGCGGAACAGTGAGCGTTGCAACCAATGACCACCAACCTGACGGTCCGCCATCCCCCTCACCGCCCACTGAAGTCAATACAAGATCAACTCGAAGCCAATCGCAACCTGATTCACTGGTCATGGAAGATGACGACTATTTAGGAACGTTGCTGGACATGTTCGAAATAACAGAACCCGAAACCAGTCGTTCACCTTTAGAAAGTGCTCACGAAATCTCAGATCCTGCTTCGGATAACTCTGGCCAGGTTTTCCTGAGTTGGGTCAAGGAAGGTATTCAGAGTCACAAGCTGATCATCAACGACAGCAAGGCCAAGGTGCACACGGTGAGTGGCCGCGTATTTCTGGTCACGCCTGGCATTTTTCAGCGCTATGCTCAGGAGTTTCCGGGCATTTCAATGGGTGCCGATTACGAAGGTGAAGAATGGCGATGGGTGCAGAAACAGTTCGAGAGGCTGAAGACCCACAAAAAGCGCGACGATGGTTTGAATATCTGGCTCTGTCAGGTCGAAGGCCCCAGGAAGAAGGCAAAACTCAAAGGCTATCTTCTAGAACACCCAGCACTATTTTTCGAAGCTGGGTCCATGCCTGCCGATAACCCCTTTCTTAAACTCGAAAAATAGTAAATTCAGGTGGGCGATCAGCTAGCGGGCTTGTGCTTGCCCATTCTCTGCGCTGGTCAAGGAACGACAATGCGATCTCCAAGCCGCTTTCGGACGGCTTCTCTCAACTGGACTTTGCCGAGATCGTCGAGAATAGAGACTGAAAGAGGTTCGGAAGCCATCAACAATTGACGTCCGGGATGATCCGTTTCAAGCAGATCGAGGATTCGATCGGCAGTCGTACGATCACGCGTGGCCATAGCGTTGGCGCCAACCAGCAGCAGAGCGCGTCGCTTGTTCGAGTTGGCGACCCGCTCAAAGAGTTTAAGGGCATTTTCCGCGGAAGCATGGGCGCCGATGAGATGAGCCGCTGACGCGGCAAGGATTGGCGGCGTACTCAGCAGAAACGCGGATGTCAGATGCGCGACAATGCTAGGGTCTACGGAATCGGCACCGGCCAGGGCGTCAATAGCATCGAGGCGTATCCAACGGGCTTCCGGAATATTGACGAGGTTCAATATTTTCTGCTGGATTCTCGCGCTGCAGCAATTCGCTGCGACGATCAGGGCATTCCGGCTAGAGCCCCAGCATACCTACGTTGCCAGCATCCTTAAAAGCTTGTCACAATCATCAAAACTGAATGATGAATGTCTTTCCCGCCTCGGTGGCAGGTCTTCGAACCTCAAGGATTTGGTCGGAAAGCTAATGGCGTTGGGACAAGCCATAGGCGGTTCGAGCATGAGTGATGAAGTAATCAAAGGTGAGATGGCTGGCTACGATTTTGAGAACGTGGAAACCGCTACTTATGCGTTGCTGATTTCAGCAGCGGATGCCTCTTGCGATGCAAGCCAGAGCAGCCTGCGAGCAAATCCAGTTTCGCCTTAATGTGCAGCGAACGCTGAATGCCGCTCAGTGGCTATACTAGCCCCCATAGATGCTTGCCCTCGGCAGAGTGCTCCCACTTTCCTGAGCTATTTACTGGCTGCTGCTTTCTTTGGATCTTTCAAAGTCTCTTCGCCCAACGTCAGCATCACGCTAAGTAAAGTGAGACTGAAAACCATGACAAACGTACGAATTACATTCTCAGCGCTCAACGAGTCCGGTTCGACCCAGTGCCAAACCGTTAAAAATCCCAGTATCGCTCCTAGACCCGTTCTGCCTGCTGTCAAAAAACTTCCACCAATGTCACCTAAAAAAAGATGCACAGCGTCGAGCCAACGCTGATACCGAGCGGACATGAACCTCCACTTGTATTTAACAATTGCAGCCACCGCGAATGCTAAACACAGCCACGCGTAGTAGCCCATCAAAAAAGGTGCGGCGAGTAAAAGGTCAAGCATTGCCTTGAACTGTGCTGACGACTCTGAATTTAACAGAACTGGCACTCCTCCCAATGCGAAGGCGAGTGCCAGCTCCCGGGATGCCCTCGCAACAACGTGCAATTTTGGACGTGTTTTTTTAACCTTGAACATATCAATCCTCATCTTGCGTACTTGTTGGATCTGCGCTGGCTTTGCTCGGAGCAGCAACGATTAATGAAGATAACGAAAACAGGCATGGGCTTGTTCACATGATGTCCCCCTCATTGTGTTGCTGGCAGTAAATACCTTTATTCATCCGCCGCCGCCCGAAAGCCGCGGGGAAGACGTGCTCCTTCGAACCTGCAGCCTTTTCGCACAAGATGCAATGCTCCGCCATTCCAACCCTCACAAAATTCAAGGCAGACAGCCATAAAGGCTACCATTTTTCAGGTTTTTTTCAGCGGCCGGCACAGCCACTCCCTCCCCTTGAGCGAGACAGCGGGTTAGATTTCAGACGCGAGGTTGGTGGGCAAGCTGCTCCGGCCGGACACCTACAGGACATCCGAGTGTATCTGCATACCGAACACGCCATTAGCATCACATACACCCACGGAGCGCTTTGCCGCGCAGTTTGTACGGTGGTTCTTGCCAAATGACCCACCTGGGCAAATGTCTACGGAAACCCGACGCTGCAATGCGGATCCCCTACTACAGCCGCAGCTTTTACGCAGATGCTCTCCTGCCGTACAGCAGTCCGAAAAAGCACCAAATGATCTCCGCCTGCTGAAACGGTTCGGCACCTGTCCGATTCAGCTAATGGCTTTCGAACGTGCTGAATACATAGTGGCGTCGTGATATCGTCAGCCTTTGAATATCAAATAATCGTGTGGTGAAAGGAGTCAACGTGAGCGACGAGGAAGCAAGTAATTATCCACATAGTGCCATTTCTACTTGGAGCGGATTTGTTTATCAAGGGAAAGTGGCGCTCTATCACTCCCTCAAACTAATCAATACCGGCGATAATGATTTTGAACTGCAGCTAGATAGCACAGACGACTTCGCAATCTATAAAGATAAAAAACTCGTTAGTGCGCACCAAGTAAAAGCAAAAATTGGTGATTACCGTAGCAATTACAAGGACGCCTTAACGAAATCGGCTAGCCTAGAACTTGATCGCATTGCAGGCATAAAAAGATATTTCCATATATCTCAACCTATAAACGATCACAGTGATTACGTGGACTCCAACAATGAGCGCGTGGAGTTTTATGCATACGGCAACTTCAGACACTGCGAACTGGACAAGATAGAAGAGCTGACCAAGCAGGTCATGAGAGAAATTTATGGCAGTCAGAATATTCTTTTTGATGACGACCTGTTAGATGCAAATTACTGCTTATTGTCAGATAGAATCAGCTCACAAGCGCTCATGATCCACGCCAGGATACAAAATGAAGGTGATACTCAGCGTAGAGCAGCTTACGAACACCGTATCACTGCAGCAAGCATCCTCTCGGGAATAACTGATACAAATCCATACGAGAGAAAGGATTACTACGGTATCGAACTGAAGGCGCGCCTTCATTCCCACCTTGAAGAGAGGCTTGCTGAATCTCTGCCAGGCATGTCTGACGCTGCGTACGATAGAGCTCGACGCATCTATGATCTGATTAGACTCTCTGAAGGAGGCGATTTCAAAATACTATGTCAGTTAATGAAACCCTCCGAAAAATTCTCACGCATTCAAAATTTTGACATTCGAAATTACTCAGATTTACTGCACAGGATAGATGCTGAACCAGTTTTTAAGCGCCTGCCACACTACCTGGATAGAGACAAAAAATTCTACGCACCAACGGCCCTATATCTACCTGAGCCCACAGACAGAAAATATTGCACCTCCGACATAGTCTCTCAAGTTAAAGATAACGACGACTTGGGGCGACTACTATTCGAGTTCAACAACCTGATCGCCGCCAAGGCATCGGAGAGCTTCACAGTCGATACTAAATATACCAATTGCTTCGATGAAAGCTCGATCGACGATCACGATCGAATCGATAGCAATATCACGAGAAGCTTATGCATCAGCATTTTAACCAAGGACGACGCAGAGGCTCGACTTAAATGATAATTGAAATTATTAACCAAGCTTTGGTCGCACACAATTTTTCAAAAGTGCACGAGAATGACAATACCAGCTTCTATGCTCGAGAAAGCGGTACGGCGATTCGGTTCGCGGTTTTGCATCGACTAGACGAACTAATGAAACCTAGCGATCTTAACGCTATCATCAACCAGTCTGCACCTGAAGCATTTCTAACAGATCCAGCCTTCAAAAAAAACTGCGATCTGATATGCATTCACCACCTCAACAAGCTGGCTGAATTCAAAAGCCATGAAGAGCAAATTTTTGAAATTGAAGAAGATCCGCACTTCTACAAAAAATATGTCCTCTACTACAGTGACACAGAGGTTGAAGCCATCAAAGGACTTAACTTTGACGAAATAAACGAGTTAATCTCAGACAAATCCCAGTTCGACATTTACAAAAAAGAACCGACAGCCCCTACTAAATACAGTGCAGCTGCAAAAATCTTCATCAAGCTCCCTTTCTTACGGCTCAACATCAAAAAAATTGAGCTAGTGCCCCTGCGTCGGCAGATAGAGGAAGCGGTAGCCGAAATCGATCTTGCCAAAACATATAGCACGATACAAAAGCTCGGCCAAACCAATGTCGAAGAATTGATTAAGGAGCTGATTAGCGATGAACTGGCAAATCTCCCAAATTGAGGTTTCAAGCTTTAAGGCTTTTAAAAAAATTCATTTGGACTTTAGTGACTCGTCTCTGCTCACGCTGGATGGCCCCAATGGATTCGGCAAAACCAGCATCTTTGATGCTATCGAACTTTTGCTGACTGGTGGCATTAAACGAATCAGTCAGTTATTTTCCACGCTAATGATGGGCAATAGAACAAACTACGAGGACAACCTGCTCTGGAACAACCGATCTGGAAAGAGAGATCTAGCTATAAAAATCGAGTTCGCCAACGGAACGCGAAAACTTGTTCTAGCAAGGCACACTCCCGCCGCAGATTTTGATGATAAGTCAAATAATCGGGCCAACCAATTTACCCATATTAAGCTATATGAACTGCCTGAGTTCACATCTAGCGATTACACAGAAGGGAATCGGCGCAACGAAGATTTTATCGAAGAGCTCTTCGGTAAAAATTTCAAAGAAAATTTTTCTTATTTGAATTATTTAGAACAAGGCCAAAACCAACTGCTACACACGAGAGTAGACAAGCGCAAAGAGGCTTTGAACAACCTCTTCAACATCAGTGACGTGAAAGCAGAAACTGACAATTGCAAAGCTGTCGCTTTGCGACTCACAAAATTCCTGAGCGACCCAAAGCGTGCCGCTGAATCATCAAAATTAAAAACCGAGTCTCTGTTACTCAAAGGAATGATTCAAGCTGCACTAGGCGCAATCGAATACAAAAAAATCTCAACCGCGGAGTTGCAACCGGGCTGGGATAAAGAGTCCCCGTTTCCTACCTACTCTACAGAAATTCATGCGGATTTTGTTAAGAGCATTCAGCGACTTCAAAGTTTAGCACCACTAAAGAGCGCAATACAGATCAGGGACAAAAACGACTCTATTGAAAACTATATTGAACTTAACAAGGACTCGGTGAAAAGCCTTGCACGCTTTGGGAGCGACTTGAGCACACTGGATGGGCTCGACCTCATCAAAAATGAATTAAACGGGCTCACTAAATCTGGTGGAATCATCAAACGTGGCGCTACAGTAGTTAAATCAGATGAGGCTACAAGTCTTTCCGGATGGGCCCCGGGACGCTTGGATTGGTTCCAAGAGCAAATAGTAAGGCGTGACGCACTTCAGCAAAAAAGCACCACTAATGCCAGCGCTGCTGCCGAGCTAAATCGTCTGAAAGCAGAGCTGATGGCTGAGCACGCCAAACTCAATGCGAACGATCAACACTGCCCATTGTGCGGTGCCGACTGGCAAGCCCATGACATCATGCTGAAAAAGATTGAGCTCCGATCGAACCAAATCAACAATGCGCTCAGCGCTGATGGCCAGACCCTTCTGACTCTCACAGGGTTAATGACTGCTGAGCTCGCGCTCATTGAAGCTCAGATCAAGGCTAGAGAAGCTCAGATATCCGTAGGTTACAACAGTGCCCTACACAACGCCCTGCTCCGCGATAAAGCCAGGTTACCTGCAGTAGCCCAACTTGCAGCTCAGCTTAATGTTTTAGGTGTACAGCTCGACTACGCGTTCTCCGAAAATGAGGAGGTGGTGGATACCCGGACTGAGGAGCTTACAGCCTCCATTAGACGACAGAAAACTCCCGAAACTGAGCCTCTGCCGGAAGACTGGAGAAAGGTCATCACCGCTGCATTCAAAGACCTACAGGATTTCTATGTCGTCGAGCTTCAAGCCCTGAATGACAAGGAGCTTTTCATCGCAGCTAAAGCCAACGAGGCGCAAAGCACTAGGCTAAAACAGTGCCTTAATGAGCTCCAGGTGATCCAGCGTGAGAACGAAGCAGCAAAAGTCGCTAAAGATAAGGTCAACAAGCTGAAAGCGACCTTGGAGAAAACTGAACGTAGCTACTCAGAGCAAACCATCGCTGAGATTGAGTTGATCTTCCATATCTACAGCGGTCGTCTCATACAGAATTATCAGCGCGGCTTAGGTCTGTTCATCGAGAGTAAAGACGGCAAAGAACTCAAGTTCCTTACAGCCGAAAAGTCTGAGCATGATGCGATTCTGTCGATGAGTTCAGGACAGGTTTCAGCGCTCAGCCTAGGTTTCTTCCTCTCGCTGAATAGAGTTTATTCGACCGTACCTCTAATCCTGATCGATGACCCATCACAATCATTGGATGAGGTGAACATCGCCTCTTTGACTGATCTGCTACGATGTGAATTCAACAATCGCCAGCTGATCGTTTCCTCGCATGAGGATGACATCTCTGCTTACATGCGTTACCGATTCAACAAAGCAGGACTCAGTACCCGATCCCTCAATATGCAACGATTGGCCAAAGACGCCCTGGCCACTGCTGATTGAGCAAACCTAACAGGGGGACAATCAATTTGCCCCCCTGATTATTAAACTCAATGGAACGTGGACAGATCCTATTCAAAAGACATCATGCGCGAGAGGCTTGTACCTATATATCTTCGACAGCTTCTAATGACGCTTAAGATGTGAGGGCTACCGCTGCATTGTAAGCCTTGGCAATACAATCGAGCATCTCGTCGGTGAATCGCCGGATTTCATCGCTAGCCAATGAATCAGGGGCGATATCAAGAAGTGAGTCGAAATAACCGTAACCGTCAATCGTATCTCTGCCCCTGTTGGACTTTTCAGTTTCCATCGCGTGCGCCTCCGTCATGAACGTTCGCAGCATTGGAACCGCCAGCTGCCTTGCATTATAGTAAACTCTAGACTGGTGTTTATAGCCCTCAATGATGTATTTTCTCGCAGCCACCCGTCATCATCCTCGTCGATGTACTCCAAAAATTCGGTGCCCCCCCCAAGGCGCGTGATTGGTAACGAGAGTGTAAAGGTTTGCAACGGGTTCGTTACCATTAAGTCTCACAATGTCTTCACAAAAATGCTCTGCCGCCCACAAGGACATCATGCATCTGTTATCCACTATCAACACAATAAGACTTGGCCATATCGCATTGATCACAAATACGCTGCCGAAGAAAGATTCCCCCCCACACAGCCATCACATACAACTTCTACGTTGCCTTTCAAATCATACCCCTTGAAAGCACCTATCCTAGAACCACTATTTCTGAGCCGGATGCACCGCTTGCAGATGGTTGGAAAAACCTGCCTCAGTTTCACAACGCCAAGTCGCCCACAGCTTGCATCCCGTCTCGCCCCCCATGTCCAACTCAAACGCCAACCAGTTCCGAGCCGGCATCACATACCGATTAAAACCGGGGAACAACATCATCTCGACACAGTGCTGTACATCGATGGATTGGACCTTGCTGGCGGTATGGTTCAGCAATTGAAGAAAAAGCCGTTCGGCCACGCCAATCAACGACGGATGCACCACACCTGACGAAGTAAATTGCTGAATCTGCGCCCAGTTCGACGTTGGCGGAATATCCCTTCGGTAGCAACTGCCCCAGGCCGCGACATGCACGTCCCCAGAAGCAATGGATACCCGCAGCATTCTCTGCTCAGCAATACGAGTCAGCGACTCCAGGAGTCGCTTACGCTCCCCCTCGTGATCCCCGTGCGACCAATGATCCTTAAGGTCATCAGCATTACTGTCGAGCACATGATCCTGCCCAAACGTATCGAGCAACCCTTCAGCCAGCGACAATTTGGGGTGCGCGACCGGAACCGAGGACATGAAGATTAAGTGCTGACATTTGCTTCCCGGATGAGCAGGCTTACCGTCACGGAGCGTGTTGAGCCAAGCCTGCATAGCAATCCAGGTATCGGCCCCCAGTACTTGGGTACGTGAACGCTCAGTGCGCAGATCAGCAACAAACAACGATACCGGCCCCAAGTGATAGCCGAAACTAAAGCCCGGCTGACCATCCAAGAGCGGCAAGGCCAATCGATCTCCATTTAATCGAGCACTCCATTGCACCGGCTCATACTGTGGGTCCTGCTGGGAAACGTTTGCACGTTGGAGCAATTGCAATGGCGGCAAATCATCATGGGCATGCTGCAACTGAAACACCCAGAACGCCCTACGCGCATGACGCATCAGCACCTGGAACAGCTCGCAATGCTGCATAGCCGGACTGTAGGACCCCCAACCGTCGAAGATGTCATGGTCGTCCCACATCATCACCGTAGGGATTCTCGCCATCGCATCAGCTGCATCAAGATTCGGCTTGGGGTGCCCCCAGTCACGCCGCGTATCTGGCAGCCAACGATTAGCATAGAGCCCGAAATAGTAGGACTCGATCTCTTTCTCCAACGCCGCGCTTACCTTGAACGCCAATTGCTCCTTGCGCGACAGTCCGACCCATTTCTTGAGGGACTTCACATCCTCCCAAATCGAGTCAAAGTAAATTTGGTCGCCCCCCATCAGCAGCAATTGGAACCGCTTCAAGCCCTTGTCATGAATTCGTCCTTCGTGCCAAAGCTGTTCCTTGTCCAGCACGTAACCTGCAGCACGCAAGTCACTGTCATGATTGCTGATCAGGTCAGCCCATACGGCGTTTTCAGGGCGCACCAACTTGCGCATCCCACTAGGGTCCGAAAAGCCATTGCAAGAGACGTAGGCCATTCTTGGGGCATAGTCTCGACCGGGAATGGAGAACTGCCATTGCGGCCCTTCCTGCCCTACACCAAACTTTACTGTTCGCTCCTGCGCCTGCTGATCACAGCTCAGGTCGTAACGAAGGATGGTTTCTTTCGGACGCTCCAGCAAAACTTTCGGCGTCGGACAAGCCTGGCCGTCAACAGAAAGAACAGGAAATGCGGCGCCAGCTACAACTCCAACTAGCGCGGTCACCTGCCACTGCCCGGTTTTGCTGACGCCTCGGAAGGACAACACGGGCCCCACAGTAAAAAGTGCTTTTGACATCCCTGTTATCTCCCTTCAAGTTCGGCGGCAATAACTTTGACAATCTTGGCGCGTGAAGCGGCTCTCTTGGCCAGAATTTGCGCTTCACCAGTTTGATCCAACCATTCCCTAAAACGCTGGAGCGCATGGCGCGTTTGCGACGCATCGCGACAGTTGGCCAGGAAGGCAAACTGTACTTTCTGTACATCATCAGCGACAAAAATACCGAAGGAACCGCTGACAACCGTAGCATCAGGAAAGCCTAACAACGCAGTGGCCTGAGTCTCTGTCGCTCCACGGTGACAGGCGATTAAATGCAACGGTCCTTCTGCACCTTTCAACAGATCAGCATGCTCATGGTCACGCAGAAAAGGCTTACCCACCAGCTCACGCGCAGCAGCAACCGTGAACGCAGCCGGGATTGCATGGACAAACACAACGACATTCACTCCAGCAATTGGAACAATGGCGAACGCTTCGCTAGCAGGGACTTTGCCACCATTGAGCGCCTGCAGTAACACCACTTCCATCGCTCGTTTGCGCTGACGGAAGTCCATCCGTGTCCAATCCAGCGCCTGGCCCATATCGAAACGGCTCGAAGCCGCAGCGGTTACACCACGCTGGGTCAGAACGACCAACGCATCGAGAAGCGCTTCCTGGACGCGGCTACGCAATTGCTCAACAGTTGAAACCATTCCACCCCTGAAGGGTGTCTGTTGTGCAATAAAGGCCTGGAAGCGCTGATTACGTGCTGTCTCAGCTACCTGGCCATCGCCTGCTGGGATATTGGGCATAGCGATGAAGCGCACCTTCCCCCGAGTAGTGGCTAGTCCCTCCATGTACTCCGCATGGCAAATACCAATGTCGCCGTCACCACTGGCCCAGCCGGCATTGCCGTTGGACAGCACCAGTAGCACATCGCAATCCCTCACAGCTTGCAAACAGGCATCCCAGCTGTCCTGCATTCCGTCCGCAGGAGGTGCATCTTCGTTAATCCAAACTTCAAATACCTGTTTGCCAAATAGCTTCGTGCCCTCTATCTCACGTTTGAGTTGCTCTCGGATATTGCTGAGCGTTTGATCGCTGTCCGTGGGAAAGCGATCGTTACAACGACTGGACAGCATTACTTTGATTCTCTTTGACTGGGCCATCCTTGCTCCTGCCCCACTTCCGAGGCCTCAAAATTCTTTGATCAATGAATACCTTCCCGCCCTATCTCCAGATTCACCTGGCCAAGAAGCCGGAGGCAATACGGTGCCCCCCTTTCTGTTATGCACTGGTTACGACCCGGACATCTGAACCAGATACGTTCTTAATGTAGGAGTAACTGGTGCCGAGGACAGCAAGCTGATCAGCGGAGATTTTCGCCGCTGAAATGGCAGGCTGTACGATCACGAATCTGAAAATCATCTCGTGGTCGTGGCACTTGTTGCGAAGCAGCTCCAAATCTATTGGGTCACCCTTAAGGATTCTGTCGAAACCTTTCGGCAGCGATTGCTGGTACCGACCCATCAATCGATTGAAGAATTTTTCCTCGGTGTGCAGCCACTTCACCGATCGTGATGCCTGGCCGCAGACTTCGTAGACATCGTTCACACGAGCGCCAGGTCGAGCCTCGCCATCTTTTTGGGGGCAATACTTGCAGTGGTAAAGGTCGACAAAGATTGCGTCCTTGCTCTCTTTGATTGCCACCAAATCCGCAATCTCACCTGCGCCATCATCGTTGAAAATGAATGCATAGTCGTCCTCGATTCGGCTGTAGGTGAACCCTTGGACGGTGTCCATGTTACGAGTTGCCCTCATGGACTCGCTGTGGATCTGGGTGGTCCCCCAGTCCCAAGCCTCAATCAGCGCTATAGGAAGCTTCAAGTCCAAGCTATTGGGTGTGTAGAACCGGTAATTGCCCTCGACCATCGAACCGTCCACGGCTAGCAGTACCAAAGGGTTCGCATCCAAGTACTGCTCAAACGAGCTCTCTTCAGCGAAAATAATCTTCACCCCAGGGCAGGACACTTTGTAGCTGTCGTTCAGTAACCGTATCGTGATGCCAGGAAGCTGACGCTCCGTGCCATCTGCTGCTATGGCGATGACGGGCACTTCTAGTGTCAGATCGTCGGTCCGCTGAGGTTTGCCAAGCTCGACATCAAGCAGGTTGAAGATCTCACCATTGAACGTCAGCGAAATTTTCTGCTCGTTTTCGATTGCAATGGACTCAGGCCAATCAGCATAGAAGAGTCCCGTTGGCCAGGCTCGCTCAATCTTCTCCGAACGAATCACATCCTTGAGCACTTCAGAAGGATTGATCGTGGCATCGTTGAGTTTCCGTGAGGCGCGCTTGCACCACTCAATCCAGTAAATGATGCTGGAAGAGTTCATCTCCCAGATCTTCCCTTTGTGAGAGCAGCCAACAGTGGTGCGCTGTCCATCTTCATAGCCCGTTGCGAAAATGTTGGACTTTTTCGCCGTGCCGTTCTCGATTTCACTGATGACGGTATTGATGTCCCGCCCGACGTGCATCGTGAATCTCAGATCCTTGCGTGTCCTGGACAGCCCCACGTTCTGCAGCTTCATGAGCTTGATGTCGTGCAGGGTTCGGAAGGTAGGCTCACCGTTGATTCGCCTGGCATCCTTTGCAATCAAATTCAAAAAACGCGTCGCTTGCGACTCATCACCAGAGGAGTGAATGAAGAGCGTCTTGTCGGGCGCGTGGTAGTACGCCAAGTACAGAATCCAGTTCGTGTCCACAATCGCCGAGGTCTGAGCCCATCCGACGGGTGTTTCTCGTCGGGTCACCATGATGATGGTGTCTGAATCGTCGTTGATAGAAAGGAACTGCAGCGGTTCTTTCTTCTGGGAGAAGTGATTCGCTTTCTCTGGCCGCCAATGGTCGCGCTCCACATGGTAGGCGATCGCACTGATCTTGGGGTTTGGGTTCAACCCGAAGATCTCCTCGGAGTCGGCATCATCCGGGAACTGTTCAGTGAACGTCTCTTTTTCGATTTCGCGGGCGATCTTGTCTTGGCTCACATCTCGAATCACGGCGCTCCAGTCGGCACTTTCCTTGTAAAGCACTGCCATCTGGTAATCGACTTTCTGGTTGGCAATGTTTGAGACGAATTTGGCGTCGCCTAGCGTGTCATCAACCCGGGTTAGCCGACCGATGAACTGTAGCGTGACGGCCGGACTGCGATGCTGGTCGTGAATAGCCGCGATTTTCAGCTCTGGCAGGTCGAAGCCTTCGCCGAGCATGTCCACGCAGACGATGATCTTGTACTTCTTCTCGACAATTTCACCCAGCAGCTTGACCCGATTCGGCACCTTGCTGTGGATGAGAATGGGTGAGAGGTCTTCATGCTTTTTGTAGAGCTCAAACAGGGCTTCAGCACGTTTTTGCGATCGTGCGCGTACCATCAGTAGGTGGTTAAAGCCTTGCTCTCGATCGCCTCGCAACAACTCTACCGCCTTATCAGCAACCACTTGGTCAGCCAACTCGAGGTTGTATTCGCGCACGGGGTGAAATTCGATCGACTTGAAGTAGCCATCGATCTGCGCATCCTTCAACGGGTAGTTGTAGATAATCTTGCCTTCAAGGGGCTGATTGTCCTCCCTGAAAGGCGTAGCAGTGAACTGCAGGCATGGCTTCTCTTTAAACGCGGTTTTCACCCGCCCCCATGTCATGGCGGCCACATGATGGGTTTCATCGATGATCAGGTGGCTGCAGAGCTCAGCCAAGGCTTGGAGGGACTCTGTGTCGAATCGCTGCAATGCTTGCGGGGTAGCGACAATTACATTCGCCTCGGCAAGCTGTTGGACATCTTCAGCCGACATTCCTGAGCCGATCGCCCTAACCACAGGGTTAAGTACTGTGGCAGAAACAGCACCGATCTCCCGAAGTTTTTTCAGCCCGAGGCATTTTTCGACAAGCTGGGAACGCAAGGCATCTGACGGGACGAGCACCAATGTCCTTGCCAACCGCCCTGCGATAAGCAGACCAAGCATGGTATCGGTCTTGCCGGTACCCGTTGGCATCACGATCGTTGCCGTCGTGGCCGGAGACATCACCAGGTGGCCCAGTGAAGCGTATAGGGCGGCAAGCTGAGGCTTACGCAAGCCCGGCGTATTGGTATCCCGCACTGCCAGGTTGAAGCTGAAGAGGTGTTGCTGCCAGCTTTGATAAACGTCTAAGTACTTCCCTGTAGCATCGGACATTGCATTCACCAAATTGAATGTGAAAATCAGCGCTGATTATTCAGTGGCCACATGCTATCAGTGAACATCATCTCAGGTGTACCCTGAAAGGCAGCGCTCAAACCCGCCCCCCTCTCTGCCTTCATCAACCGATGATCGAGACCAAACAGTCCAATTTGAGATGGAGGTACACTGAAAGCCATCCGAATCCATCTTGGTCTCTGTCAGAAATCTCCATTCGCGATCGCTCCCAACACCCGGTGCGAATGGGGGAAAAAATGGGGGCATAACTCGTTTTTTTTCCATCATCAGGAAGTTCATGCCGCCAAAAATACGAACTCCGCCGCTGGCACCATGTGATATCCGATGACTCTACCGGAGTCTGAGCGAATGCCCGACCCACCTTACCAGCAACAGAGAGCTCCGCACTATTTATCGCCTTCGCCCGAAGCTTGCCTCGCAGACTCTCCAAATCGGCAACCCTTTAACAAGCAACTTCGCGCCTTCAGGCTCTTGCACTGATACGAGCTGCCCGAGGAAACGAGAGTCGAACGCCTCTCAAGTGGCACTACCGAGATCCAAGATATTCGTGGGAGTAAATGTGGGAGTATTTTTTTAGACATGAAAAAGCCCAACCTTTTCAGATTGGGCTAAGTCATTGAAAAATATGGTCGGGACGGAGTGATTCGAACACTCGACCCCTAGCACCCCATACGTGGGATAGCTGAATTCCATGTTTATCCGCCAGCCGTACCTGCCGAACGCATAAAAAACCCGGCACGAGGCCGGGTGATTACCTGCCCCTCCGAAACGCAGCCCCCAAATGAGAGGGATGGAGAGCTGGCAAGAGAGTGCGGGAACGGGATACTGCCAAATGGTGCCTTCCTGCGCAATAGATTCCTCTAGCCGACCAGCTCCGAAACATCAGGCGACTTGTGTAGTCCCGCTAGATAGTCCCAAGGAAGCAGCGACATCCGTTATCACCGCACGAAACAGTTCCTCAGCTTGGGCCCAGGGCACTGCAAACGATTCGTGCTGTCACGTCGAAATTCTCCAAAGTGAGCACATCGATTGGCGAACGCCCCTTCAGTCGCTCATGAGGCTCACAGACCGTCCGATAAAGCATCCACCCATCGACATCCGGAAACCGCGCTAAAGCAGCAAGTACCAACTTGTGCCGCAGTGGATCAAGCTGCCAATCTGGAATGCGCTGACCACGATTCCCCAGGCTCAGGGACAGCAGACGGCGAGCCTTGATATCACGGTTGATCTGATCTCGGGATTTGCCGGCCAATTTAGCGAAAACCAGTAACTGCAAATTACTAGCGGCCTCATAAATGGCAAGCATCTCGGCACGTTCTCGCTGGATGTCAGACACGTGAGATTGATGCGGCTTTTCAGTCGGGACCGGGTGAGGTACGACAGGCGACTGGTGCAACATAATAAGAGCTGGTTCGTTACTAACCGAAGCCTTGGGCACCGAGACGGTTGCCTTTGGAAAGGCTTCGTTATACTGAATGGGATTCGTGTTCACGTTTTCCAGCGACGGCAGCGAAGCGGCCCCCTCCAATCGGATGGTAAGCGGAGAGCTTGCCGCTTTCAGCTGGCCCTGCCCCCATAGATCCAGACGATTCGCCCAGTCCTGCATCATCGTCCGGCGCTGCTCGACATACTCCGCGTGATTGTAGGCCGCACTCACCTTGTCCGGATCAGCATGAGAAAGCTGAGCATCCACCCAAACCTTCGGATATCCGATCTCATTCAGCGCCGTCGAGATCGTCGCCCTCATGCCATGACCGGTGAGTTGATCGGCATACCCCATCCGACGTAACGCGCCATTCAGCGTATTCTCACTGATACGCTTGCTCAGGTCGCTTCGATGCGCAAACAAGTAGCGTTGCGCAGGGGCCACCTGGTCCAGCAAGTGACGCACGATCTCCAGCGCCTGGACCGACAGCGGGACAATGTAGGGCGGTACATTTTGAAGTTGCTTACCCGGCTTTCGCATCGCCAACTGGAGCTGTTTCACCACCTCCGCCGGTATGACCCACAAGCGCTTCTCCAGATCGAACTGATCTGGTGTCGCCAACCGCAATTCGCCCGTGCGGACACCGGTCAGCAACAACAACCTAAGGCCAAGCCGAGTTTGGTTGGCGCCACCGTAATTTCGAAGAGCAGCCATCAATGCCGGGAGCTCATCCATTCGGAGAAACGGATTGTGCGTAACCGGAGGTTTGGGAAGTGCGACCACATCAAGGTCTGAAGCCGGATTGTGTTCTAGCCCCTCGATCTTCACCAGCGCATAGCGGAATAATTGGTTGAACCAGGTCCGGCATTTTTCGGCGGTCGTTAAGGCTTTGCGCTGTTCGATCCTGCTCAGTAAATCCAGCAGATCGTGACGATTGATGTCGTAAATAGACCTCCCACCCAGTACGGGCAAGACGTCTTTGTTGAAGATTCGCAAGATCTGCGAGAGCGTGCTCTGGCGCCCTTCCTTCAGGCTTAGCCTGCGGAACTCCACCCACTGATTGAACACGGCCTCGAAGGTGTGTTCCTTCGCAGCATGAACAGCAAGTCGCTGTTGTTTACGATGCTCGTAGGGGTTGATGCCTTGGGCAACTAAGGCGCGCGCCTCGTCACGTCGAGTACGTGCTTCTTTGAGGGGGATTTGAGGGTAACAACCCAAGGACATGCGCTTCTGCTTGCCCGCCCAGTAATAACGGAAGAGCCAGACTTTTCCGCCTCTGGCCGTCACATTGAGCGTGAGACCATCACTGTCGCCGAGGGTGTAGTCATTACCGGTGATTCGGGCATGCCGAACTGTCATTTCTGAGAGTGCCATAGCGAGCTCCTGAACAGAGTCAGGGCCAGATGCTCATCTCGCTACACAATCTGCTCCAGCATTAAACCGATTCGGTGCTCGTCAGAATCCTGGACTCAATTCTGGACTTAAACGCACCGGATAGTGCTGGATTTCAGTGGCTCCCGCTGGAACGAAAAAAGGGCCTAAAGGCCCTGATTTCAATCACTTACAGAATTCAATGGAACTCTGTAGCGCAATATTTGGAGCGGGAAACGAGACTCGAACTCGCGACCCCGACCTTGGCAAGGTCGTGCTCTACCAACTGAGCTATTCCCGCTTGGTGATGCGCATTCTATAGAATCCTCAGCACCCGTCAACCCCTTGATTCAAAAAAGTTTTATTTCTTTTCAACGGTAGTGCGCAGATGCGGCCAGGCGGCGCGCAGATATTGGAGCATCGACCACAGGGTCAGGCCCGCTGCGATCAGCAGCAAGGCATAGCCAGTCAGTACCCAGAACGAGAAGTCCGACGGGTTGGCCAGCAGGATGACCAGCGCCAGCATTTGCGCGGCGGTCTTCCACTTACCCATGTTGGACACAGCCACGTGGGCACGGGCGCCGATTTCGGCCATCCATTCGCGCAGGGCCGACACGACGATCTCGCGGCCGATGATCACGGCGGCCGGCAGGGTCAGCCACAGGTTCCCGTGCTCCTGCACCAGCAGGACCAGGGCGACGGCCACCATCAGCTTGTCAGCCACAGGGTCGAGGAACGCGCCGAAGGGCGTGCTCTGCTCCAGGCGGCGCGCCAGGTAACCGTCGAGCCAGTCGGTGGCGGCCGCAAAGGCAAACACTGAACTGGAGGCCAGATAACTCCATTCGTACGGTAAATAGAACAACAAAATGAAAATCGGGATGAGCAGGACACGTAGAACGGTAATCAGATTAGGGATATTCATCGGCACAACTGGCTACGAGGTGGAAAGGCATTCTATTCGCTATGCAGATTCGCATAAATCAGCTCAGCGAGCTTTTTACTGATACCGGGTGCTTTGGCTATCTCGTCAATGCTGGCACGGGACAGCTCCTGCAAGCCACCAAAATGTTTAAGCAAGTCGCGACGCCGCGTCGGCCCTACCCCTGCCACCCCTTCCAGGGTTGAGGTTCGCCGGGTTTTGCCACGACGGGCGCGGTGGCCGGTAATGGCGAAACGGTGGGCTTCGTCGCGAATCTGTTGAATCAAATGCAACGCGGGTGAGTCGCCCTTCAAAGTGAACTCATGGGCGGCATCATTCAAGTACAACGTCTCGAAACCCGCCTTGCGCGTCGCGCCCTTGGCCACGCCCAGCAGGATCAGGTCCGGCACCGCCAGCTCGTTGAGCACATCACGGGCCATCGACAACTGGCCCTTGCCGCCGTCGACCAGGAGGATATCCGGCAACTTGCCCTCCCCGTCCTTCAACTTACTGAAGCGGCGCGTGAGGGCCTGGTGCATGGCGGCGTAGTCATCGCCAGCGGTGACGCCTTCGATGTTGTAGCGCCGGTAATCGGACTTGATCGGCCCTTCCGGTCCGAACACCACGCAGGACGCCACCGTGGCCTCGCCACTGGAGTGGCTGATGTCGTAGCACTCCAGGCGCTGGGGCGGCTCTTCCAGGTTAAGGACTTCAGCCAGGGCGTCAAAGCGGGCGGCGACGTGCTGCCGGTTAGCCAGGCGCGCGCTCAGGGCTTGCTCGGCGTTGGTCACCGCCAGTTGCTGCCAGCGCGCGCGGGTCCCGCGTACACGGTGGCTGATGTCCAGCTCGCGGCCGCGCAGTTCGTGGATCGCTTCGATCAACGCGGGGAAGTCTTCGTGGACCACATTGACGATCAACTCCGACGGCAGGTCGCGCTCGGGGCTGCTCACGTAATACTGGCCCAGGAAAGCAGCCATGACTTCGGCGACCTCCTCGTCAATACCGGTCTGCGGAAAGAAGTTCTTGCTGCCCAGCACCCGCCCACCGCGCACGCTGATCAGGTGCACACAGGCACCGCCGGGGTTGACGAAGGCCGCGATCACATCGACGTCGCCGGTGCCGCCTTCCATGCTTTGCTGGTCCTGAACACGGCGCAGCAGCGAAATCTGGTCGCGCAGCTCGGCGGCCCGTTCAAAATCCAGGGTACTGGCCGCCTGCTCCATGGCTGTGGAAAGCTCATCGGTGAGCGCATTGCTGCGTCCCTCGAGAAACATCACCGAATGGCGCACATCCTCGGCGTACTCCGCCGGCTCAACCAACCCCACACAGGGCGCCTTGCAGCGCTTGATCTGGTACTGGAGGCAGGGCCGGGTACGGTTCTTATAGAAACTGTCTTCGCACTGGCGCACAAAAAAGGTTTTTTGCAGCAGGCTCAGGCTTTCACGAATGGCCCCGGCGCTGGGATAAGGCCCGAAGTACTTGCCCTTCGCCTTCTTCGCCCCACGGTGAATGCTCAGGCGTGGGAAGTTACCGTCGGATAAAAACACATAGGGATAGGATTTATCGTCACGCAGCAGAATGTTGTAGGGCGGCCGCCATTCCTTGATCAGCGTCTGCTCAAGCAGCAGCGCTTCGGTTTCGTTGGCGGTGATGGTGGTTTCGACCTGGGCGATACGCGCCACCAGGGCGGCGGTTTTCGGCGCGAGACCGGTCTTGCGAAAGTAACTCGCCAGACGACTCTTGAGGTTTTTGGCTTTACCGACGTAAAGCAGGCGCGCCTCGCTGTCGAACATGCGGTACACGCCAGGGCGGCCACTGCAGGTTGAGAGGAAGGCACTCGGATCAAACGGTGTGGTCATGTCAGGCGCTGGCGTCCACCATGCCGTGGCGCACCGCGAGCAAGGTCAATTCGACATCACTGCTGATGGCGAGCTTCTCGAAAATGCGATAACGGTAGGTGTTGACGGTCTTGGGCGACAGGCACAGCTTGTCGGAGATCGCCTGCACCTTCTGGCAACCGACAATCATCAAGGCAATCTGGATTTCCCGCTCCGACAGCGCATCAAACGGTGAGTCGCTGGTGGGTTGGAAGGACTTGATAGCCAATTGCTGGGCGATCTGCGGGCTGATATAGCGCTGGCCGGCAAACACCAGGCGAATGGCCTGGACCATTTCCGCCAAGCCCGCACCTTTGGTGAGGTATCCCGCAGCGCCGGCCTGCAGCAAGCGTGTCGGAAACGGGTCTTCCTCGCACACGGTCACCACCACGACCTTGATGTCCGGATGGCTGCGTAGCAATTTGGTCGTAGCGCCAAGACCGCCGATCCCAGGCATCTTGACGTCCATCAACACCACATCGGGTTTCAACTCCCGGGCCTTGATCAGGGATTCCTCACCTGACTCGGCCTGACCGACTACTTGCAGGCCATCGATGTCAGCCAGCATTCGTGTAATACCTGTACGAACGAGATCATGGTCATCGACTACTAGCACCCTAATCAAGCAGACACCTCGCGAAATGGTCTTATAGGTTGCTGAACACCTTAGCAAAAAACCAAGGCGCAGACCTAATAGCACGCGTCATATAGAGAGAGATTGATTGAGCGATAGCCATCCGCCGAGCGGCGGATGGCTCAATTGCTGGGCAAGGCGTCAGGAATCCTGGGGCTGTGGCTTGGCTTTTCCATTCATCGCAATCGAGTGTTCAGCCAACGTTGAGGTCAGGCGACGGATTGCAGCCTGGTCTTCCTTGAACATTGCGCGATAGTCCCCGAGAACTTTCTCTTCGATCTGACTCAAATTCTCCCATTGAATGGGCGTGGCTGCGCCAGTCAATACGTACAGCACATCCACACCTCTTTCGGCGACACGAGACAAGTAATCGGCCTTAGGTGCACGCCCTCCACTTTCGTATTTACCTTGTGCGTTGGCTTCAACGCCCCCGATCTCACCAAACACTTTTTGCGACAAGCCAAGCCGCTCTCTTTCTTGCCTTAAACGCGAACCGATTCCACTCATTTGGATGTATGATCCTATTTGGCACACCCCGAGAGGTGACACGCTCATCTCTTTATTAAACAAACTTGAACGGTTTTGAACTATGCCCGGAATCCGTACCGCTGCACAAGCCAAGGCCTGGCTGGAACATCAGGGAAAGTCAGTTCAAGCGTTCGCCCGTGAACATGGCGTTGATCCGGCAACCACCTATCAAGTGCTCGCTGGGCGCAAAAAGGGACGGCGTGGGGAGGCCCATAAGGTAGCGGTCCTTTTGGGCATGAAAGAAGGGATCATCCTTGCTGAGACTGCAGGCCTGAACAACGATCATGAAATCGACTGAGACCAGTATGCGCTTATAAGGAATAGGTGCACGTTTTAGCTTGAGCGACAAACACGCTCCATACGCCAGAAGCAGTCGTCTTCACCAACGATGCTGAACCCCATGCGCTGATAGAGGCTTCTGGCCGGGTTAGTCTTGAATACGGTCAAACGCAACAGTCCCAGCACCTGCGCCTTGAGCGCCATCTGCTCCAACACCCAGCTACCCGCGCCTGATCCGCGATACGCCTCCAGCATATGTAACTCGCGAATATAGAGGGCCCGACTGTCGCGGCTCAGACTGATAAAGCCGAAGACGCTGTCGTCCCGGCAAATCAGCCAGTTTTCCCGGCCGGCCCAGGCCGTATCGAAACCTTCGTTAGACCACCACAACCCATACTCCACATAGTAGCGAGCCATGGCCTCGTGGGTCAGCTTCCGGGCAAATGGAAGGTCCTGGTCCGTTGCCGCGCGCAGGTGAAACGCCATTTACAGAGCCATCACTTGGCTAGCCCAACGCCCGCCATCGCGGCGAGCAATCAGCAACGCATCGCCCACGCCAGGTACCGCGGCAAGCAAACTGCCATCGGCGGCCCAGATCGCACTGCGACCGGCGCAGGCCCAGCCACCCGAAGGACCACCATGGTTGGCCATCAACACCAGCAGGCCATGTTCAGCGGCATAACCTTGGAGCAGCGCACTGTCTGTGGCGTAGCCGCCCTCACTGATCAACACTCCGGCGGCATACACCGTGGCGCCCGCTCGCGCCGCGGCACGAGGATGACTGGCATGGGAAAAGTCTGCGCACACCGCCAGCGCAATCCGCTCATCCCCCCACTCAAGGGCCGCACCGCCCTGCCCTGCAACGAACACAGCCTCTTCGCCGGCATGCAGATGCTGCTTGGTGTAGACCGCCAGGGAACCCTCCGCTCCCAGCACCAACGCACCGATCAGCACACCCGCCTCGGGCGTCAGTCGGATCGGCATCCCCACCACCGCCGTCAGTTGCAGCTCACGCGCCATCTCGCGCAGGGGCGCCAGCACCTTGTCCTCTGGCGCAATCGCCAATTCAGCGGCCAGCGACGGCTCATACCCTGTCAACGACAACTCGGGGAACACCAGTAATTGCACACCCTGTTCCGCCGCCGTGCGCATAAATGCGAGGTGCCGTTCAATATTGGCTGGGACATCGCCCGCGATGGAAATGGATTGAGCAGCAGCAAGGGTGAGGGCAGTCATGGTCGCGTCCAAGCAATCAGTATCAAAGTGCAAACAGCATATCGGCACTCACCCCATAGCCGTAAGTCCCCCACCGCAATAGAAATTACTGATTGAATCTCCCTGCGTGGCTCGAGTAAGCTCCCCCCATACATTTGGAGACACACCATGTTGCAACTCACCCACACTCAGGTTTGCCCTGCTGCCAGCGCCCAGCGCTCGGTGTCGGCTACCCGTGTGAACGGTTCGAGCGCACTGGCCAGCTTTTATTTTGGGTATTGGTTTAGCCACTGGCGCGCCTGATACCTGAAATCGGCGCCCACTACTCAAGGGGTCGCCTTCCAGAGAAATCTAACCCCCGGTCGGCTCCCCGACCGGGGGTTTTGTTTTTTCAGGTCTCCATAAACTTTTCAGCTTGATCAAGAACACTTAAAGGAATCACGACATGAACTACACCACCTATTACCGCTACGACACCTGCACTGCATGGCGATTTAGCAAGCTCCGCTCGGGACAGCCTGCCGCCTCCGATCGGTCACCTATCGGTGGCAAACCAACACACGTAGCCGATACGGCGAATTGTCGAACACCCCAGTAGGCCAAGCGTGCGGGAATAGCCCGCCGCTTGCCCAGGAAGCCTTGAATATGAACTCCTCCGTCGCCGCCCTGCCCCTCTCTGCCTTGAACAGCGCCCTGGCCAGCGCCAATGAAGCCCTGACCCAGCGCCTGCCCAGCTCACTTGAGCTCAAGCACCAGTTGCCCCTCAGCCCGTTCCTCAACGAGCAGATCCACGCCCATCGCCAAGCCGTGCGCGCCATCCTCAATGGCGAAGATTCACGCTTGCTGGTCATTGTCGGTCCGTGCTCCATCCATGACCCGGAGTCGGCCATGGAATACGCCCGTAACCTGAAGAAGCTCGCTCTGGAAGTCAGCGACCAGATGCTGCTGGTCATCCGCGCCTACGTCGAAAAACCACGCACGACTGTCGGTTGGAAAGGCCTGGCCTACGACCCCCGCCTGGATGGCAGCGATGACATGGCCGCCGGCCTGACGCTGTCCCGCGAGCTGATGCGCGAAATGCTGCGCCTGGGCCTGCCGGTCGCCACCGAGCTGCTGCAACCCATGGCCGCCGGCTACTTCGATGACCTGCTCAGTTGGGTGGCGATTGGCGCGCGCACCACGGAGTCGCAGATCCACCGCGAGATGGCCAGCGGCCTGGGCATGCCCGTGGGCTTCAAGAACGGCACCGATGGCGGTGTCGCGATTGCCTGTGACGCCATGCGCTCGGCGTCCCACCCACACCGCCACTTCGGCGTCGACAGCCAAGGCCACCCGGCAATCATCCAGACCCCAGGCAACCCCGACACCCACCTGGTACTGCGTGGCGGTCACCGTGGACCGAACTACGATGCGCAGAGCGTGGCGCGGGTAAGACACGACCTGGCCAAGTCCAAGGTCACCCCTCGGATCATGGTCGACTGCAGCCATGCCAACAGCGGCAAGGACCCGTTGCGCCAACCGGCCGTGTTCAACGATGTGCTGGAGCAACGCTTGCAGGGTGACACCTCGCTGATCGGCATGATGCTCGAAAGCCATTTGTTCGAAGGCTGCCAGCCGTTGAGCCCGTCGATGAAATACGGCGTGTCGGTGACAGATGGCTGCCTGGGCTGGACCGCCACCGAGCAGTTGTTGCGTGCGGCTGCCGAGCGCCTGCGCGCTTAAGGCTGATCGATCAAGGCGCTGCTGCCGCAGGTACGGCGCCTCATGACAGCGTCCGGCACACTGGCCATTCGTGACGTGCAGTCAAGAGTCCTTTTCGGATTCGACGGTGTTTCGGAGCGGGGCCAGCGCTCGACCAGCCCCAAGGGTATTGCGCGGAAGTGGGACTAAGCCCCGGCCACCGGTGCGCGGGATAACTCGCGCAGCCACGGCAACACCCGCAGGCCGGCAGTGGCCGCGGGTGGGTCGATGATGTCCATGAAATGTTCGAGATTGACGTTGTCCGGCACTCCGGGCAGCCGCACCAGCACCGCCGGCGTTACGCCGGGGGGTGCGCCGATATCCAGGTGATCGTAGACCAATACATGGCGCACCTGGGGCTGAGGCCCACAGGCATGGGCCGTCAGTCCCGCATTGATGATCAGCACATCGAAGGGTTCGGCCGGGATGGCGGTGAGAATCTGGATTTCTTCGAAGGTTTGCACCGGCACGATCCGGTGGTACCCCAACTGATTGAGCATTTTTTCGATGTACAACCGTTGCAGGTGTTGTTCATCAGCAATCAGGATGGTCAGTGCTTTGTTCGGCATGGCAAACCCCTGGGCAGGCAGCGCTCGTCAGTGAGCGAGGCCCATTGTCCAGACATATCCCGAAGACAAAATCAGGCATGTTCCCCCTTCGTGTAGGAGTTCTCCCAAATCAACCGAATGGCCAACTCCCGCAGTCAAGCCTGATTGCCGTAGCGGCTCAAGCTGTGATGCAACTGTTCGATAGCCACGCCCATCGCCTCTACCGCAGCGCCCGCTGCATCGCTGTCACGCCGCTCACACACGCTCTCCAATGTTTCGCAGCACGTGATCAACACCTGGGCCTTGACCATACGCGCGCCCCCTTTGACGCGATGAGCCAGGTCATGGAGCCTGGCGAAATCAGCCGGCGATTTCAGGCGCGGCAACAGCGCACGGTCTTCTTCGAGGCTACTGAGCAACGGCGTCAGCAGCTCGTTGAGGGCATCCTTATCGCCCTGCGTCAGCACGATCAGTGAACTTAAATCAAACGCCACTTCCACTTCATCCGTTAGCGCACCAGCGGTCCGTGATGCCAGGGCCAGGCGCAGGTCCTCAAGCCCGGTCGGCTTGAACAGGCAACCGTCCATGCCTGCTTGCCGGCAGCGTTCGGCTTCCTGCGACAAGGCATTGGCGGTGAACCCGAGGATCAGGCACGGCGCCAGCCCACGCTGGCGTTCCTGTGCGCGAATATCACGCGCCAACGCGTAACCGTCTTTGAAGGGCATATTGCAATCGGTGATCACGCCGTCAAAATGCCCGACCTGCCACAGTGAAAATCCTTGGGCGCCGTCCTCGGCCAAAGTGATGCGATGCCCCAGGAAACTCAGCTGTCGCGCCAGTAACAAGCGGTTGGCCGGGTAGTCATCCACCACCAGAATGTTCAACCCGCGTGCTGGCGGAATGTGCGGGACCGGGACACTGACCGGCGCCGCCGTTGTCAGCGCCAGCGTCAATGTCACATCCACCCGCGTGCCCTTACCCAGCACACTGCTCAAGTGCAATTGACCGCCCATCATCTCGCACAGGTTACGACTGATCACCAACCCCAGGCCCGATCCGCTTCGCGCTGGCTGTTCGTTGTTGCTGCCCTGAATAAACGGGTTGAACAAACGCTGCTGATCTTCGGCACTGATGCCAATACCCGTGTCCTCCACCCACAACCGCAGGTGCAACTGGTCGTCGGTCAACACCGGCGCCCCCCGGGCACCCAGGCGCACCTGGCCGGAGGTGGTGAACTTGATCGCGTTACCCAACACATTGGACACCACCTGCTTGAAGCGCAGCGGATCAACCAGCACCGGCCAATCGATCAATGGGTCGAGCTCCACCTGCAACACCAGGCCCTTGTCCCGCGCCAGCCCCTCGAACACCCGAGCCACTGAGGCCAGCAGTTCGTACAGATTGGCCGGTTCCAGGCTCAGGGACAGGTGGCCGGATTCGATTCGCGCAATGTCGAGAATATCGCCGATCAACTCCAGCATGCTCCGGGACGCCACCGACGCAACCTCCAGCGCATCGCGGTCAGCCACGCCCTGCTCGGCATTCTTCAGGGCCAGTTCGATCATGCCGATCACCGCATTCATGGGAGTGCGAATCTCGTGGCTCATGGTCGCCAGGAAGGTGGTCTTGGCACGGTTTGCGGCGTCGGCCTCGTCCTTGGCTTCCTGCAACTGCCCCAGCAAGCGCTGGCGCTCGCTGACATCCACCCAGCCGGCGATCATACCCACGACGCTGCCATTGCTATCACGGTACGGGAGCATCCATTGGTAGATGGTCAACACCTCGCCGCCGGGCGCCTTGAGCACACGGTCATGAACCTGCGGCTCGCCCAACTCCATCAAACGCAAATAATCGGCATGGAACGACTGGGCCTGGGGCGGGTTACCCGTGTCGGTTTCCACCACGGTCTTACCGATGACGTCTTCCAACTTGAAGCCGAACACATCCAGGTAGGCGTTATTGCAGGCCATCAGGCGGCCCAGGCGATCGCGCACATAGATCGGGTGCGGCGTGCCATCGATCAGCACGCTCATAAAACGCATCTGGTCGCTCAAGGCACGCTCGGCCTGGGCGCGCTTGCGAATCAGGCTGCGCAGGTAGAACACCCATCCCAGCGTGACCAGCAGCAGCAGCGCGGCCAAGCCAAACCCCTGGAGGATGATGTTGCGGTGACGCATCCAATAGTTGTCTTCGATGATGATCTCGCTGCGCCAATGGTTGGTCAGCTCGTCCATTTCTTCAGGGGTAATGCTCAACAAGGCCTTGTCGAGGATCGAGTACAGCTCCAGTTGGCTGCGGTTGACCCCGAAGGTAATGCGAGCTGGCTCACTCCCGACTGTGCTGGTGATGCGCAGGCGCTTGCGGTAATTGCGGGCGATCATGTAGCGCGCGCTGATCAGTGAAACCGCCGTCGCATCGACGCTGCCCTTGGCCACCAATTCCATGGCCTGCTCTGGGTTCTCCACATCGACAAACCCGATGTTTGGGTAGTCCCGGCTGATTTGCGCGGCCAGGCTGTTGCCGCGAATAATCGCCATGCGCTTGCCGGGCATATCTTCCAGGGTCACCAGATGCTCATCGTCGGCGCGTACCACCAATACGTAGGGGCTGGACAAATAAGGTCGGGTAAACCGGATTTTTTCGGACCGCTCGTCACTTGGGGTGACGACCGCCAGCATGTCCACGCGACCGACACTGGCCTGGTCAATTTGCTGAGGCAGCGAACTGCCCCGCTCCACATCAAATTTCAAGCCTGTGCGCAAACTGATGCGCGACAGCACCTCGGAGCTCAACCCTTCGAATTGCGCGTGTTCGTTGAAAAAAGACAACGGCACAAACTTGTCGAGCACCGCCACTTTCACTCGTGGGTGCTTCTCCAGCCAGCGCTGCTCACGTTCGCTCAAACGCAGTTGCTCGGCCTCCAGGAATCCGCTGCCGCCGGCACTCCAACGGCGCAGGATTTCCATCTGCTGGTTGGCCGGAACGGCGGCCAGCGCGGTATTGATGATGCCCAACAGGCGGGTATTGTCCTTGGCGAATGCGAACCCGAACGGGTTGACCTCCAACGCGGAAAAATTCGCCATACGCACGTTATTAAGATGGTTCTTGTTGATCAGGTAGCGGGTGCTGATGGCGTCACCCAGGTACACATCCGCCTGGCCGAACGCAACGGCACCAATGGCTTCGAAGGTCGAGGCAAACAAGAGCAATTGCGCATCGGGGTAAAAGGCCTGGACAGCCTCGGGCTGCATGTAGTGATAGAGCATCGCCACGCGCTTGCCCGCAAGGTCAGCCTTCAGCGCATGGTTCTCCCCTGCGCGCGTCACCAGCGCGGGTTGGTCATTGGCGTAGGAACGGGACAGCACCAGCTTCGGGTCGGCTGCCTCAAACCCATTGGCCGACCCCACAAAATCCACTGCGCCGGCCTTGAGGGCATCGATTACCTCATCGCGGGTGTCATAGCGCTTCACGTCGATCGTGATATTCAGCGCCTGGGCGACCAACGCCGCATAATCTGCCGTGATGCCTTCAAGCTCCTCGTTGTTGCTCAGGTCAAAGGGCGCGTAGTCGGGAGCCGACACCCCCATCGACAGCGTGCGGCGCTCGCGCAACCAGCGCCAGTCGGCTTCGTCCAATACCAGGGAAGGGTTCTCAAGGGTGGAGTGGCCCAGAAGTTTCAGATCGTGCGGTTCCTCCAAGGCCATCACCACCCAGGGCAACAGCCCCATCAGCAGGATGGCCGCGCATTTCACCCGCCGGGAGGTGATCATTTCAGATCAGATGATTGCGCTGGGCAAACTTGGACAGATGCACCACCGACGACATACTCAACTTCTCCTTGAGCCGCGTCTTGTAGGTGCTGATGGTCTTGTGGCTCAACAGCATGTCCTCGGCAATTTCCTTGTTGCCCAGGCCCAGGGCCAGCTTTTGCAGGACGGTCAATTCGCGATCGGATAGCGCCCCCACCAACTCCTGCTCGGTCGATTGCAGGTCGTCGCGACGCACCGAACTGGTGGGCAGGCTGGGGAAGCAACTGTAGCCGGACCTGATCGCCCTGATCGCCTTTTGCAGCTCATCCAGTTCACCGGTCTTGGCGACAAACCCCATCGCCCCGGCGCGCATGCAACGAGTGGAAAAGAACACCGCCAGATACGAGGTCAGCACCAGGATCCTGCAGGGCAACTCCAGCGCCTTGATCCGGCTGATCACCTCCAACCCACCGAGCTTGGGCATCGCCAGGTCGAGAACGACCAGGTCCGGACGTTCTTCGCGAGCAATCTGCATGGCGTCAGCGCCATTACCCGCTTCGTAGATGGTATCGAAGCCTTCCTGCTTCAACAGATACTTCACGGTGGCGCGTATAAAAGGGTGATCATCCACGATTAAAGCTTTGTTGCTCATAAGACTCCCCTGGGAAGATCAGTACGCTTACATATCACGCGAGACCTCACTACCTGTGAAAAGTAACAGTTCCGACAAGCGGTACTGAATACTCCGTACAACACCTCAGGCAGTAAGGCCCCTCCTTTTGCAAAACACAGTAAACATGTGCAGCCACGCCTTGATTCCTGAACAGGCGCAAGCGCGCAACCTTAGCAACCGCGTGCTTTTTCCAATGAAGGGATAATCTCGACTAAATGTAGGACCTTTCCTCAGAGTCCTCCAGGAGCTACTCGGTGGTGCTGGGGCTCCAGAAGGCCTGTACCACCAGGGTCGACCTGGAAATTCGCGCCACCAGGGCGTCCAACTCGTCACCATCTACCGAGGTCACTGCCAGTGTGGCTTCGATTTCAACCTCCTCGGCGCCGAACGGTCGTACATCGACATCGCTGGCCGGGTAGTTACAGCGCGCCAGTTCAGCTTCCAGCAACGCCAATACCGCGGTTTGCTGGGTACGCCGGGCAATCACATAGAGGATGTTGGTGACCTCCGCCGACACCACATCCAGCGGTTGGCGGTTGATGTTATTGACGATGGGCCGCAGCAGCGTATTGGCCGCCAGCACAAACAGCGTGCCCAGCAACGCTTCGAGGACCAGGTCGGCCCCCGCGCATGCCCCCACCGCCGCCGACGCCCAGAGCGTGGCGGCGGTGTTGAGACCGCGCACATTGCCTTCCTCGCGCATGATCACACCGGCCCCCAGAAAGCCGATGCCCGACACCACATACGCCACCACCCGCACCGCGCCTTCCGCACCGCCGAGGCGGTTGGCCATGTCGACAAAAATCGCCGCCCCCACCGCCACCAGTACGTTGGTGCGCAGGCCCGCCGTGCGTTGGCGGTACTGGCGTTCGAAGCCGATCAGGCCACCGAGGATAAACGCGGCGGTAAGGCTGACCAGGGTGTCGATCAGGGCGTTGAGGTTGATGTTGTTGATTGCTTGCATGGGAAACCGTCCCTGTTCATTGCCAGCCAAATTTACGGATGTAGTAGCCCTTCACCGCCTGGGTCAGCGCCATGTACGCCAGCAGGATCACCGGCAGGAACACAAAGTACAGCGACGGCAGCGCCTGCAATTTGAAGTAATGCGCCAGCGGCCCCATCGGCAGGAAGATCCCCACGGCCATGATCACGCCGGTCATCACCATCAACGGCATCGCCGCGCGACTTTGCAGGAAGGGGATTTTCGGGGTACGGATCATGTGTACGATCAACGTCTGGGTCAGCAGGCCCACAACGAACCAGCCGGACTGGAACAGGGTCTGGTGGTCAGGCGTATTGGCATCGAAGACGTACCACATGAGTGCGAACGTGGTGATGTCGAAGATCGAACTGATCGGCCCGAAAAACAGCATGAACCGCCCCACGTCCCCCGGCTGCCAGCGTTGTGGTTTGGCGAGCATGTCCTCGTCGACGTTATCGAACGGGATCGCGATCTGCGAAATGTCATACAGCAGGTTTTGCACCAGCAGGTGCATCGGCAGCATTGGCAGGAACGGGATAAACGCACTGGCCACCAACACCGAGAACACGTTGCCGAAGTTGGAGCTGGCCGTCATCTTGATGTACTTGAGCATATTGGCGAAGGTGCGCCGGCCCTCCAGCACGCCCTCCTCCAGGATCATCAGGCTCTTTTCCAACAGGATGATGTCGGCGGCTTCCTTGGCGATGTCCACCGCGCTGTCCACCGAGATACCAATGTCGGCCGTACGCAGCGCCGGCGCGTCATTGATGCCGTCGCCCATAAAGCCCACCACATGCCCGTTGGCCTTGAGCAGACGCACGATGCGCTCCTTGTGGCTTGGCGTCAGGCGGGCGAACACATTGGTGGTTTCCACGGCCTTGGCCAGCTCGGCGTCGGTCATGTCCTCGATGTCGTTGCCCATCAACAGGCCCTGTTGCTCCAGGCCCACTTCGCGGCAGATTTTGGCGGTGACCAGCTCGTTGTCGCCGGTCAGCACCTTGACCGCCACACCATGGGCTTTCAGCGCCTTGAGAGCGGGCGCGGTGCTTTCCTTGGGTGGATCGAGGAAGGCGACGTAACCGATCAGCGTGAGGTTGTTTTCATCCGCCAGGCTGTAGGTATCGCGCCCCGGCATCATGGGTTGCGCGGCCACCGCCACCACCCGCAGGCCTTCTTCGTTGAACGCGGCAGTGACCTGGCGAATGCGCGCCAGCAAGTCGTCGGTCAGCGCTTCGTTGACCTCGCCATGGCGCACGCTGTTGCACACCGAGAGGATCTCCTCCACCGCGCCTTTGCAGATCAGCAAATGCGGTTGGCCCTGCTCCGCCACCACCACCGACATGCGACGGCGGTTGAAGTCGAACGGGATCTCATCGATCTTCTGGAACGCGGTGCCGACCTTCAGCTCGCGATGCACCTCCACATGCTCCAGCACCGCCACATCCAGCAGGTTTTTCAGGCCGGTCTGGTAGTAGCTGTTGAGGTAAGCCATCTCCAGCACATCGTCAGACTCTTCGCCCCACACGTCCACGTGACGCGCCAGGAAAATCCGGTCCTGGGTCAGGGTGCCGGTCTTGTCGGTGCACAGCACATCCATCGCGCCAAAGTTCTGGATCGCATCCAGGCGCTTGACGATAACCTTCTTGCGCGACAGGAATACCGCGCCCTTGGCCAGCGTGGATGTGACAATCATCGGCAGCATTTCCGGGGTCAGGCCCACGGCAATCGACAGCGCGAACAGCAGCGCTTCGGTCCAGTCGCCCTTGGTGAAACCGTTGATGAACAACACCAGCGGCGCCATCACGAACATAAAGCGGATCAGCAGCCAGCTGACCTTGTTGACGCCCTGCTGGAACGAGGTGGTTGCACGGTCGGTGGCAGTCACGCGTTGGGCCAGCGCACCGAAATAGGTGCTGTTGCCGGTGGTCAAAATCACCGCCGTCGCGGCGCCGGACACCACGTTCGTGCCCATGAACAGGATGTTCTCCAGGTCCAGCGGGTTGCGGGTGCTGGCGTCCTGCTGCTGGGCGAACTTCTCCACCGGCATCGACTCACCGGTCATCGCCGCCTGGCTGACGAACAGGTCCTTGGCACTGAGCACGCGGCAGTCGGCGGGGATCATGTCACCGGCCGAGAGCACGATCAGGTCACCTGGCACCAACTGCTTGATCGGCAATTCGACGCGCTTGGCATCATCCCGGCGCAGCACCGTGGCGGTGTTGCTCACCATGGCTTTCAAGGCATCGGCGGCCTTGTTGGACTTGGCCTCCTGCCAGAAGCGCAGCAGGGTCGAGAGCACCACCATGGAGAAAATCACCGTGGCGGCCTTCATGTCTTCGGTCAGCCAGGAAATCACCGCCAGCAAGGTCAGCAGCAGGTTGAACGGATTTTTATAGCAGTGCCACAGGTGCACCCACCACGGCAGCGGCTGCTCGTGCTCGACTTCATTGAGGCCGTATTGCACGCGCAGGGCGTCGGCTTCCAGGCTGTTCAAGCCCTCGGTATGGCTGCCCAACGTACCGAGCAATTGCACGGCACTGCTATTGGCCGCGACCACCAGGGTTTGCGCCAGAGTGGGCGGCACTTCGCGGCTGACGCTGGCATCGGTCACGGTTTCGAGCATCGCCAGGCGGCGGAAATGCCGGGCGATATGCCGGGTCCGCAAGAAGCCGGCGAAGAACTCTTTCAACAGAGTGAGGTTCATGGTGTGTTACTCCTGCGCGAGGAAAAAACCGTCGTGCAGGTACTGCCTGTCCCACCGCGCCCGTTTCATAGGCACAGTCAGCCCGGCCCGCCCGCCGTAAAAGGCAGGCGCGTCCGTAGCATCCCGAGGTTAACCGGGTGCTGGTCAGCGTCGATGAGAGGGATCGGACAACAGCCAGGACTGGCCGCTGCCGGGATGCCGCTTCTCGCTAGGTGGCGAGACAACGGCATCGAAAAAATGCGCGTTATCTTGCCAAGTATGTGCCGGTTACCGAGACCGGCCGACAACTGTCACTCGAACAAGTACCCACTGAGGGTCTCCGCTATTGATGAAAACGCGCGAAGCTTACGCCCCGACTTAAGGAGAGTAAACCGTAGGAAAGTTTCCATATGGTGAATAAGAAGATTCTTCAGGGAGGGTTCAGGAACCCCAATCTTGGAGCCGCCGATGCTTGAATGTGAGGTGGCAGGTTCGCCAAATCCCGTAGCTGCCGAGCGCAAGCGAGGCTGCGTCAACGGTTCGTCTGGCACACCGCGAACACAGCCTCGCTTGCGCTCGGCAACTGCCTACGAGCCGGTGGGTCAAGTTTTTGCGAGATTAATCATCCCGCGTCAGCACTTCCAACAACTCAATCTCAAAGCGCAGATTGCTGTTGGGCTTGATATGCGCGCCCATCGACCGCTCGCCATACGCCAGGTGCGCCGGCACAAACAACCTGCGCACCCCGCCGACCTGCATGCCCATCAATCCCTGGTCCCAGCCCTTGATCACCCGCCCGGTGCCGATCACACACTGGAACGGCTTGCCCCGCTCCCAGGACGAATCGAAGACCGTACCGTCTTCCAAGGTGCCGGTGTATTGGGTGGTGATCAGTGCGCCCTTGACCACGGCTTTGCCGGTGCCTGGGCGGGTGTCGGTGATCTGGAGTTCGTCGGGGCTCATGGGGTTCTCGCTGAAGGCGTAAAGGCTGGGGTTTTCCCAGAATCGGTGGTGTTTGGCAAGTGTAGGAACAGTCGCAGCCGTGACATTTCCCTTTAACTTGCAGGACGTTTCCGAGAGAATCCCAAGCGCTTGCGCCGCTCAAATCACGTGGCTAGTCTTCGGCGGTCACTGCCAATTCAGTGACTCGGGGTTTGGTAGACCACGAGTGATTAGGCGCTAAGCGCCCCCTTCTGCAAGGCGCTTTTTTTCGGCCCTGCGTTATGGTGGCCGTGCGCAGGGCACCTTCGGGTGCACCGGGTCCTAATCACCGGTCTACCAATCTGCGTACGGTCACCACCCTAAACATCGTTTGGTAGCGATGGTGGTGACATTCCAATTTAGATTAGGAGTTGAACC